>JBIOXS010000014.1:0-9657 GCA_044869815.1 Candidatus Rokuibacteriota bacterium | reverse complement strand
TGGTTGTCCTTGAGCGTCGTCCGCCCGTCGAGCGTGTAGAGGTGGTACTCGAAGAAGCCCTCGGACTTGAAGTCGCGCGAGGCGTCGGCCATCGACGCGGCCTTGGACGCCAGCTCGAGGGCGCGCGGCACGCGGCGTCCCTCCTCCGCGCGGTTCACGTCGCCGGCCACCAGCTTGAGCGCGGCGTTCCTGTAGCTCGCGCCGCTCTTGTTGTCGATGGTCACCCAGCCCGTGAGATCGCTCATCGTCTCGCTCGCGTCGACCACCATGACGTAGTCGGCCTTCCAGTTGAGCCCGCGAGTCAGGTAGGACGCCTGCACGCGCTGCGGCGCCGCCGTCTGGTTGCGCAGCAGCCAGACGAGGGTGGGCTTGGCCACGAGATTGTCCGGCAGTGACGGCAACACGAGCCGGCCGTGGTGGCCGAGATGGATCTGGCCGTTGATCTCCAAGATCGGCCCCGCGGTGGAGAGCAGCGTGGCCTCGTTGTACGTGCCGTCCGACTGATAGAGACGGACCTTCTTGCCGACGTACTTCTCCATCAGCTTGTCGCTCGACAGCAGGTCGTACTCGTAGTTCTGCTCGAGGATGCGAAGCGCCGCCGGCTCCGTGAGCGACTTCAGATGCACGCTGGTGGGATCGATCAGCGAGGCCACGTCCGCGTACTGGATCTCGTGGATGCCGGCCGGGAACTGCGCCTGGCGGACGTCCTTCACGAGCCCCAGATTTCCGTTGTAGACGGTCACCATCACGTCGGTCTGCGCGGCGCCGCCGACCGCCAGCGTGGCGCCGTCGGCGGCCGGCGTGGCCGGCGCGCAGACGAGCAAGAGCACTGCGACGAGCCGTTTCATGTCGAGCCTCCCGGGCGATCGAATCCCTGCCTCTGCCCGTTAGACCGGGCGACGGCGTGGAAGTTCCCGGCCGCTCAGGAAGCCAGGTGGACGGCGATCCGGACGGTGCCGGAGGGGGCGGGGGACTCGGACTCGACCCGGAAGGTGCCGAGACGCCCGACTTCACGCGTGAAATCATCGTACCGCTCGCGCGGAATCACGAGCTCGATCATCGGGATGTCGCCGTCGAGGCGGCGGCCGGTCACGGTGCCCGCCAGCCGGGCGACGAGCGCGGCGAGCGCCCGCTCGGCCACGTCGCGATCAGGTGCGGTGAGCCGGGCGACGACGTCGGGCGCGGCCGCCGCCGACAGCGCTTCCGTCGCCGCGCGCTTGCCCAGCGACTTCTGGCGCGCCTCCGGCGCCGCCGGCGCCTCGTCGCGTCGAAGCGGCTCCGCCGGCGCGGCTTCCTGTTTCGCTTCCTGCTCGAGGCGCGAGGCGACGGCGGTGTCGTCGGGAGCCGACGTGGCCGGCGGCGCCGCCGGCACCGGCGGGGCGCTGCGATCGGCGAGCCCCGGCGACTCCTTCGCGTCGTAGGACGCGCGCTGCTGCTCCTGCGTGCCGCGGAACAGCAGGACGGCCAGGCCGCCGACGAGGAGGAGCGCCGCGGCCCCGAGCGGCAACTTGACCGGCCACGGCAGCAGAATGGCGCGGCCGGCGCGGACGTACCACGGTGTCGGGCGCACCGCGGCCACCACGCCGTCGACGAAGCCCACCGGCGCCCGCGCCGGCGTCGTGCCCCGGACGAGGGCCACCGTGCGCTCGATGGCGGTGAGCTCGCGCCGGCAGTCCGCGCAGGTGGCGAGGTGCCCGTAGACATCCGCGCGCTCCTCGCGCGTCAGTGTCTCGTCGATCAGCGCCGAGAACAGCTCGCGAGCGTCGTGGCAGTTCATTCGGTGAAGCGCTCCAGCTTGGCTTTCAAATCGAGGCGCGCGCGATGGAGCCGCGAGCGCACGGTGCCGGGCTCGAGCGCCAGCACCTCGCCGATCTCCTCGTAGGACAGCCCCTCAAGGTCGCGCAGCACCACGACGATCCGGCGCTCCTCGGGCAGCGCGGCGATGGCCTCGCGCACGGCGGCGTCGCGCTCCGAGCGCTCGAGACGGGCCGCCGCGCTGGGCTCGTCGCTCGCCGCCGCCGCCAGCGCCTCGTCGTCGCCGCGGACCAGACGCCGATCCGGCGAGGCGAGGCGGTTCAGGCACAGGCGGGAGGCGATCGCATAGAGCCACGTGTGCAGGCGCGCCTCGCCGCGGAATTCCGGCAGGGCCCGATGCGCGCGCAGGAAGGTTTCCTGGGCGATCTCCTCGGCTTCCGCCCGGGTCCCCAGCATGCGAAGGGCGACCCCGAACACACGGTGCTGGTACGTGATCACGAGCTCCTCGAAGGCGCGCCGGTCACCCTGGCGCAGTCGGGCGACGAGTGCTGCCTCCTGCACGTTAGACCGTCCGACCGGCCCCGAGTTCCCGGCCGTGGTCAGCAGTGGCCGGCCGGATCACCGGCGAGTGCGTCGACCGCGATCGGGTGCCAGTCGACCAGCCGCTCGAGGTGCGCGAGGGTGCGTGAGGAATACGGCGGCACGCCGGGCGTCGCCGGGGCCAGCCAGCGGCGTGCGTACAGGGTGGCGACCAGGAGCTTGCGGAAGTCGGCGCGCCGCTGGCGGAGCGTCTGCCCTTCCTCGAGGAGCAGCGCCGTGGCGAGCAGGTGGTAGAGCGTCTCGGCTGCCGCGCGCGCGTCGAGCTCGCGCTCTGCGGCCTCACGCTGAGGCCAGGCGGTGGCCCGCCGCTGGACGTCCGCGAGCGCGGCCCGCACCAGATCGGCGGCCGGCTTGGCCGCGCGCTCGTGCACGGCATCGAGCCGCGCCGCCACGAACGCGGCGAACGGCGCCAGGCAGCCATCCTTGAGGATCGCCCGCTGCACGTCGAGCGCGACCACGTTCGTCGAACCCTCCCAGATGGCGCCGAGGTAGGCGTCGCGCAGCAGCCGCGCGTTCACCCACTCCTCGACGTACCCGTTGCCGCCGCGCACGTTCATGGCCTCGCCGGCGACGCTGCGGGCGCGGGCGGTGATCCAGCCCTTCGCCACCGGCGTGACGAGCCGGAGCAGCCGGCGCGCGTCCATGCCGCCGGCGTCCCCCGCGTCGAACATCACGGCCGCGTTCAGCACGACGGAGACAGCGGCCTCGGTGTCGAGCAGCATCTCGAGCAGGATCTGGCGGAGCAACGGCTTGTCGAACAGCGCACCGCCGAACGCCTGGCGGCCGCGCGCGTGCACGATCGACTCGAGCAGGCACCGTCGCATGATGCCGGCCGCCCGCATGGCGTTGGACAGCCGCGAGGCGTTCACCATCTCCATCATCTGCGGAAAGCCGTGCGCCACGTCGCCGACCACGTAGGCGACGGCGCCGTCGAAGGTGACCTCGCCGGTGGCCATCGAGCGCGAGCCGAGCTTGTCCTTGAGGCGGTTGATCGTCCACGCGTTCCTGGCGCCGTCGGGCAGGTGCCTCGGCACGAGGAACATCCCCAGCCCCCGGGTGCCGGCGGCGCCGCCTTCCGGCCGCGCGAGCGTCAGCGCCATGGCGGCGTTGGCGTTCGAGCAGAACCACTTGTCGCCCCAGAGCCGCCAGGTGCCGTCCGCATCCCGGCGCGCCACCGTCGTCAGGGCTCCGACGTCGGAGCCGCCCGTCTTCTCGGTCATCCACTGCGTGCCCTGCCATAGCTCCTCGTACACGGTGGTCGTCAGCCGCGGCAGATAGCGCTCCCGCAGCTCGGGGCTTCCGAAGCGCGCCACGATCCGTGCCGTCGAGTCGGTCATGTTGACGGGACACAGCAGGCCGAACTCGGACTGGGCGAAGAGATACGAGAGCGCGTACTTGACGACGTGCGGGACCGAGCCCGGCCAGCCGAGCACGCCGGGAACGTGCGACATCGCGGCCAGGCCGAACCGCGCGAACGCCAGCCGCTCCATCGCATGGTAGGCGGGATGGAAGACGATCTCGTCGACGCGGCGGCCGCGCTCGTCGTAGGCGCGCAGCGTGGGCGGGTGACGGTCGGCCTGGGCGGCCAGCGCGTCGAGCTCGCCGCCGGCGACCGCGCCGAGGTCGACCAGACGCGGTCGCGCCCGCTCGAGGACGTCGGGTTCCATGACCGTGGAGCAGACGAACTCGAGATTCGGATCCGCGGTGTAGAAGTTCATCCCACGCGTGTCCGGCATGGCGTCGTGCGCCGGCACCGGGCTCACTGGAACTCCAGCGTCGCGCGTGAGCGGCGGCAGCGGAATCGAGGACATCGCGCCAGCTATACCATACGGGCGCGTTGCTTGACACGTTGAAAGGCCGCGTGCTATCTGCGCGTCATGCCCGACGCCCTCCTGCGCACCGAGGCGCTGTCCCGCTCGTTCGGCAGCCTCATCGCGGTGGATCGAGTGGACATGACGGTGGTCGCCGGCGAGCTGCGCTCGATCATCGGGCCGAACGGCGCCGGCAAGACGACGTTCTTTCGCCTGATCTCCGGTGAGATGGCGCCGTCGGCCGGACGCGTGTGGTTCAAGGGGCGCGACATCACCGGCCTGCCGCAGCACACGGTGGCGCGGCTCGGGATCACGAAGTCGTACCAGATCACGAACGTCTTCCCGCATCTGACCGTCCACGAGAACGTCCGCGTGGCGGTGCAGGGCTGGATGCAGTCGTTCAACTTCTGGTCGCGCGCGGACCGGCTGCTCGACGTCTCCGACCGCGCGCATGCGCTGTTGAAGACGGTCGGGCTGGCCGGCAAGGCGGCGCTGCTGGCGGCGCACCTGTCGCACGGCGAGAAGCGACACCTGGAAATGGCCATCGCGCTGGCCTCCGATCCGGAGCTGCTGCTGCTCGACGAGCCGACGGCGGGCATGAGTCCGGAAGAGACCGACGAGACGATGCGGCTGATCCGCGAGCTCACGGCGGGCCGCACCGTGATCCTCGTCGAGCACAAGATGAAGCTCGTGATGCGCATCTCCGATCGGATCACCGTCCTCCATCAGGGCCAGGTCATCGCCGACGGCTCGCCCGCCGAGATCCGCGCCAACGAGCGGGTGCAGCGGACGTATCTCGGCGCGGTGCGCTGATGGCCCTGCTCGTGCTCGAGGACGTCCACACCTATTACGGCGAAGCCCACGTGCTCCAGGGCGTCTCGCTGACGGTGGGCGTGGGCGAGGTGGTGAGCCTGATCGGCCGTAACGGCGCCGGCAAGACGACCACGCTGCTGTCCATCATGGGCATCGCGCGGGCGGCGCGGGGCCGCATCCACCTGCGCGGCGAGGATCTCACGCGCCTGGACACGCACCAGATCGTGCGCCGCGGCATCGCCTGGATCCCGGAGGAGCGCCGCGTGTTGCCGAACCTCACGGTGCGGGAGAACCTGCGCCTGGCCGTGCTCGGCGCCGGCGGCTCGCGCGACGAGGCGACGCCGCGCATGGCCGAGGTCTTTCGGTTCTTTCCGCGTCTCGAGGAACGCATCGCCCACCGCGGCCGCTTTCTCTCGGGGGGCGAGCAGCAGATGCTCGCCATCGCGCGCGGGCTGGTCGCCAAGCCGGCGCTGATGCTGGTGGACGAGCCGACGGAAGGCCTGGCGCCCATCCTCGTGCAGAACCTCACCGACATCCTGTCCGCCATCAACCGGGGCGGCACCACGGTCCTGCTCGTCGAGCAGACGCTCGAGGTGGCGCTCGCCCTGTCCCGGCGTCTCTACGTGATGGACCAGGGGCGCATCCAGTTCGAGGGCACGCCCGACGAGCTCCGCAAGGATCCGACGATCCAGCAGCGCTTCCTGGAGATTTGATGACAGCGCCCCGGCAAAGCCGTGGCGCGCCTCGATAACGTAGACTTCTGACAATGGCGCGGAGCTATCACGTCCTCGGGGTGCCGCTGCGGACGGGCTCGCTGTACCCCGGGAGCGAAAACGACGCGCAGGCATATCGCGATGCCGGCCTGGTGCCGCGTCTGCAGCGCGCCGGCCGCCGTGCCGTCGACGATGGGGATGTGGCGATCCCGAGTTATCTGCCGCACCACACCATCCCGCCGATCAGGAGCTGGCCGGGGCCGCGCATCGCGTGGGACTGCGCGAGCGAGCGCGTCGCCCCGTATCTCGCGCAGCCGGGCGCGGTGCCGCTGCTCGTCGGCTGTGACTGCAGCATCGTCGTCGGCACCGCGCAGGCGCTCATGCGCGGCGCCGGGGAGGACGTGCACATCCTGTACGTCGACGGCGACTTCGACGACGCCGAGCCCGATCCGACGCGCTGCCAGAGCGCGGCCGCCGCCGCGGTCTGGCTCCTCACGCGCCGGTCGCCCTTCTGGGCAGGACCGCCGCTCCGGCCCTCGCAGGTGACGGTGATGGGGTGGAGCAGCCCGTCCGCATCGGCATCGGAGACCCGCTCGGTGTCGCTCGCGGACGTCCGCCGCGCGGGGCCGCGCGAGGCGGCGCAACGGACGCTCGACGCCATTCCGCCCTCGACCTCGATCCTGGTTCATTTCGACGTCGACGTGCTGCAGAAGGACGAGATGCCGGCCGCGTATTTTCCGCACGCCGAGGGGTTCCGTCTGACCGAGGCGGCCGAGCTGCTGGAGGTCATCATGGCCGATCCGCGCATCCGGCTCGTCGAGGTGAGCGAGTACGCCTCGCTACGCGATCTCGATCACCGCCACGCCGCAGCGCTGGTGGACCTGCTCGCACGGGCGCTGCCCGCATAGCCGCCGGCCTCACTCCCCGCGAACGCCGCGGAACACGAAGCTGACCCGGACGACATCGTCGACCGGGTTGAGCCTCGACTGGTACGTCATGTCGTAGTGGCTGCGCCGGAGGTCGAACTGCCCACGCGCCACGAAACCCTCCGGCGAGAGCTCCACGGCTGTCGGCACGCGGATGTCCCGCGTCACGCCGCGGACCGTGAGCCGGCCGAGGACGGCCACGCCGTCGGCGTCGCGGGCGGCGGCGACGCTTTCGAAGACGATCGTCGGATATCGCTCGGTCCAGAAGAAGTCCGCGCTCCGGAGATGCGTGTCACGTCTAGCGTTCGCCGTATCGATCGAGGCGGCGTCCACGGTGACGGAGACACGGGCCGTCGTCGGGTCCCGCGGGTCGACGGTCACGCTGCCGGCGAACCGGTGGAAGCGCCCGTCGGCGTTCACGATGCGCGAGGTGGCATGGAACGTCAGCGCGCTCTCGGCAGGATCGATCCGGAGACGCACGAGATCGGCCCGTGCCGGCGCGGCGGCGACGAGGGCCAGGCCCAGCACGACGACGATGACGCAGCGGCGAGCGCACAGCGCCACGCTTCACGCATACCGTTGCCGCGTTGGCCGGTCAAGGTCGAAGGGCTATGATGGCGACGGCGGTGGTGCAGCTGATCGCGATCGCGCTGCTCTTCATCGGCCTCGGCGCCGCCGAGGCGCGCGCCATCGCCGTGCCTGCCGGCTTTCGGCTCGACGTATTCGCCGAGAACCTCGGCGGCGCGCGCGGCCTGGCGCTCGATCCCGGTGGAGTCCTCCTCGTTTCGGTCCCGGCCAAGGGCCGCGTCGTCGCCGTTCCGGCCCGTGGCGCACCCGTCACGGTCGTCGCGGACCTCGAGCGACCGCACGGCCTCGCGTTCCGGCGCGGGTACCTCTACGTCGCCGAGACGGGGCGCATCGTGCGCTATCGCTATCATGGCGCGACGCTGAAGGCGGTCGAGCCGAGCGTCGTGGTGCACGGGCTGCCACCCGGCGCGCATCACTGGACGCGCTCGATCGTCTTCGGACCGGACGACAGGCTCTACGTGGCGATCGGCTCCTCGTGCGACGTGTGCGAGGAGCGCGATGGGCGGCGCGCCGCCATCGTGCGGTACGAGGCCGACGGCTCGGGGGAGCAGGTGTTCGCCCGCGGACTGCGCAATCCGGTCGGGCTGGGATTTCACCCGACCACGGGCGCGCTGTGGACGACCGTGAACGAGCGCGACTGGCCGAATGGCGGCGCGCCGCCCGATTACCTGACCGAAGTGCGGGCGGGCGGGGCGTATGGCTGGCCGCACTGTTTCGCCGAGCGCCGCGTCTGGCGGCCGGATCCCATGTGGCCGGGTCCGCGCGACTGTCGCGGGGCGACGCTGCCGACGGTCGAGCTCCCGCCGCACTCGGCGCCGCTCGGGCTGGCCTTCTACACCGGCCGCCAGTTCCCGCGCGAGTACGCGGGTGATCTTCTCGTCGCGCTCCACGGCTCGCGGGCAGGCTTGCCGACCGCCGGCTACACGATCGCTCGCGTGCGCTTTCGGGACGGACAGGTCGCGAGTGTCGAGGACTTCGCCGGAGGTTGGCGCCGGGGCGATCGTGTCATCGGGCGGCCGGTCGACCTCGTCGTCGGCCGCGACGGCAGCCTCTACGTCTCCGACGACCATGGCGATCGCATCTATCGCATCAGCTACGGGCGGCGATGACCCCAGCGCTCGCGCTCGTGGTGGCCGTCGTGCTCGGGTGGACGACGCTCGCGCAGGCGGAGGTGCGGCGCGTCCTCGTGACGTCGCGCCAGGACGTGCTCGGCGGCGAGTACGAGAAGCTCGCGGGAACGGTGCAGCTGGAGCTCGACCCGGCGCACGCCGCCAACGCGCGCATCGTCGACCTCGAGCGGGCGCCGCGCAACGCTCAGGGGCGGGTGGAGGCCTCGGCGGACTTCATGGTGCTGCGACCCCGCCAGGCGCCCGCGCGTGGATCGACGGCGCTGCTCGAGGTGAGCAATCGCGGTGGCAAGGCGCTGCTGCCGTACTTCGCGCGCGGCGCCTGGAGCCTCGACCCGAGCACCGCCGACGACTTCGGCGACCGGCTGCTCACGCGCCTCCGCCTCACGCTGATCTGGATCGGCTGGCAGTTCGACGTCCCGCGGCAGCCCGGCCTCCTCCGGCTGCATGCGCCCGTCGCTCGCGCGGACGGCCGTCCGATCGAGGGCCTCGTGCGCAGCGACTGGACCGTCGAGCGGGCGACGACGACCTTGCCGCTCGCCCATCGCGATCACGTCGCCTATCCGGTCGCCGACCCGCTGCATTCCGACAACGTCCTGACCGTCCGGTCGGCGCGGCTCGGCCCACGGGAGATCGTGCCGCGCGACCGGTGGCGCTTCGCGCGGCTCGACGGCGACCGCGTCGTCGACGATCCCACCCACGTGCACCTCGCGGGCGGGTTTCAGCCGGGGCGGATCTACGAGCTCGTCTACCGCGCGCAGGACCCCGCGGTGGTCGGGGTCGGGCTGGCCGCGGTGCGCGACATCGTCTCGTTCGCGCGCTACGACGCGCGGGCCGAGTTCCCGGTGACGGCGGCGCTCGGGTTCGGCGTCTCGCAGAGCGGCCGGTTCCTGCGCCACTTCCTCTACCAGGGGTTCAATACCGACGAGGGGCGCCGCAAGGTCTTCGACGGCGTGCTGGTGCACACCGCCGGCGCCGGGCGCGGCAGCTTCAACCATCGCTTCGCGCAGCCGTCGCGGGACGCCCACCGCTTCTCGGCGTTCTTCTATCCGACGGATCTCTTCCCGTTCACGACCCGGATCCAGACCGACGCGGAGACCGGCATCGCCGACGGGCTCCTCGGCCACATGGCGGGCCCGCCCGAGCATCGGCCGAAGATTTTCTTCACCAACACCGGCTACGAGTACTGGGGACGGGCGGCGTCACTGATCCACACGTCGGTGGACGGACGAGCGGACGTGCCGCCGCTCCCGAACGAGCGTATCTATCATCTCGCGGGCGGTCAGCACTTCATCGGCGCCTTTCCGCCGCCGCCGACCGAGCG
>JBIOXS010000013.1:0-23501 GCA_044869815.1 Candidatus Rokuibacteriota bacterium | reverse complement strand
GTGGATCGTCTCGACCGTCGCGGCATAGTTGCCGAGATTGCCGGCGCCGATTTTTGCCTCACCCAGACCCGTCTGCCCGGCATCGGTCTCGATCTCCACGAGGCAGGTGTTGAAGGAATCGTTCCGGCCGAAGTCGCTGACGTGGGCGCGCTCCGCGGGAATGATGGCGCGCAGCCACGAGGCCCGGACGGCCGTGATCTTCACGCGCGCGGGGTCAGGGCTCGGTGCTGCGGCGGCGGATCTCCTCGAGCAGCGCCTCCGGCACCTGTAAGAACGCCGCGACCACCGCCGGGTCGAAGTGCGTGCCGGCGCACCGCTTGATCTCCGCCTTGGCCGCGTCGAACGGCACGGCCTTCGAGTACGGACGGTCGAAGGTCATGGCGTCGAAGGCGTCGACCACGGAGAAGATGCGCGCGCCGAGCGGGATGTCCTCGCCGTTGAGCGCGAGCGGATAGCCGGAGCCGTCCCATTTCTCGTGGTGCGAGTAGACGATCGGCACCGCCCCGCGCAGGAACGGGATCCGCTCGATGAGCCGCTTGCCGATCTCCGGATGCCTCCGCATGATCACCCATTCCTCCGGCGTCAGCGGACCAGGCTTCAGGAGAATGGCGTCGGGAATGCCGATCTTCCCGATGTCGTGCAGCAGGACGCCGTGGGCGAGGTCGCGCATCATCGGCGGCGCCACCCCGAAGGCGCGGGCCGTCGCCAGCGCATATCCGTGCACGCGCCGGGAGTGCGCCTCGGTGCCGATGTCGCGCGTGTCGAGGGCGGAGCCGAGGGCCTCGAGCGTGCTGCGGTACGTCTCTTCGAGCTCGTGGTAGGCGGCGGAGAGATCGCGGGTGGCCTGCTCCACGCGATGCTCGAGCATCGCGTGATAGGCGCGGCGCTCCATCAGCAGCTCGCGCCGCTCGAGGGCGCGGTCGGCGGCGATGAGCAGCTCCTCGACGTTCACCGGCTTCATGATGAAGTCGTGAGCGCCGAGCTTGAGGCTGTCGATGGCCGTCTTCACGTCGGCGGCGCCGGTCAGCACGATGACGGCGGCGTCCTGGTCGGTGCGGCGGATCCTCTCGAGGAGCTCGATGCCGGACATGCCGGGCATCTTGAGGTCGGTGACGACCAGCGGCGGGCGCGCGGCGGCGAAGACCTCGAGCCCGTTCGGGCCGTCCTCGGCGAGGTGACACGTGTAGCCCGCGGACAGAAAGATCTGGTGCAGCACGTCGCGCACCTGCCGATCGTCGTCGACGATCAGGATGTCCCTTGGAGTCTCCACGTTATAGGACCTTCGCCGGTGACCCCGTCGCGGCGGCCACCTGGTTCTTGCCGGCCCTCTTGGCCGCATACAGCGCCTCGTCGGCGGAGCGGAAGAGGTCCTCGGCCGTGCCCGCCTCGTCGTCCGGCAGGCTCGCCACGCCGAAGCTCGCGGTGAGGATCTTGCCGTGCGAGAAGGGGTACTTCGCGACGACTTCGCGGATACGGTCGGCGTAGAGGCGGGCGCCCGCCTTCGAGGTCTCGACCAGGAGCACGGCGAACTCGTCGCCGCCGTACCGGGACACCACGTTGATGCCGCGCGAGTGCTTCATGAGGATCTGTGCGACGTCGCGCAGCGTGTCGTCGCCCACCGCGTGACCGAGGCTGTCGTTCACCGACTTGAAGCCGTCCAGATCCAGCAGCACGACCGACACGGGGTGATTGAACCGGCGATAGCGCGAGAGCTCCTCCTCCAGGCGCAGCGAGAAGAAGCGGCGGTTGTAGAGGCCGGTGACCTCGTCCTTGAACGAGGTCTCCTTGAGGCGGGCGTTGGTGGACTCGAGCTCCTTGTAGGCCGCGTCGAGCCGGGTGGCGAAGCTGTTGATCTCCGCCGCCTGGTTCTCGATGGTAGTCAGCATCTTGTTGAAGGAGCCCATCAGGGTCCCGACCTCGTTGTTGCGCCGGACGAGGCCGCCCATGACCTGCTCGCTGGCCATGACCTGCGCCATGCGCGCCACGGTGCCGCCGATGTCCCAGATGATGTAAGCGCCGGCCAGGACGCCGACGAGGGTGAGGAGCAGGACGGTCCGAAGAGCGATCACGTCGGCACCGACCGCGGGGGGGACGAGGCGAACGATGTAGGCCAGAACGAGAAGCGGAACGCCGGAGGCGAGGATGAGCGCCAGGAGAATCTTGATCCTCAGACGCCGCCCGGCGGTGGCGAGGTCCGGCGAGTCGTCACCTGGCATATCGGCCATTATTCTTGTTGCCGACGGTGAGTGTCAATGTCAGAATTTTCACAGAGTTATGCCGATCGTGGCGGACCGAAAGCTCGACTGTATCGGCCTTTTCTGCCCCATGCCGATCCTGAAAACCCGTGACGCGGTGAAGCAGATGGACGTCGGGCAGATCCTCGAGATGACCTCGGACGACCCCGCCTCCGAGGCCGACATGCACAGCTGGACGGCTCGCACCGGCCACGAGCTCCTGGAGATTGACAAGGATGGCCCGGTCTTCCGCTTCCTCGTCCGAAAGACTCGGTAGATCCGCCGCCGCGGTCACCCGCGTCTACCTGGACTACGGCGGCTTCTCGCCGGTCGACCCCCGGGTGGTCGCCCTCATGCGTCCATTCCTGGAGGGCGGGGTCGGCAATCCGTCGGCGCCCCACTCGCTTGGGCTCGAGGCCCGAGCCTCCCTCGAGGGCGCGCGCGCCAAGGTGGGCCGGCTCTTCGGCGGTGCGCCGGCCGGCGTGATCTTCACGGCCAGCGCCACCGAGGCCAACAATCTCGCCATTCGGGGACTGGCGCAGCGCGCGGGCGGACGGCACGTCGTCACCACGTCGGTCGAGCACGTCTCGGTCCTCAACGCATGCCGTCAC
Source organism: Candidatus Rokuibacteriota bacterium (assembly GCA_044869815.1). GTDB lineage: Bacteria > Methylomirabilota > Methylomirabilia > Rokubacteriales > CSP1-6 > AR12. Next base: position 20,656 of record JBIOXS010000013.1, on the reverse strand, counting down.
CTCGAGAAGCGCGGCTACGCGGTGAGCTACCTGCCCGTCGACGGCGAGGGGCGGGTCGATCCGGCCGCCGTGCGCGCCGCGTTGCGCGGGGACACCGTCCTGCTCTCGGTGATGGCCGCCAACGGCGAGATCGGCACGCTCGAGCCGCTGCGGGAGGTCGGCCGCGTCGCCCGCGAGCGGGCGGTGCCCTTCCACGTCGACGCCGTCGGCGCCGCCGGCCGCGTGGCCCTCAACATGGACGAGTGCGCGATCGATCTGCTGACGCTGTCCTCGAACGACCTCTACGGTCCGCCCGGCGCCGGCGCCCTCTGGGTCCGTGGCGACGTCCCGCTCGCACCGATCATGCTGGGCGGGGGGCAGGAGGGCGGCTACCGCGCCGGGACGGAGAATCTGCCCGCGATCGTCGGCATGGGAGTGGCCGCGGACCTGGCGCGCAGCGAGGGCGCGCCCGAGGTCGCGCGATTGGCGACGCTGCGCGACCGGCTCCTCGGCGGCGTGCTCGACGGTGTGCCGCGCGCACGCCTCACGGGACCGCGTGGCGACGGGCGCCTACCCCACCACGCCAGCGTCGTCATCCCCGGGGTCAAGGCCGATGCCGTGCTGCTCGAGCTCGACCTGCGCGGCGTGGCCGCCTCGACCGGCTCCGCGTGCAGCATGGCCAGCGGCGAGCCCTCGCACGTGCTCCGTGCCATCGGCTGCGAGCGCGAGGAGGCCGAGGGCTCGCTCTGCTTCACCCTCGGTCGCTGGACCACCGGCGCCGAGATCGACGTCGTGCTGGACGCCCTGCCGGCCGTCGTCGAGCGGCTGCGCCGTCTCGCGCCGTAGTGCGCCTGTTCCTGTTCGACATCGACGGCACGCTGGTCACGGCGCGCGGCGCCGGGCGGCTTGCCTTGCAGCAGGCGCTGGTGCAGACGTATGGCACCGCGGGCGACATCGACCGCTACGACTTCCGTGGCAAGACCGATCCGCGCATCGTCCTCGATCTCATGCGGGACGCCGGCGTCGCCGACGACGTCATCGAGGCCGGCATGTCGGCGTGCTTCGACGCGTACACGATCCAGCTCGACCGGCAGATCGGCGACGGCTCACGGGTGATCGTTCTGCCCGGCATCGCCGAGATCGTCCGCTCGCTGGCGGCGCGCGACGACGCGCTGGTCGGACTCCTCACCGGCAACATCGAGGCCGGCGCCCGCGTCAAGCTGCGCCCGACCGGTCTGTTCCCGCTGTTTCGCGTCGGCGCCTACGGCTCGGACAGCATGGACCGCCGGCGGCTGCCTGCGATCGCCTGCGAGCGCGCGCGTCAGGTGGCCGGCCGCGATTTCTCCTTCGACCGCGTGACGATCATCGGCGACACGCCGCTCGACGTCGACTGTGCCCGCGCGTGTGGCGCCGTCGCGGTCGCCGTCGCCACCGGCTTTCATCCGCACGCAGAGCTGGCCGCCTGCGCGCCCGATCTGCTCTTCACCGACTTCTCCGACGTCGCGGCCGCGCTGACCGCGCTCACCCGGTGAGCCTGGCGCTCGCCGCCGTCTTCCTGCACGTCCTCGGCGTCGTGGTCTGGATCGGCGGGCTGATCTATCAGGCTCACGCACTCCTGCCGGCGGCGCGCCGCGGCGCCGCCGCATCGTTTGCCGAAGCGGCGGTGCGCGCGCGCCCGGTGACCTGGGCCGCCATCGCGCTGATCGTGCTCACCGGCTTCTACAACGTGACCCAGCTCGGCTCGCTCGAACGAGTCCTGCAGACGGGCGCCGGCCTGGCGCTGGCGGGGAAGCTTGCGGTCGTGATCGTCGCCGTCGCGCTGGCGGCCCAGCGGGACTTCGCGCAGCTCGTGCTGCTGCGCGCAGCGCTCCGCGGCGGCGGCGATCCTGCCGGGCCGCTGCGCGCCATGGCCCGCCTTGACCGGATGGTGCTCGCCCTCGCAATCCTGGCGATCTGGCTCGGCCTCACGGTGAGTCGCGCACAGCGCGCCTAGATGGGAACCCGGCGCTACCCGCGCGAGAGAGGCGCGATGCCGAGCTGGCGAGCGATATCGTCGACGCGGGCGATGAGGGCCGGCGAGAGCGGGATGCCGTCGCGGCGGCGGCGGGCTTCCGATTCGGCCTCGGGCTCGCCGGCGACGTAGATGCGGTCGTGCCCCTCGGCGCGCGGCGTCGATTTGAGCGAGTCGAAGTAGTCGTCCATGTCGCCCTTGAAGTCGTCGATGGGCCGGAAGCGCGCGGGGTCGAGCGCGACGAAGCAGTGGCCGACGTCCTGGAGGCGTCGCGCCCGGCGATCGGTGCGGAAGAAGAGATCGCCGTACACGGCGCCGGGGAGGACGCCGGACAGGATGTCCACCATCATCCCGAGGCCGTATCCCTTGTGGCTGCCCAGCTCGCGGGTGCCGCCGAGCGGCGTCTGCAGACGATGCTTGACCGCCTTGTCGGCGTCCGTCGTCGGCTCGCCGCTGTCGTCGAGCGCCCACCCGGACGGGATGGGCTTGCTCCAGCGGCTGGCCAGGCGGAGCTTGCCGAAGGCCACGGTGGTGGTGGCCATGTCGAGCACGAACGGGGCGTGCCGTCCGGCCGGGGCCGCGAACGACAGCGGATTCGTCGAAATCTTCGCCTCGCGTCCGAACGTCGGCACCATCGCTACGTATGGCGAGTTCGTCGTGCTGAGCCCGATCATGTCGTGGGCGAGCGCCATCATGGAGTAGTTGGCGGCGGCGCCGAAGTGGCCCGAGTTGCGGACGGCGACGACGCCGACGCCGTACGTTCGGGCTTTCTCGATGGCGAGCCGCATGGCGAGCGTCGACACGTAGTGCCCGAGTCCCCTGGCGCCGTCGTAGAGGCCGGTGGCCATGCTGTCCTGCGCGAGGAGGGGATCGGCGTCCATCACGATGAACCCCGTGTGCCATAGCTCGTGATAGCGCGGCAGCATGTCGATGCCGTGCGAGTCGACGCCTCGCAGATCGGTGCGGACCATGAGGCCGGCGGTGATGACGGCCCGCTCGCGCGGCATCTTCATCGCGTGCAGCGCATCCACGAGGAAGGCGGTCAGGTGCGGCTCGGTCACGATGACGGCGCTCTCGCCCATGAGCGGCTCTCCTACAGCCCGGTGATCTTGATCCCGGAGTTCTTGAGCTTGTAGCGACGGTTGATGGTGGCCAGCACGGCGGTGATGCCCTCGATGGCGCCCGCGTTCGAGAGCGGACCGACGTCGAGCGCACGCACACCCATGGCCCGCCCGAGCTCGGTGACGACGTTCCTCGCGTGGGCGTCGCCCCCGCAGGTGAGGAGATCGCACTCGATCGGATGATCCGTCGACGACAGCTCGTGGGCGGCGATGTGGTGGAAGGCGGCGACGACGCGCGCGTCCGGCAGCAGCGCCTGCACCTGCTCGGCCGCCGAGCCTTCGGGCGGCGGCGTGAACAGGCGCGGGCCGCCGAAGGTCAGCGGCACCACCGTGCTGATGACCACCTTGTCCCGGCACTCCGCGCGTAGCTCGGGCAGGGTGACGGCCAGTCCGGTGGCGGGCAGCGCGACCACCACCACCTCGCCGAGCGCCGCCGCCTCGCGGTTGCCGTGGCCGATGATCGCGATCTTGTGCGCCTTGTCGCGGAGCTCGACGGCCTTGTCGTGCGCGCGGCCCGGATCGCGAGAGCCGATGATGATCGAGTGGCCGGCGATGGCCCACCGCGCGGCGAGGCCTGCGCCTTCCTTGCCGGTGCCGCCGAGGATCGCGATGTTCATCGAGTGTCCTTCATCGGAAGAGGTCTCGGTTGGGATCCCGCAGAAGCGACTTGCTGCCGCTGCCGTCATCCGGCGCCACCACGAGCCCGCGGATGATCGCCGCCGGAATGCGGTCGAGCTTGCCCATCACCGGCTCCGCCGCCGAGGCCAGCTCGTCGGCGACGGCCAGGATGGTGGCCTGCAGCGGCCGGCCCGCCGGATCGCGCTCGCCGAGATAGCTCTTCAGGGGCGCCATGCCGGCCACGCCGATGGCGATGTTGGTCAGGCCCTCGCGCCAGGGTCGACCGAACGTGTCGGCGACGATGACGGCCACGTCACCGCCGGCCGCCTCGCGGAACCGCTCGCCGAGCGCGCGAGCCGAGCGGTCGGGGTCCTCGGGCAGCAGCGCGACCATGTCGGCGTCGACGTTGGACTGATCGACACCGGCGTTGGCGCAGACCCAGCCGTGGTGCGTCTCGGTGACGAGCACGCCCCGATCCATGCGCACGACCCGCCGGGACTCGCGCAGGATCACCTCCACGAGCCGCGGATCGCGCCCGAGGCCCGCGGCCATGGCGGCCGCCACCGCCGACGGCGTCACGTCGGCGAGCCGCAGCAGTCGGCCCTCGGACTTGGAGACGATCTTCTGGCTGACGACGAGGACGTCGGCCCGGCGCAGCGGCGTCCCCTGCCGCGCCGCCGCCGCGATGACGATGGCCGCCACGTCGTCGTGCGGCCGCACCTCGCCGATGCCCTCCACGCCGATGACCTCGTAGCGCGGCGCCATGCTCAGCTGGGTCGGACGGCGCCGGCGGCGGCGAGTCGCTCCGGCAGCCGCCAGCCCGACACGAGGCGCTGCGTCTCCGTCCCGGCCGGCCGCTCCAGGAGCGCGGCGAGGTCATCGGCCGCGTCGATGTCGAGCGCCAGACCGGGGAGCGTGAGGACGCGGGGCGCGAGACCGAGGGCGCGCGCCGCCGCCAGGTGATTGTCGAACGACGGCTCGCCGAACCGCAGCCGCATTGCGTCCGGCGGCTTCAGCGCGACGCCGTTGGTGCCGAGACCGGAGCGCGAGGCGGCGAAGACGGCCGCGCGCGCGCTGACGGCGGCCTCCGCGAGCGCCCGGATCTCGTCGGCGGTGACGCACGGGACGTCGCCCGGCACCGTGATGAAGACCGACGCGCCGAGCTGCACCGCTTCCGCCTGCGCGCGGGCCACGGCCGCGGTGTGGCCGCGGTTGTCCTCCTCGGCCAGCGGCTGTGCGCCGAGCGGATGCGCGATCATGGCCACCGCCAGCTCGCGCGTCACCACCCACACGCGATCGAGACGCGCGGCCTTCAGCGCCCGCAGCACGTCCCCGAGCATGGCGCGCGCGAGCTCGCTGCGCTCGCCCGGCGTGAGCAGGCGCATGAGTCGCTGCTTGGCGTTCTCGAGGTCTTTCACGGGGACAGCGGCGACGATCACGCGGAGTCCAGCACACGACGCGCCAAGGTGAGCTCACGGTCGCCGTCCGGCATCATGATGTCGGTCACGACGGCGGTCACGCCCAGGCGAGCGAGATCCGCGGTGTCGCCGGCGTCGCGCGCGTCGATGAGGAGGCGCCGAAGCCACGGCATGTAGGCGCGGGCGACGCCGACCGTCGACACGGGCAGGCCGCAGGCCCGCATGAGCGCGGCGGCCGGCCCGCTCACCGCGCCGCCGTCGACGATGGGGCTCACCCCGACCACCGCCGCCCGCGTCGAGACGAGCGCCTGCACGATCCCCGGCACGGCGAGGATGGGACCGATCGACGTGATCGGATTGGAAGGACACACGACCACGACATCGGCGCCGGCGATCGCCTCGAGGACACCGGGCGCGGGGCGTGCCTGCGCCGCCCCGTCGTACTCGACGCCGACGACCTCGACCATCGCCTTGTCGCGCACGAAATATTCCTGGAACGCGAGCGCGCCGTCGGGCGTCCGGATCACGGTCCGCACGCGCTCGTCGCTCATCGGCAGAAGCCTTGCGCGCACGCCCAGTCCACGCGCAAGCGTCTCGGTGATCGCCGACAGCGATCGGCCCTCCGCGAGGGCATGCGTGCGCGCGATGTGCGTGGCGAGATCGCGGTCACCGAGCCCGAACCACGTCGGCGCGCCGAGGCTCGCCATGCCGGCCAGGCAGTGGAACGTCTCGTCGGCGCGGCCCCAGCCGCGCCGGGTATCGAGCACCCCGGCCAGCGCGTACATGACGGAGTCGAGGTCGGGCGAGACGTGCAGCCCCCAGATCTCGGCGTCATCGCCGGTGTTGCCGATGACGGTCAGCGCGGCGGCGTCAGCGCAGGCGGCGAGGCCACGCAGGAGCTTGGCGGCGCCGGTGCCGCCCGCGAGTGCCGCGATCCGCACGCCGCGCTCACGCGCTATCGAGGAGCGGCTCGGCTGTGCCGGGCCGCTTCCGAGCGCTGGGGGTGTGGGGGCCATATCGGGGCCCCCACTATTGATGGTCCACGGCTTCGCGCAGCGTCCAGAGTGCGCTGCCGCCGCGCCACGCGTAGAGCCCGGCGCCCGGCCGCCCGGACAGCGGGCCGGGCAGCGTCACCTCGGGGACGGGGATGAAGCCGAAGCGAACCCACACGCGATCGAGGCCGCCGGGGCGCGCGAACAGCGTGATGAGGCCGAGCGCGGTGGCGTGGTCGAGCGTGGCGCCCACGAGCTGCGCGGCCACCTCGAGCGGATCGGCGGGCGCCTCGGCGTCCGTGCGGACGACCGGTCCGTGCAGGAGCGCGTCCGCGCGGCTGCGCTCGCCGACCAGGGCGCCGACGAGGATCTCGCCGCGCGCGCCGGCGGTCCAGGCGCCCCAGGCGAGCGCGATGTCGGGCGCGGCCGGCCACGGCACCGCCGCGAAGTCGAACAGCGGTCGGGCCGCCGCGACGTCGGGCAGGGGACGATAGCCGATGCCCTGCCAGACGCGCGGGAGCGTGGCCGACGCGAGCGAAGGGGCGGACGGCCGCCCGGTCTCGGGAGAAGAAGGTTGAAGGTCCGGTGTGGCTCGACGGGACCTACTTCTTCCCAAGCACCGCGTCCTTCACGCTCTTCGCGAGACGAAACTTGCAGACCCGCTTCGCCGGGATCTTGATCGGCTCACCCGTCTGCGGATTGCGTCCGACCCGTGCCTTGCGATTCGCCAGCACCAGCTTCCCGAAGCCAGGAAGCACGAATCCGTTCTTCGCTTCCTTGCACGCGAGCGCGAGAGTCTCGTCGAAGACTTCGCCGATCTGCCGCTTCGAGAGATTCGTCTTGCCGGCGAGGTGCGCCAGGACGGCGGACTTGCTCATCATCTTCGCCACAGGTGATCCTCCTGTCGATCGGTGGAGTGGAATGTGGAGTGCATTGATACCACAAACGCCCGATGACGGCTACCGCTGTCGGAACCGAAACTCGCCCGAGGCGATGAGCCGACGATACGAGCCGAAGCGCGCCTCCGCGTCCTCGACCGCGTCGAGCGGCGAGACCGGCGTCTCGCCCTCGCCGTACACGCGCCGACGTCTATAGAGGGTATCGCGCTCGGCCGGAACGCGTCCCGCGTCACGGATCAGGCGGCAGAGCTCGCCCGGGCCCACCAGCTGGCCGAACGACGCGCCGGCCGACGTCGAGATCGACTCGTTGATGAGCGTGCCGCCGACGTCGTTGGCGCCGGCGTCGAGCAGGAGCTGCATCAGCTTCGGCCCTTCCTTCACCCACGAGCACTGCACGTTGGCGATGAACGCGCCGAGCAGCAGCCGGGCCAGCGCATGCATGCGCACGACCTCGACGCCGGTCGCCCCCGCGCGCACGCCGGGCACGAGACGCTTCTGGTACATCGGCGCCTCGGAATGGATGAGCGACAGCGGCACGAACTCGGTGAAGCCGCCGGTGTCCTTCTGGATCGCGCGCAGCAGCGCGAGGTGACGGATCCAGTGCTCGGGCGTCTCCACGTGACCATACATGATCGTCGAGGTGGTGCGGATGCCGAGCGCGTGGGCGGTGGTGATGACCTCCACCCACTGATCCACGGTGATGCGACCGCGCGCGATCACGTCGCGGATCTCCTGGTCGAGGATCTCGGCCGAGGTTCCGGGCAGCGTGCCGAGGCCGGCGTCCTTCAGCTCGGCCAGGTAGTCCTTGATGGGGAGGCCCGATCGCACGCTGCCGTACAGCACCTCCTCGGGCGAGAAGGCGTGGATGTGGATGTCCGGCAGGGCGGCCTTGATGGCACGCGTCAGGTCGATGTAGAAGCGGCCGTCGAGCTTGGGCGGCAGCCCCGCCTGGATGCAGACCTCGGTGGCCCCCAGCTCGGCCGCTTCGCGCGCGCGGCGCACCACCTCGTCGACGGGCAGGAGATAGCCCTCCTCCTCGCGGTGATCGCGGCTGAACGCGCAAAATCCACAGTGCTTGATGCAGACGTTCGTGAAGTTGATGTTCCGGTTGACCACGAAGGTGACGACGTCGCCGACCTGTCGGCGGCGCAGCTCGTCGGCGGTGACCGTGAGCGCCGCCAGGTCGCGCCCGGTGGTGCGCGCGAGGACGTCGGCGTCGGCCACCGAGATCTCGCGCCCGGCGAGGGCCGCGTCCAGCACGCGGCGGACGTCGCGCGCTGCGCGGTCGAGGGCTGCGCCGGGACTACCAGCGTCGCCAGTGCTCATGGCTCTCCTTGACGAGGCCGTCGTCGTCCACGAGGGCGCCCACGCGCGCGCGGAGCGTCTCGTCGACGAACTCGGGTCGCGCGGCGTACTCGGGATAGATCGCGAGGCGCTCCCGGAACGTGAAGCCGGCGGCTTCCGTCGCCGCCCGTAGCGCGCCGAGACCGGGCCAGGGTCGCTCCGGATTGATGTGGTCGAGCGTCAGCGGCGAGACGCCGCCCCAGTCGTTCAGGCCGGCGTCCAGCAGCGGCGCGTACGCGCCCGGGCTCAGGTTGGGCGGCGCCTGGACATTGACGTCGGCGCCGAGGACGAGCCGCGCGACAGCGAGCGCGCGCAGCAGGTCGTCCAGCGCCGGTTCCGGCGCGTCGCGCATCGGGATGCGCGGCTTCGCGCGGAAGCTCTGGATGATGACTTCCTGCACGTGACCGTAGCATTCGTGGAGGTCGCGAATGGCCAGCAGCGCGTCGACGCGCTCGCGCGGAGTCTCGCCGATCCCGATGAGGATGCCGGTGGTGAAGGGGATGGCCAGCTTGCCGGCCAGCTCGATCGTGCGCAGCCGGCGCGCCGGCACCTTGTCGGGCGCGTCGTCGTGGGCGCCGCCCGGTGCGAGCAGGCGCTCGGAGAGCGTCTCGAGCATGAGCCCCATGCTGACGCTGACCTCCCGCAGCGCGACGAGATCGCGCTCGCCCAACACGCCGGGATTCACGTGCGGTAGCAGCGGCGACGCCGCCAGCGTCGTCGCGCAGACCTCCCGCAGATACGCGAGCGTCGTGCGATGCCCACGCGCGCGCAGGAACTCCCGATGCGAGGCAAAGCGCGCCTCGGGGCGGTCGCCGAGCGAGAACAGCGCTTCCTTCGCCCCGAGCCGCCCGCCCGCCTGGGCGAGAGCGACGACCTCTTCCGGCGTCATGGTGTGCGCGCCCGGCTCGCCCGGATCGCGACGGAACGTGCAGTAGCGGCAGTAGTCGCGGCAGAGCGTCGTGAGCGGCACGAACACCTTGGCGGAGAAGGTCACGGTGCGGCCGCGGCCGCGATCTCGCAGCTCGCCTGCGCGCGCCACCAGGTCCGGCAGCGCCTCCGGCGCGCTCTCGATGAGTCCGTACGCCTCGCTCTGCGTGATTGTTGTAGCGATCACCGGGAGCTCGGCTTGAAGCGTGGGTGGGCCGTTCGAGATGGTTTCCGGCTGCGCTCCGCGACTCTAGGTTTCCTGGCACTGGTCTTCATCAACATCGGCCGCACGTCACTGGCGAAGCGCTCCAGGTTCTGGAGCGTCGCGGTCAGATCGGAGTGAGCGGCGTCGAAGACGACGTGACTCACGCCGAGCGCCTCGTAGGCGCGGAGGTCGTCGCGGATCTCGGCGGCGCTGCCCTGGAACATCGGGCGGTCGCCGGCCGGTGCCTTGGCGGTCTTCGGCCGCACCTCCATCGGCACCCGGAGCGTGAGGGTCACCGCTTTCGGATCGCGTCCGGCGCGCTGCGCCCACGCCTGCACCTGCTTCACGCGCGTCGCGTAGTCGGCGGGCAACAGCAATCCCGGCGGGCGAAGCGCGATGGGATGCCAGGCGTCACCCAGCGTGCCCGCGCGCTTCACGGCGGCGTCGGTGTGGCCGCCGATCCAGATCGGGATGCCGCCGCGCTGCACCGGCTTCGGCAGCGCGTGGACGTCGCGTACCGTGTAGTGGCGTCCCTCGAACCGCACGGGGTCGGTCGTCCACGCCGCGCGCATCAGGCGCAGGTACTCGTCGGTCACGGCGCCACGCGCCTCGAAGGGCGGCGCCGCCAGCGCCTCGAACTCCTCGCGCAGCCAGCCCACGCCGGCGCCGAGGATGACGCGCCCCTTGGAGAGGCGGTCGATCGTCGCCAGCGTCTTCGCCGTCACCACGGGATTGCGATACGGCACCACCAGGACGCTGGTGCCGATGCGGATCCGCTTCGTCACGTGCGCGAGCCAGCCGAGCACGGCCAGCGGCTCGAGATAATCCTGGGCGGCGCCGCCGGGAAGCTGACCGGTGCTCGAATACGGGTACACCGAGCGCGCCATCGAGGCCGGCAGCACGACGTGATCCGTGACGAACAAAGAGTCGTAGCCGAGCGCGTCGGCGCTCGTCGCGAGCTGCAGAATGGAATCGGGCGTCGCGAGCGGACCGCGACCGGGGAGAGAGACGCCGAATTCCATGGCGGCGCTCATCCTATGCCACGCCCCAGGCCTTTGCAATCGCGGCCCCCGCGCGCGAGGTGTGCAATCATGGGCGTCATGCACGGCTGGGACGTGATCGTGGTCGGCGCCGGCCACGCTGGATGCGAGGCGGCGCTGGCGGCGGCGCGGATGGGCTGCCGCACGCTGCTGCTCACGATGAACCTCGACGGCATCGGGCAGATGTCGTGCAATCCCGCCATCGGCGGCACCGCCAAGGGCCATCTCGTGCGCGAGATCGACGCCCTCGGCGGCGAGATGGGCCGCGCCGCCGATCGCGCGGCCATCCAGCTGAAGACGCTCAACGCCTCCCGCGGGCCCGCCGTGCGCGCGACGCGCGCGCAGTGCGATCGTGCCCGCTATCGCGCCGCCATGAAACAGACGGTGGAATGCGAGCCCGGCCTCGACGTGCGGCAGGCGCACGTGACCCGTTTCGTCGTCGAGGCCGGCCGTGTCGCCGGCGTCGAGGGTCAGGACGGCGCCCGCTATCGCGCGGCCGCCGTGATCGTGACCGCCGGCACCTTCCTGCGCGGGCTCATCCACGTCGGGCTCTCTCGCCAGAGCGCAGGCCGCGCCGGCGAGTTCGCCGCCGTCGATCTCTCGGACGCCCTGCGCGATCTCGGGCTGACGCTGGGCCGGCTGAAGACCGGTACCTCGCCACGTCTCCGCCGCGGCTCCATCGCGTGGAAAGCGCTGGACGCCGCGTGGGGCGACGAGCGGCCGTGGCCGTTTCACTGGGCGACGACGCGGCTGCCGCTCCGCCAGGTGGCGTGCCACGTGACGTGGACCACGCCCGCCACGCACGCCGTCATCCGCGAGAACCTCGACCGGTCGCCGCTCTACTCCGGCGTGATCGATGCGACGGGCGTGCGCTATTGCCCCTCGATCGAGGACAAGGTCGTCCGCTTCGCCGATCGCCAGCGGCATCAGGTGATCCTCGAGCCGGACGGGCTCGAGACCGAGGAGATCTACGCCAACGGCATCTCGACGTCGCTGCCGCTCGACGTGCAGGAGCGGCTCGTGCACAGCATTCCCGGTCTCGAGCGCGCCGAGATCATGCGGCCGGGCTACGCCATCGAGTACGACTTCGTCCACCCCACGCAGCTCTCGCCGACGCTCGAGTGCCGCGACGTGCCGGGCCTCTGGCTGGCGGGACAGGTGAACGGCACCACGGGCTACGAGGAGGCGGCCGCGCTGGGATTGTGGGCCGGAATCAACGCCGCCTGCGCCGTGCGCGGCGCCGAGCCGTTCCTGCCCGATCGCGCCGAGTGCTACATGGCGGTGCTCGTCGACGACCTCGTCACCCGCGGCACGCTCGAGCCGTACCGGATGTTCACCTCGCGCGCGGAGTACCGGCTGCTGCTGCGCGAGGACAATGCGGACACGCGTCTCGTCGGTCACGGCCGGCGACTCGGCCTCGTCGACGAGGCGCGATACGCGGCGGTCGAGGCGCGGCGGGCGGCGTGCCAGGCGGCACTGGCGCGGCTGTCGCTCACGCGCACGGGCGGCGTGCCGCTGCTGCAGCGTCTCCGCCGGCCGGAGGCGACCTACGCCGAGATCGCCATCGATGACCCCGAGCCGATGACGGACGCAGCCCTCGTGCGCGACGTGGAGATCGCCGCGCGCTACGACGGCTACGTGCGGCGGATGCTCGGCGACGTCGCGCGCTTCAAGGCCGAGGAGAGCCGGCGCATTCCCGAGGCGCTCGACTACGCGGCCGTGCCCGGGCTGTCGACGGAGATGCGTGAGCGCCTCGGTGCGGTGCGGCCGCGCTCGCTCGGGCAGGCTTCCCGCATTCCCGGCGTCACCCCGGCCGCGCTGTCGATTCTCGCCGTGTGGTGCCAGCGGCTCGCGCCGATCCCCGTCGCCGCCGAGTGAGCCTCGTCCTTCGGGCGCCGGCGGCGCAGGCGTGGCGCATGTGGTCGCTGCCGGCCGCCCTCTTCCTCATCGCCTTCTTTCATCGCGCCGCGCCGGGCGTCATCGCGCACGAGCTGATGGAGTCGTTCGGGGTGACGGGCGCCGTGCTCGGTCTGCTGTCGGCGACCTATTTCTATTCGTATGCGGGGTTCATGGTGCCGGCCGGGCTCTTCATCGACGCCTTCGGCGCCCGCGCCGTGCTCGCCGCGGGCGGGGTGGTCATGGGCGGCGGGACCGTGGTGATGGGAGCCGCGTCGAGCACGACGATGCTCTTCGCCGGCCGGTTCGCGGTCGGGCTCGGCGCCACCGTGACCTTCATCGGCACGCTCAAGATCGCCGCCGCGTGGTTTCCGCCGGAGCGCTTCGGAGTCCTCTCCGCCGTCACCGCGACCGTCGGCGTCGTCGGCGCCCTCGTGGCGACGGCGCCGCTGGCCGCGCTCGCCGCGCGTCTCGGCTGGCGCGGCGCGTTCTCGGTCGTGGGCGGCATCACCGTCGCCTGCGCCGCGCTGTGCCTGGCGTTCGTCCGCAACGCGCCCGACGGCGCCCCGCGAGGAATGCGGCCGTCGCTCGGTGCCGTGCTCCGGGGCATGGGGCGCGTGCTCGCCAATGCCCATACCTGGCCGCCGTTCCTCGGTTTCTTCTGCCTGTACGCGTCGGTCGCCAACCTCTATCTATGGGCGGTGCCGTACCTGCGCGACGTCCATGGCCTGACCACCACGCGCGCGGCGCTGATCGCCGCCGCCACCTCGATCGCCCTGATCGTGGCCGCGCCGCTCACCGGCTATGTCTCGGACTCCGTGTTGCGCCGCCGCAAGGCGCCGTACACCGCGCTCTGCGTCACGCTCTTCGGCGCGTGGGCGGTCTTCGTGGCGACGCTGGGAGCGGTCCCGCTCTGGGCGGTCGGCGCCTTGCTGTTCGCGATCGGGTTCTTCGCGGCCGCGTTCGTCCTCACGTGGCCGATCGGCCGCGAGGTCAATCCGCCCGAGCTGGCCGGGGTGGCGGTGGCGGTGACCAATCTCGGCGGCTTCGTCGGGGCCGCGGTGACGCAGGGACCGGTGGGCGCCATCCTCGACGCGCGCTGGGCCGGCACGCTGGTCGGAGGTGCCCGCGCCTATCCGGTGGAGGCGTACCGGGCGGCCTTCGGCATCTGCGCGCTGCTGGTGCTCGCGGCCGCGCTGCTGAGCCTGCTCCTGCGCGAGACCCACGGCCGCAACGTCTGGTCGGAGACGGCCGATGGCGCCTGACCGCCCGCGGTACTTGATCGAAACGGCGAAACGTAGCACCCTACCGGCGTGGCGCTCTTGACGCCGGCACCCCCGGCGGCCGTGCTGGCGTCTGCGGCGGGGCGGTAGAGAGCCGACGACGGTCCATGCGGCTGGCCTCGAAGATCTTCCTGACCTTCTCGCTGGTGATCGCGGTCCTCGCCGGCGTGGGCGTCCTGAGCCTGCGCGCCGTCGGCCGTCTGGTTTCCGTCAATCGTGAGATCACCACCGAGACCGTGCCCGCGTTGCGGCTCACCGCCGCGCTGCACGAGGAGCTCGGAGCGCTGGCGCGCCTCGAGGCGCGGGTCCTGATCCTGCGCGACCCGCGCTACGGCGCCCTGTGGGAGGAGCGGGCCACGCGCGTTCGGCACGGCCTCGACCGTCTCAGCGATCTCGTGCACACGACGCGCGAGCGCGCGCACCTCGCCGAGGCCTCGGTGGCCTTCGACGCCTACCGCACCGGCGCCGCCGCCGAGCACGCGCGTCTGCTCAGGGATCGCAAGTCGCCGGCGGAGCTTGAGGCGCGGCCGGAGGCCGAGCGTGTGGAGCGCGCGCTCGACGGGCTGGTCGAGGCCACCCATGCCCGCGTGACGGCGGCGCAGGCGGAGGCGGCGCGGCTCGAGGCGCGGACGTGGACGGGTGTCATGGCCGCCGTCGGCACCGCCGTCGCCCTCGCCCTCATCGGCACCGGCGTGCTCGCCTTCCGCATGACGGAGTCGCTGCGGCGACTGTCGGCGGCGACGGCGGCCGTGGCCGCCGGCTCCGTCCGCGATCCCATCGACGGGTCCGCGCGGGACGAGATCGGCGCCCTCGCGCGGTCCTTCAACGCGATGGCCGCGCAGCTGCGGCGCATGGACGAGACCAAGGAGGAGTTCTTCGCCACCCTCTCGCACGAGCTGCGCTCCCCGCTCACGTCGGTGCGCGAGGCGGCGCACCTGCTGCGCGACGGCGTGCCGGGACCGCTCAACGCCAAGCAGACGCGCCTGATCACCCTGATCAGCCGCTCGACCGATCGCCTGCTGCGCCTGGTGAACCAGATCCTCGAGCTGAGTCGCCTGCGCGCGGGCGTGCTGCCGCTGGCCCGGACCACCGTCGACCTGGCGCAGGTGGTGGGACGCGCCGTGGAAGAGCTGCGGCCGCAGGCGGAGGAGGCCGGGCTCACCCTCGAGCGCGAGCGCGTCGGCACGCGCTTCGACTGCGTCGGCGACGAGGATCGGCTGCTGCAGGTCGTGGTCAACCTCGTCGCCAACGCCGTGCGGTTCACGCCGCGCGGCGGGCGGGTGGCCGTCCGGCTCGTCGACGCGGGCGAAGAGCTCGAGGTGCAGGTGGAGGATTCCGGCGTCGGCATTCCCGCGGCCGCGTTGCCTCACATCTTCGACTCCTGGCGCCAGGCGCATCGCGATCGCGGCGGCACCGGTCTCGGGCTCGCCGTCGTCCGCGGGATCGTGCAAGCGCACCACGGCCGCGTGACGGTGGAGTCGCACGAGGGCAAGGGCAGCCGCTTCAGCGTCCTCCTCCCGCGAGCGACCGCATGAGGCGCGTGATCGCGGTGGCGCTGCTGTCGGCCGTCGTCGGCGGATGCGCGAGCGCGGACTGGCCGTTCAACGGCTCCGCCTCGCTGCTCGCACGCGCCGACCGTCTCGCCGATCGCCAGCAGTACGAGCCCGCCCTCCGCACGTATGACGAATTCCTCGCGCGCTACCCCTCCGATCCGGCGGCGCCGCGCGCGCTGAAGACCCGGGACACCATCGCCTCCATCGTGACCGGGCGCGCCGAGCTGGCGCGGCTGCGCGCCGAGCTGGCCGCGCGCGACGGCGAGCTGGCGCGGCTCCGGCAGGAGACCGAGCGGCTCCGCGCCGACCTCGAGAAGCTGAAGGAAGTCGATCTGAACCTCGAGCGGAAGAAGCGATGAGACATGCTGTGGCAATCCCGAGGCGCGCCACGGCTACGCCGGGGCGCGTCCGAGCGCTGGGGGTCTGGGGGCCATGTCGGGGCCCCCAGTCCAATCGATGACGCGCAAGGTGCTCGTGGTCGACGACGACGCGGCCATCCTCGAGGTGCTCGAGATGCGCCTGACCGCCATGGGGTTCGACGTCAGCGCCACCGGTGATCCGCACCAGGCCCAGCGGCACGTCGAGGCCGGCCGCTACGATCTGGCCCTCGTCGACCTGCGCATGGAGCCGATGGATGGCATCCGCCTCATGGAGTCGCTCCACGCGCGGCAGCCGCGGCTGCCCGTGCTGATCATGACCGCGCACGGCACCATCGAGACGGCCGTCGACGCCGTCCAGCGCGGCGCCTTCGATTACCTGACGAAGCCGTTCGTGCGCGACGAGCTGCGCGCCAAGATCGGCCGGGCGCTCGAGACACGCCGATGGGCACGCGACCGGGAGCGGCTCCTCGCCGTCGGCCAGACGCTGGCGTCCTCCGGGATCATGGAGCGTGTGCTCGACGCGGTCGCACAGGCGACGGTCGAGACGACGGAGGCCGAGCGGTGCGTGGTCTTCCAGCTCCAGCAGGGTCGCCTGCTGCCCATGGCCAGCGCCGGAACGCCGCCGCCGTCGTGGGGCAAGCTGGAGGCGGCCGCGCGCGCGGCCATGGACAAGGGCGTGCCGGCCACGTTCCCGGGGAGCGGGACGGGCGCCATCGTGGCCGCGCCGCTGGTGGTCCAGAAGGGGCCTGCCGGCGCCCTCGTCATCGAGACCTCGGATCGGGTCGAGCCCGACGAGGACGACCTGGAGCTGCTGGCGCTCTTCTCCTCGCAGGCGGCGGTGGCCATCCGCAACACGCACGAGCTCGAGCGGCTGCGCAGCGGCGCGCTGGCCGCGCTCGGTCGCATGGCCACCCAGGTCGCCCACGAGCTGAAGAATCCGCTGGCCGGACTGCGCCTCTACGCGCGGCACCTCGAGGGCCGCCTGAGCAAGAGCGGCGACGCCGAGGGCGCCGCCCTCGCGCAGAAGATCTCGGGCACCGTCGATCACCTGGCGGTCACGGTGACCGAGATCACCGCGTTCGGGCGGCCGCCCGAGCTGCACCGGGCACCGGTGGCGATCCACGCCCTGCTCGACGAGTGCCTGTCGTTCGCCGAGGCACGCACCGGCACCGAGGGCATCGAGATCTTCCGCGCGTACGACGAGACGTGTCCGTCCGACGCCATGCTCGACGCCCGCGAGCTCCGCAAGGCGTTTCTCAATCTGATCCTGAACGCGCTCGAGTCGCTGTCGCCGGGAGGGCGCCTCACCGTCACCACCAGCTATTCACCGGAGCTGAAGTCGCTGTCGGTGATCGTGGAGGACACGGGCAGCGGCATGAGCGAGGAGACCGTCTCGCGCATGTTCGATCTGTTCTTCACGACCAAGCCGCAGGGGACCGGCCTCGGCATGGCCATCGCGCGCTCCGTCATCGATCTGCACGGCGGCGAGCTCACGATCCACAGCGTCCTCGGCCAGGGCACGCGCGTGGCCGCGCGGCTGCCCATCGAAGCCCCCGCATGAGACAGACCGTGCTCGTCGTCGACGACGAGGCGTCGATCGCCGACGGCCTGCGCCTCACCCTCGAGTCCGAGGGCATGAGCGTCCGCCTGGCCGGCAGCGTGCGGACGGCCCTGGCCGCGGTGGCGCAGACCGACGTGCAGGCGGCCATCGTCGACCTCATGCTGCCCGACGGCGACGGGCTCACGCTCACCAGGGAGCTGAAAGCGCGCGACCCGGCCATCGAGGTGATCGTCATCACCGCCTACGGCTCGGTGCGCAAGGCCATGGAGGCGACCAAGGGCGCCGGCGCCTTTCACGTCGTCGAAAAGCCGTTCGATCCCGACGAGGTCGTCGGCCTCGTGCGCAACGCCTTCGAGAGGCGCAAGCTCGTGGTCGAGAACTCCGAGTTGCGCCGCCGGCTGGCCGAGCAGGCGGCCGACAGCGAGATCCTCGGCAGCGCGCCCGGCATCCAGCGCGTGCTGGAGACCATCGCCTCCGTGGCGGATGCCGACGCCAACGTGCTCATCCTCGGCGAGAGCGGGACCGGCAAGGAGCTCATCGCCAACGCGCTGCACGACCGGTCGGGCCGGCGCGAGGGGCCATTCGTGAAGATCAACTGCGCCGCGCTGCCGAAAGACCTCATCGAGTCCGAGCTGTTCGGTCACACGAAGGGCTCGTTCACCGGCGCCACCACCGAGAAGGTGGGGCTCCTCGAGGAGGCGCACAAGGGCTCGCTGCTGCTGGACGAGATCACCGAGATGCCCGTCGATCTGCAGGCCAAGCTGCTGCGCGTGCTGGAAGAGCGCGTCGTGCGCCGGCTCGGCGGCGCCAAGTCGATTCCCGTGGACTTCCGCCTGCTGTCCTCGACGAACCGCGGCGCCGAGCAGGCGGTGAAGGAAGGCCTCCTGCGCCAGGACCTCTACTTCCGGATCAACACGGTGACCATCGCGGTGCCGCCGCTGCGCGAGCGCCGCGACGACATCCCGATCCTCGTGCGGGCGTTCCTCGACCGCTATCGGGCCAAGCACCAGCGCGGCGTCGACGCCATCGAGCCGGAGGCCTACCGGCGGCTCCTCTCCTATGGGTGGCCGGGCAATGTGCGGGAGCTGCAGCACGCCATCGAGCGCGCGGTGCTGATCGCGCGCGGCAAGGAGATCACCCTGGCCGATCTGCCGGAATCGCTGCAGCACGCGGCGGCCGACACGGGCGCCTCCTCGACCATCGCGCCGTCGGAGGTGCCCGCCGGCTCGCTCGAGGAGATCGAGCGCGCCTCGATCCTGAAAGCGCTCGAGGCCACGCGCTGGAACAAGCAGGCGGCGGCCGCGCTGCTCGGGCTGCGCCGCCCGACGCTCTACTCGAAGATGCGCAAGCACAACATTCCGCAACGCCGTCCATAGTGGAGCCCCCCATGACCTCTCGGGCCGTCTCCCAAACGTCGACGGCGGTGGCGGTGCCTCGTCCGACACTCAGCCTCGCCGATGCCATCGGCATCATCGTCGGGATCGTCATCGGCGCCGGGATCTTCAAGACGCCCGCCCTCGTCGCCGGCAACGTCGACAGCGTCGCCACCCTGGTGCTCGCCTGGATCCTCGGCGGTCTGATCTCGCTGATCGGGGCGCTGTGCTACGCGGAGCTCGCGTCGGCATACCCCGACGCCGGCGGGGATTATCACTTCCTCACCCGCGCCTTCGGGCCGCGCCTGTCGTTCCTGTTCGCCTGGGGGCGGCTGACCGTGATCCAGACCGGATCGATCGCGCTGCTCGCCTTCGTCCTCGGCGATTACGCATCGGCCGTGCTGCCGCTCGGCGCCTACTCGACGCCGCTCTACGCGGCGGTGGTGGTGGCCGTCCTCACCCTGCTGCAGCTGGCCGGCGCGCCGAAGGCGGCCTTGGCGCAAAATCTCTTGACCGCGATCGAGATCCTCGGCGTGCTGCTGGTCGCCTTCGTCGGGCTGCTCGGTCCGAGCGCGGCCACCGCGGCTGCCGCCGCGACGTCGACCTCGGCGGGCTTCGGGCTCGTGATGGTGTTCGTGCTGCTGACCTATGGCGGCTGGAACGAGGCCTCGTACGTGTCGGCCGAGGTCCACGAGCCGGGACGCAACATGGTCCGCGCGCTCGTCCTCAGCATTCTGGTGGTCACCACGCTGTACGTCGTCGTCAACGTCGCGCTCGTGCGCGGGCTCGGCCTCGCCGGGCTCGCGGCCTCCAAGGCGCCCGCCGCCGATCTGCTGGAGCGCATGACCGGTCGCGGGACGGCCGTGCTCGTGAGCGTCATGGTGGTGGTGTCGACCCTCACCTCCATCAACGCCACGATCTTCACGGGGGCGCGCAGCGCCTATGCCGTCGGCCGCGACTTCACGCCGTTCCGCGTGCTGGGGCGCTGGCACGCGGGCCGGCAGACGCCGGTGAACGCGCTGGTCGTCCAGGCCATCATCGCCCTGCTGCTCATCGGCGTGGGCGCGCTCACGCGTCGTGGATTCGAGACGATGGTCGAGTACACGGCGCCCGTGTTCTGGACGTTCATCCTGCTGGCCGGCATCGCGCTCTTCATCCTGCGCCGGCGCGAGCCCGCCCGCCCGCGGCCATTCCGCGTGCCGTTCTATCCCCTGACGCCCATCGTCTTCTGCGCGACGTCCGCGTACTTGCTCTACTCGAGCCTGGCGTACACGGGCTTCGGCGCGCTGCTGGGCGTCGCCGTCGTCGCCGCGGGCGGGGTCGTGCTCGTCGTCAGCTCGCGCTCGTCCTAGGCACGGCCGCGCCCGCCGACGCTCGTCGAGAGCGCCGCCCGAAAGCTGGGCATCGCCGCGGCGGCTGCTTCACATTTGAGCAGCCAGGCGCCCGTCCACCGCGTCTAACGTCTTGATTTCGCGTCGTCTCACGCCCCGGAGGGCCGGCATGGCCGTTGCTGAGACGCTGTCATTCCGGGAGGAACGCGATGAAAAAGATCGAGGCGATCATCAAGCCGTTCAAGCTCGACGACGTCAAGGAAGCCCTCACCGGCATCGGCGTCATCGGCATGACGGTGTCCGAGGTGCGCGGCTTCGGACGCCAGAAGGGACACACCGAGCTCTACCGCGGCGGCGAGTACACGGTCGATTTCCTCCCAAAGATCAAGGTGGAGGTCGTCGTCCCCGATCACTTCGTCGACAAGGTGGCCGAGGTTGTCGCCGCGGCCGCAAAGACGGGCAACATCGGCGACGGCAAGATCTTCGTCACGCCCGTGGAGGCCGCCATCCGAATCCGCACGGGCGAGCGGGACCAATCGGCCCTCTAGCACCGCGGCGAAAGGAGACTCTCGTGAAGCGATTCAGTCTGGCCCTGCTCGTGTTCCTCCTCCTCGGTGTCGGTGCGACGGTGGCGCTCGCCCAGCAGCCAGCGGCGCCGCCGGCGCACCAGGGGTCGCCGGGGCTCCCGGCGTCGCCGGAGCCAGTTGCTGTGCGGACGCGACGAT
>JBIOXS010000012.1:0-49853 GCA_044869815.1 Candidatus Rokuibacteriota bacterium | reverse complement strand
GCTCGCGCTCTGCCGCGCTCGACGCTGGTTGTGGTGAACGACGAAAGCTCCGGTAGAATGGATTCATGAAGATCCTGCTGGTGCTCGCCGTGGCGGGGATGGTGGCGCTCGGGGCCGCCGCCGCCGAGGCGCAGGTCAAGATCGAGACGACCCGGCCGCAGGTGCCGCCGAAGCCGCCCGAGGCACGCGTGGTGCCGCCGCCGCTCCACTACGAGCAGACGCGCCCGCGCGACGCGGATTTCTATCCGTACGGCACGCGCGTCGAGCATGATCCGGCGTTCGTCGAGCCGTTCGCTGGCTCCTATCAGACGTCCACCACGAGCGGCAGCTTCGGACTGTCGGGCTGGACGGCGCCGAATGCGCCGATCGGTTCCGAGGCGACGCTCTGGCGACAGACGAACGGCTGGTTCGCGCTCGGCTTCTCGGTCACCTGGGACGGTCCGGCGGCGCGTCCCGCTGCGGCGCCGCGTCCCCCGCGCTGAACGCCGCCACGGCGACGGCCGTCTGATGCCCCTCCTGCGCGGTAACCTCCACGCGCACACGACGTTCTCGGACGGCGTGCGCACGCCGGCCGGGCTCGTCGAGGAGTACGAGCGGCGCGGCTACGACTTCCTCGCCATCACCGACCATTTCGGCCACGAGAACCTGATCGAGCCGGGGTACACGCGGGCGCTGGCGCAGCTGCGGCCCAATCTCCTGCTGTTCGGCGGCGTGGAGCTCGACTACGGACGCCTGAGCCAGCACGTCGGCAAGGTCGTGGGCGACGACGAAACCCTCTACGTCCTCAACCATCCGGCGCGTTACAAGCTGACGGTGGACGAGACGGTCGATCGCGTCCACGAGATCCGCCGCTTCGGCTGGACGCTCGACGCCGTCGAGATCACCGACACCGGCCTCTACCGCCAGCTCTACGACACCGACCGGATCCCGCTCGTGAAGATCGCCACCGACGATGCCCACCGCCCCCCGCACTTCGGCCGCGCGTGGATCGAGGTCGACGCGCCGCGGGACCGCGACGCGATCATCCGCGCCATCCGCGCCGGCGATTTCCGGACGGCGTTCGCGCAGCGAGACTGAGCGCGGCTCGCGCCGTCCAGCGCGCCTTGCCGCGCCTGTGATAGCCTTTGCGCGCGAAGACGTCCAGGCGCCGTCGACAATGCGCGTCCGTGTCGCCACCTCGCTCACAGGAGCTCCGGATGACGGATCGCCTCATACGCATCGGCCACAGCCCCGATCCCGACGACGCCTTCATGTTCTACGCGCTGACGGCCGGCAAGGTGCGGATCCCGGAGGTGCGGGTCGAGCACGTCCTCGACGACATCGAGACGCTGAACCGGCGGGCGCGGACGGGTGAGCTCGAGGTGACCGCGGTCTCGTTCGCGACGTATCTGCTCGTGGCCGAGCAGTACCGGATGATGGATCCCGGCGCTTCCATGGGCAAGGGCTATGGGCCGATCCTGGTCGCGCGGGAGCCCATCGCCCGCACGGAGCTGGAGCAGCGCGTGACGGCCATCGCGGGCAAGCACACGACCTCCGCGCTGCTGCTGCGGCTCTACGTCGGCGATCCGCCGCTGATCGAGGTGGCCTTCGACAAGATCCCGACGGTGGTGCTGGAAGGACAGGCCGACCTCGGGCTCCTCATCCACGAGGGGCAGATCACCTATCAGACGCTCGGCCTCACGAAGGTCCTCGATCTCGGCGAGACTTGGCAGCGTGACACCGGGCTGCCGCTGCCGCTCGGGTGCAACGTCATGCGTCGCGATCTCGGCGATGACCTCCACCGCGCGCTCTCGCAGGCGCTGCGCGACTCGATTGCCTGGGCGCACGCCCACGTGGACGAGGCGCTCGAGTACGCGATGCGCTACGGGCGGGGCATCGACAAGGAGACGTGCCGGCGGTTCGTGCTGATGTACGTCAACGACTTCACGCTGAGCCTCGGCACGGCCGGCCGGGCCGCCATCGAGCGGCTGTTCGCGATGGCCCATCAGAAGGGGCTGGTCCCCGTCGTGCCCGCCGTCGACCCCGTCTAGTACCGCCGCACGACCTCGTATTCGGTCGTGCGCTGGACCGGCGTGAAGCCGGCCTCGCGGATGAGCGTCACCATCTCGTCGACCGAGATCGTGTTCACGTAGTCGGCGGCCCGGTGGACATTCTCCTCGAACAGGGTGCCGCCCCAGTCGTCGGCGCCGAAGTGCAGCGCCACTTGCCCCGTGCGCTTGCCCTCGGAGAACCACGAGGCCTGGATGTGGGGGAAGTTGTCGAGGTAGAGCCGCGAGACGGCCAGCATGCGGAGGTAGGTGCTCGGACCCTTGTAGTGCTTGATCCACTTCTCCAGCAGCGTGTTGCCCGGCTTGAACGACCAGGGCACGAAGGCCGTGAATCCCTGGTGCTCGTCCTGGAGCGCGCGGATCGCCTCGAGGTGATCGAGCAGGTCGTCGACCTCCTCGACATGGCCATACATCATGGTGGCGGTCGACTTGAAGCCCCGGCGGTGCGCTTCGCGGTGCACGTCGAGCCAGGCGTCGGGGCCGCCCTTCTTGGGCTCGATCCGCCTGCGCACGCGCTCGGACAGCACCTCCGCCCCGCCGCCGGGAAGCGTTCGCTGCCCGGCCGCCCACAACCGGTCCAGGACGTCGGGCACGGTGAGCGTGGCGACCTGCGCGATCGTCCGGATCTCCGATGCCGTGAAGAAGTGCGGGGTCACCTGGGGAAAGCGCCGCCGCGTCTCGGTGACGAGAGCGAGGTAGTACTCGAGTGGAAGCGCGGGGTTGTGACCGCCCTGGAGCAGCACCGTGGTGGCGCCCCTGGCGGCCGCGTGCTCGATCTTCGCGAGCACTTCGTCCACGGTGAGCGTCCACGCCTCCGGATCGCCGGGCTTGCGGTAGAAGGCGCAGAACTGGCAGTCGGTGACGCACACGTTCGTGTAGTTGGGATTGGTGTCGACCACGAAGGTGACCACCTGGCCAGGCAGGCGCGCGTCGCGCGCCTCGGCAGCGAGCGCGCCGAGCTCGAGGAGCGGCGCCTCGGCCAGGAGGTAGCGGCCTTCGTCACGATCCAGCCGCTTGCCGTCGCGCACCTTGTCGGCGATCTGCTCGAGCACCGCTAGTCGAAGACCTGGACGACGTTGTAAAGCGCGTCGCGCTCGACGGGGATCTTGCCGGCGTCCCGGATCATGCGGAAGAGTTGCTCGCGGGCGACGCCGGCCGGCGTCTGGGCGCCCGAGAGATGCTGGATGCGCTCGTCCTCGAGCGTGCCGTTGACGTCGTCGGCGCCGAAGTGAAGGGCGAGCGAGGCCGTGTCCTCGCCGAGCGTGACCCAGTACGCCTCGATGTGAGGAAAGTTGTCGAGCAGCAGCCGCGCGGCGGCGATCGTGCGGAGGCTGTCGGTCGGCGGCGTCGGCCGCTCCCGCAGCTTCGTGGCCGCGACCTGGTAGGCGAGCGGCACGAAGGTGACGAAGCCGCCGGAGGCGTCCTGCTGGCGGCGCAAGCGCAGGAGGTGATCGACGCGCTCGGCCGGGGTCTCGACGTGGCCGTAGAGCATCGTCGCGTTCGTCTTGATGCCGAGCGCGTGCGCGAGGCCGTGGATCTCGCACCAGCGCTCGGGATCGGCCTTGCCGGTGTAGCGCAGCAGCTTGGCCAGCCGTGGCGAGAAGATCTCGGCGCCGCCGCCCGGCATGGACTGGAGGCCGGCCGCCTGCAGCCGGGCCAGCGCATCCCCGGGCTCGATCTTCCAGCGCCGCCAGAAGTAATCGATCTCGGCCGCCGTGAACGCCTTGATCTGCACGCTCGGGTGCGCGGCATGGATGGCCTGGATCATCCGCTCGTAGTACTCGAACGGCCAGTCCGGATGGTGGCCGCCCACGATGTGGACCTCGCGCGTTTCATCCTTCACCATCGCCACCATGTCCTCGATGGTGTGCTCGTAGGCTCCCGCCTCGCCGGGCTTGCGCGCGAAGCCGCAGAACGCGCACGAGAGCACGCACACGTTCGTCGGCGTGATGTGACGGTTGATGACGAAGTACACGCGGTCGCCCTCGCGCCGGCGCTTGACGTGATCCGCCAGCCGGCCGACGCCGAGCAGGTCGTCGGTCGTGAACAGCGTGAGCCCGTCGTCGCGATCGAGGCGGTGCCCCGCCCGGATCTTGTCCCAGATCGGCTCCAGGCGAGCGTCTCGGAAGCGCACCTCAGCCCCCCGTGGCAGTGGGAATGGCGGCACCGGTGGCGACCCGACCGACCGGCCGGTCTGATGCTAGCTGTGAGGGTCACCCGTGGTCAAGCATGGGAAAGCTTTTTCCTATGTTTCTTCGAGGTCTGATTGACAGGGCACGGTCAGGTGGCGTACTGATGAGACCGAGCCGCGCTCATGGGTATCAGCCCCATCGTCGCTGAACGTCGTCCTGCGTCGAGAATCCGTTCCGCGCCCGCGGCGGGTGAGGAGCGATCGCCCTCTCAGTCGCCGGCTCCGGTCAATCGATTGCGCTCCCGGTGGTTTCCGTCGCGCAACAACGACGCCCTCGAACTCCCGGCTCTGAAAGACCGCACGATCCTCGTCGTCGACGACGACCCCGACGCGCTCGAGCTCCTTCGCATGATTCTCGAATCCTGCGGCGCCAAGGTGCTGGCGGCGTCGACCACCATGCACGCGCGCGGCTATCTGCTGACCGCCACGCCCGACCTGATCGTCTGTGACCTCGCGCTCCCGCGTGAGGACGGCCCCGCCTTCATGCGCAGCGTGCGCGCGTCGGCCAATGCGGCACTCGCCCACGTGCCGGCCATCGCGGTGACCGCGTTCTACGAAGACTATCCACCCACGCGCGCCTCGGAATTCGCCGCGTACTTCCAGAAGCCGATCGACATCGACGCGCTCACGCGCACCATCGCCTCGCTGCTGCCGCCTCGGCCGTAGCCCGGTTCCACGCCGGATTCACCGTCGGCGCCATCAAGTAACCGTCGCCGTGCGGCCTTCCCGTCCGCCACCGCGGATGCTATTCTCCCGGCCACCTGGAGCCCAGTTCAACGCCGGTCTCAGGAGGTGTCCGCATGGAGAGACGCAGGTTCATCGTCAAAGCCGGCGGCGCGCTCGCCGCGGCGGGGGCGGCCGTCACCGTCAACGCACCGAACGTCATCGCCCAGCCGAGAGTCCAGTGGCGGATGGCGTCCTTCTTCGCGCCGGGCGCGGACATCGCCCTCGGCTACCAGCAAAAGCTCTCGAAGATGGTCGAGGAAATGTCGGCCGGGCGCTTCAAGATCCAGACGTTCGCGGCCGGGGAGCTGATGCCGGCCTCCGCCGTGTTCGACGGCTGCTCGCAGGGAACGATCGAGGGATTCACCGCGGCCGCGTACTACTGGCCGGGCAAGGAGCCGGCCGTGCAGTGGTTCACGGCCATGCCCTTCGGGCTCAACCCCCAGGGAACCTATGCCTGGTACTACTACGGCGACGGGATCAAGCTCTGGGAGGAGACCTATGCCCCCTTCAACCTGGTGCCGCGCCCCTCGGGCGCGACGGGTCCCCAGATGATGGGGTGGTTTCGCAAGAAGCTCAACTCGACGGCCGATCTCAAGGGGCTCAAGATGCGCATCCCGGGGCTGGGCGGCAAGGTCTACGCCAAGCTCGGGACGGCCGTGGTCCTGCTGCCTCCCGGCGAGATCTACACCGCGCTCGAGCGCGGCGTCATCGACGCCGCGGAGTGGGTGGGACCGTACGAGGACATGAAGATGGGGTTTCACCAGATCGCCCGCTACTACTACTACCCGGGCTGGCACGAGCCGGGCACCACGGGCGAGATCGTGTTCAACAAGAAGGCCTACGACGGCCTGCCGGTGGAGTTCCGGCGCATGCTCGACTACTGCACGCAGGCGCTCAACACGACCGGCTTCATGGAGTACTACTACAAGAACTCCGAGAACCTTCAGAAGCTGCGAACGGAGTTCAAGAGCAAGGTCGAGCTGACCCGGCTCCCCGACGCGATGCTCAAGGACATCAAGAAGGTGGCCCTCGAGGTCGTGAAGGAAGAGTCGGAGAAGAGCCCGCAGGCCAAGAAGGTCAACGCCTCCTACCAGAAGACCATGTCGCTCGTCGGCGAGTGGGGCGAGATCTCCGAAGGCTCCTACTTCTCGCTCCTGGGTTAGCCGGCATCGGAGGGGGCCACCGAGGCCCTCTCCGAGCTTAAAATAAGCTGCGGAAGAAGCGGATGGTGCCCGTGACCAGGTTGGGGTACGCGACGACGATGGTCAGGCCGATCAGCTGCAGCATCACGAAGGGAATCACCCCCCGGTAGATCGTCGGCGTCGTGATCGTCTTCACGGCCACGACGCCGCGCAGGTAGAACAGCGCGAAGCCGAAGGGCGGCGTCAGGAACGAGGTCTGGAGGTTGACGCCGATCAGCACGCCGAGCCACACCGGGTCGAAGCCGAAGTGGGTGACCAGCACCGGCGTCAGGATCGGCACGTGGATGAAGCAGATCTCGAAGAAGTCGATGAAGAATCCCAGCGAGAAGATGACCATCATCACCAGGGCGAGGACCCCGTAGGGCCCGAACGGCAGCGCCTTCAGGAAATCCTGGATCAGGTGATCGCCGTTGAGGCCGCGGAACACCAGCCCAAAGCAGTTGGCGCCGACCAGGATGATGAAACCCAGGCTGGTGATCCGGAGCGTCGTCCGCATCACCAACTGCAGCATGTCGAGCGAGAAGCGCCGCTTGGCGATGGTCAGCATGAGACCGCCGGCCGCGCCCACCGACGCCGCCTCCGTGGGCGACGCGATGCCCACGAAGATCGAGCCGAGGACGCCGACGATCAGGGCGAAGGCCGGGATCAGCGCGAGGGTCACGCGCCTGAGGGCGTACGCCCGGAACTCGGCGAGCTCCTCGGCCGGGATCGGCGGCGCGAGGTCCGGCCGCAGGTGCGACAGAACGACGAGGTAGGTCAGATAGAGCGCGACCAGCACCAGCCCCGGCACCACGGCCCCGACGTAGAGGTCGCCGACCGGCACGCCCATGATGTCGCCGAGCAGGATCAGGATCACGCTGGGCGGGATGATCTGGCCGAGCGTGCCCGAGGCGCAGATCGTTCCGCAGATCAGCTCCTTGTTGTACCCGCGGCGGAGCATCGTCGGCAGCGAGATGAGCCCCATCGTGATCACGCTGGCCCCGACGATGCCGGTGGAGGCGGCCAGGATGGCGCCGACGACGACGACGGAGATGGCGATGCCGCCCTTCAGCTTGCCGAAGAGCAGCGCCATCGTCTCCAGCAGCTCCTCGGCGAGGCCCGATTTCTCCAGCGCCACCCCCATGAAGACGAAGAGGGGCACCGCCAGCAACGTGAAGTTCGTCATGGTGCCCCAGATCCGCAGGGGCAGGATGTCGAAGAAGTTCGGATGGAGATAGCCCATCAGCACCGCGATGGTGCCGAAGAACAGTCCGGTGAAGGTCAGGCTGAAGGCGACCGGGAAGCCGAAGAACAGGAAGGCGATCATCCCCACGAACATCAGCGCGCCGAGGATCTGGTCGCCGGGGATGGTCAATGGATCTCCTTCAGGCGAGACTCCGGATCTTCCCAGCCGCGGGCGACGTAGTAGTTCTTGATCGCCTGCGACACGCCCTGCAGAGCGAGGATGGCGAAGGCCACGATGATCACGCCCTTGAGCGCCCAGCGGAGCGGAATGCCGCCGGGATCGGGTGAACCCTCCCAGACGGACAGGGCGTTCCGGAAGAACGGCCACGTGGTGTACATCACCATCAGCACCGACGGGAAGAAGAAGACCCAGAGCAGGACGAAATCGAGCCACGCCTTCGTGCGCACGGGCAGGCGGGAGTAGACGATGTCCACCCGCACGTGCTCGTCCCACAGCATCACGTAGCCGGCGGCCATGAGATAGCTGATGGCGAAGAGGTACCACTCGAGCTCCTGTGTCCAGACATACGTCCGCTGGAACAGGTAGCGCATGAGCACGTCGTTGAAGACGACGAGCACCATGAGCAGCATCACCCACGCCAGACCGCGGCCGAGCGCGTCCTGCGCGCGGTCGATCTTCCTCGCAAGCTCACGGAGCATGGTTCCTCCGAGGGGTCGGGGTCGCTGCGGCCAGAGCAATAGCATCTCCGGGCGGGGGCCGTCAATCAGGCGGCGCGGATTCGGCGTGTTATTCTTACCGTCTCCATGGCCGACCCGCGACGATTCTTCGACGACATCGAGGTGGGAGAGGCGTACGAGTCGCCGGGGCGCACGGTGACCGAGACCGACATCGTGCTGTTCGCGGGGCTCTCGGGCGACTACAACGTGCTCCACACCGACGCCGAGTTCATGAAGCAGTCGATCTTCGGCGAGCGCATCGCGCACGGGCTGCTCGGGCTGTCGATCCAGGCCGGCCTGTTCACGCGGGCCACCGCCGCCTACGCCACGCTGGCATTCGTGGCGCTGCGCTGGAAGTTCAAGGGGCCGATCAAGATCGGCGACACCATCCGGCTGCGGGCCAAGGTCATCGCCAAGACGGAGACGTCGAAGCCCGACCGCGGCCTGGTGACCGTGGAGCGCGTGGTCGTCAACCAGCGCGGCGAGGTGGTGCAGGAGGGCGAGACCGACCTCATGGTGGAGCGGCGGCGGTCGTGAGCGTCGCCGCGCCCTCGCGCTTCTTCTTCGAGGACGTCGAGCTCCACGGCATCCGCGAGACGCCGGCCATCACGGTCACGGAGGCGCACGTCGCGCTCTACGGCGGCGTGACGGGCGACCTGTCGCCCGCGAGCGGCGTCGCGCCGAGTCTGCTCCTGCTCTGCCTCACGACGGGCCTCGGCTGGCGCATCCCGCAGCCGCCGCTGGCCGTGCTCGCGTTCATGGGCGTCGAGTGGCACGTCGACGCCCCCCTCGCGATCGGCGACACCATCCACAGCCGCTCGAAGACGGCCGTCAAGCGCGCCATGCGCGAGGGCGGCGTGATCATCGAGGAGCGGCAGGTCATCAACCAGCGAGGCGAGACCGTCCAGCACGGAAAGTTCACGTTCCTGGTCGCCCGGCGCCCGGCACCGGCGACGGGTCAAGGAGACTCCGCATGACGTTCGATCCACGACACATGAGCCGCACGCTCCTCGACGGCGGAGACCGCGCCGCCGCCCGCTCCTACTTCAAGGCGATCGGCTTCACCAACGAGGATCTCGCCAAGCCGCTCATCGGGGTCGCCCACTGCTGGATCGAGATCACGCCGTGCAACTGGAACCACAAGAAGCTGGCGGAGAAGGTGAAGGAGGGTGTTCGCGCCGCCGGAGGGACGCCGATCGAGTTCAACACGATCTCGGTCACCGACGGCATCGCCATGGGGACCGAAGGCATGAAGGCGTCGCTCATCAGCCGCGACTGGATCGCCGACTCGGTGGAGCTGGTGACGCGCGGCCACCTGCTGGACGGGCTGGTGACGCTGTCGGGCTGCGACAAGACGATTCCGGCCATGGTCATGGCGATGGCGCGGCTCAACGTGCCGTCGGTGATGCTGTACGGCGGGTCCATCCTCTTCGGCGAGCACCGCGGCAAGCGACTCACGGTGCAGGATGTGTTCGAAGCCATCGGCGCCTTCAACGCGGGCAAGATCGACGCCCGCGAGCTGAACGAGGTCGAGAGCCGCGCCTGTCCCGGGGCCGGCGCGTGCGGCGGACAGTTCACCGCCAACACGATGGCCACCGCCTTCGAGATGCTCGGCGTCTCACCCATGGGGTACAACGGCGTGCCCGCCGTCGACGCCCACAAGGAGGAGATCGCCTATCAGACGGGCCGGCTGGCCATGGACGTCCTCCGCAAGGGGCTGCGCCCGCGGGACATCATCACCAAGAAGGCGCTCGCGAACGCCATCGCCGGTGTCGTGGCCACGGGCGGGTCGACCAACGCGGTCCTGCATCTGCTTGCCGTCGCCAAGGAAGCCGGGGTGAAGCTCACCATCGACGAGTTCGACCAGATCTCGCGCAAGACGCCGCTGCTGGCCGACCTCAAGCCCTGGGGCAATTACACGGCGCCCGAGATGTACGAGGCGGGCGGCATGGCCGTGGTCGCCATGCGCCTGCTCGAGGCGGGGTTGCTGCACGGCGGCGAGAAGACGGTGAGCGGCCGCACCATCGGCGAGGAGGCGCGCGCCGCGCGCGAGACGGCGGGGCAGAAGGTGATCCGCTCGCTCAAGGCGCCGCTGAAGACGCAGGGCGGCCTGGCCATCCTCCGGGGCAATCTCGCCCCCGACGGCTGCGTGGCGAAGATTTCCGGCCAGAAGAAGGACGCGCATCGCGGCCCCGCGCGCGTGTTCGATCGCGAGGAGGACGCCTTCGCCGCGGTGAAGTCGGGCAAGATCAAGCCGAACGACGTCGTGGTGATCCGGTGGGAAGGCCCCAAGGGCGGGCCGGGCATGCGCGAGATGCTCCACGTGACCGGCGCCATCCAGGGCGCCGGGCTCGGCGAGACGGTGGCCCTCATGACCGACGGCCGGTTTTCCGGCGCCACGCACGGCTTCATGATCGGACACATCGCGCCGGAGGCGGCGGAGGGCGGCCCCATCGCGGCGCTGAGGAACGGCGACACCATCGTGATCGACATCAAGAAGCGCCGGCTCGACGTGGACCTCTCGCCGGCCGAGCTGAAGAAGCGACTCAAGGCGGTGAAGCCGCCCAAGCCGCGCTACACGTGGGGCGTCATGGCGAAGTATGCCCGCCTCGTGTCCAGTGCGTCCCATGGAGCGGTCACCGGGTAGCGGCCCGCCCGGGGTGAGCGCGCGGTACTGGGCGCTCCTCGAGGCCGAGCGTCTCGGCGGCGCCGACGTGCTCGACGTCGGCACCGGGGTCGGCCGCATCGCTCTGGCGGTGGCGCCGCAGTGCCGGCGCGTCCTCGGCATCGACCGCGACCCCGCCGCCCTCGCCGAGGCGCGCCGCCGCGCCGTCGACCTTGGCGTTGCCAACGTCGAGTTCGCCGACGTCGACGCCGAGGCGCGGGCCGACTACGTCGGCCTCACACCGGCCTGGAAGCGGCCGACCTTCGTGGTCGCGCACCTGTGCATGTCGGAGGCGATCATCGCCGCCGCCGCGCGAACGCTCGGTCCCGGCCAGGCGCTCGCCTTCGTTGCGCTCCACGTCGACCAGTGGCGGGAGACCGGCCGTCGCTCGCGCTTTGCGTACGACACCGACGAGGCGCGGCGACAGCTCGAGCTGCACGGCTTCGCCGTCGAGCACCTCGAGGTGGAACAAGAGGTGCAACGGTTCGACTCCGTGGAGCAGGGGCTCGCGGCGGCCATCGGCCTCGCCGAGAAGTGGAAGTCCGACGGGCGGTGGTTTCACTACATCAAGTTCCTGGAACGGGGCGGCCGCACGCTCACGCGCAGCCAGCTCTTGGCGAAGGCGCGCCGGACGTGACCCTCGCCACGCTGACGCTCACGCGGACAGTGAAGGAGCGGGCGCTCGAGCTCGGCTTCGATCGCGTCGCCGTCGGCGCCGCCGCCCGGCCGGCGCACGCCGACGCGTTCGAGCGCTGGCTCGAAGCCGGCCACGCCGGCGACATGGACTATCTCGCCCGAGGTCGGGCGGCCCGACTCGACCCCGGCCGTCTCCTGCCGGGATGGCGCTCCGTGGTTGCCGTCGCGTTGAACTACGCGCCGCGCGAGGACGATCCGGCCTGGCGGGGGGTCGCTCGCTACGCGCGCGGACGCGACTACCATCGCGTGATCCGGCCCCGACTTCACGCCCTGAAGGACGTGCTCCGGACCGCCGGAGGCCCGGACGTGCGCAGCCGGGCCTCGGTCGACACCAGCGCCGTCCTCGAGCGGAGCCTGGCGGCGAGCGCCGGGCTCGGCTGGACCGGCAAGAACACCAACCTCCTCGCGCCCGGCCTGGGCTCGTATTTCTTCATCGGCATCGTCCTCACGACCGCGGAGCTGACGCCGGACGCCGCCCTTCCGGATCGCTGTGGCACCTGCACGGCGTGTCTCGACGCCTGCCCGACCGGGGCGTTCGTGGCGCCCTACATTCTCGACGCCCGGCGGTGCGTCTCGTACCTGACCATCGAGCACCGCGGCGAGATCGACGAGTCGCTCCACGCGGGGATCGGCGGCTGGCTGTTCGGCTGCGATGTGTGCCAGGAGGTGTGCCCCTGGAACCGTCACGCGCCACCGGGCCGGGACGCCTCCCTCGGCCAGGGTGCTCCACCTGGCGCCACGGAGAGCCTCGTGGCCATGACCGACGAGGAGTTTCGCGAGCGGTTCCGCGGCTCGGCGCTGAAGCGTGCGCGGCGCGCCGGGCTCGAGCGAAACGCGCGGATCGTGCTGGCCAACCGCGGTCGCGCGGTAATTCCTACATCGCCGTGACTGGTACATCCCTTGCTCAATCAATTTCGCAAGGAGGCCCTCCCTCATGGCCGGCAAGATGAAAGAAAACAAGGACGCCAAGAGCGGCGAGCCTGTTCAGCTCGATAAAGACATGCAGCAGGGCGGGCAGCCGCGTCCGCAGCAGCCAGATCCGCAGCAGGGCGGCCAGCAGCAGCCTGGCCAGCAGCACGAGGGCGGTCAGAAGCGCTAGACCGCCCTCGGCGGGGCGTGACGGCGCTGGCCTGTGCCCCGGCGCCGTTACGCTTCCGCGTTCGCTCCGCGCGTTTCCCGCCTTCCTCCTGTAAAGTGTCGCGCACCATGGCCCGCGCCCGCGCGGCGCGTCAGGAGATCGCCCATGACCCGAGCCGCTATCCGTCTCGCCGTGCTGGCCGTGAGCCTGCTCGGCGTCCTCGCAGGTCCCGCCGCCGCTGACGAGGCTTATCCAACACGCCCGATCACTCTCGTCGTTCCGTTCCCGCCGGGCGGCATCGCCGACCTCACCGCGCGGCCACTCGCGGCCGCGCTCGAGCGGACGCTGAAGCAGCCCGTCGTCATCACGAACAAGCCCGGAGCGGCGGGGGCGGTGGGCGCGCAGTCGGTCGCCGTCGCCAAGCCCGACGGCTACACGCTGCTCATCGCGCTCGTGTCGATCTCCACGATCCCGGAGGTCGACACGCTGTTCGCGCGCGCGCCCGCGTACACGCGCGATCAGTTCGTGGGTATCGCTCGACTCAACGCCGACCCACCCGTCCTCGTCGTCAACGCCGAGCGGCCCTGGAAGACGGTGAAAGAGGCGATCGACGACGTCCGGGCCAAGCCGGGCGAGATCACGTTCGCCTCGTCGGGCCTCTACGGCGCCTCGCACGTGCCGATGGAGATGCTGCTCAACGCCGGCGGGCTCAAGATGCGGCACCTGATCACCACCGGCGGCGGCCCCGCCACCACCGCCGTTCTCGGCGGCCACGCGGCGATGTGGGCGTCGCCACCGGCGCTGGCGCTGCCGCACGTCAAGGCGGGCAAGCTGCGGCCGCTCGCGACGTGGGGCGCGACGCGCCTGGCCTCGTTCCCGGACGTACCGACCTTCAAGGAGCTCGGGTACGACATGGAGTACTACATCTGGACCGCCCTCTTCGCGCCGCGCGGGACGCCGGCGGCCGCGGTCAAGACCCTGCGCGACGCCACGCGGCAGGCGGTGCAGGACGCGGACTTCCGCAACGCGATGGAGAAGGCGCAGACCCCGATCGCCTATCAGGATGCCGACGAGTTCCGCGCCTTCTGGGACGCCGACGCCGCGCGTCTGGCATCAGTCATCAAGAAGATCGGCCGCGTCGAGGGGAAATGACGGCCACCGACCATCTCGATCAGGCCACCCACGGCTCGAGCCGCACGACCAGCGGCCGCTAATAATGAGCATCGACCTCCACACGCACGTGGTGCCGCCGCGGTGGGATGACTGGGCGGCGCGCTTCGGTGGGGGCAAGTGGCCGCGGCTGGTCGTCAAGGACGCGTGCCACGCGACGATCATGACCGGCGATCAGTTCTTCCGGGACATCGACGACCGGTCGTGGAACCCGGCGCGCCGTCTCGAGGACATGGATCGCCTCGGTATCGACGTGCAGGTGCTGTCGCCGCCGCCCGTGATGTTCTGCTACTGGGCCGAGGCGAAGGCCGGGCAGGCGTTCGCGCGGCTGCAGAACGAGAACGTAGCCGCCATCGCGGCCCGCCATCCCCGCCGGTTCCTCGGGATGGCCACGGTACCGCTGCAAGACCCGACGCTGGCGATTACCGAGCTTCGCCACGCGCGCGAGAGGCTCGGGCTGTCGACGGTGGAGATCGGCACCTGCCCGGGCGGGCGGGACTTCGACGATCCGGCGCTGTTCGACTTCTTCACCGCGTGCCGCGACCTCGGCATGGCCGTGTTCGTCCACCCGGCGACGCCGCTCATCGGCCAGGACCGGCTGACGAAGTACTATTTCCCGCTCGTGGTGGGCAATCCGCTCGAGACCGCCCTGGCGATCTCGAAGCTGATCTTCGGCGCCGTGCTCGAGCGCCTGCCGGACCTCCGCATCTGCTTCGCGCACGGCGGCGGCGCGTTCCCGTTCACGCTCGCGCGCCTCAACCATGGCTGGAAGGTGCGGCCCGAGGGCCCGGCCGCGATCCCGCGCGAGCCACGGGAGTACGCGCGACGGATCTACGTCGACTCGCTGACGCTCTCGGTCGAGAATCTGCGCTTCCTCGTGGACGTGCTCGGCGCCGACCGGGTCGTGATCGGCAGCGACTATCCATTCGACATGGGCCAGGACGATCCAGTCGCGTTCGTCGCGAGCGCGGGGCTGGCGTCCGGGGTGCACGCCGGCATCGAGACCACCAACGCCATGCGCTTCCTCGAGCTCGACTGACGGTCCCCGCATGCTGACGGTCGACCGCGTGGCCGGCGCGGCGCTGGCGGTGTTCGCGCTCTTCGTGCTGTGGCAGAGCCGGACGCTGCCGCTCGGCAGCCTGGCCAATCCCGGCCCCGCGTACATGCCGGTCGCGCTCGCGAGCCTCCTGCTCCTCGGCGGCGTCGCCATCGCCGTGCTCGGTCGTGACACGCCACGGCTCGCCTCGCTGGGCTTCTCCGAGTGGCGCCACGCAGCGGCGATCTTCGCCGCCTGTGCCTTCGCCGCGCTCGCTCTCGAGCGGCTCGGCTACCGGCTGACCATCCTGCTCGCGCTGCTCTTCCTGGTGGGCGTCATCGAGCGCAAGGGTCCCGCCGTGGCCCTGATCTTCGCCGTCGCGTTGGCGGCCGGCACGTTCTTCCTCTTCGACGCGCTCCTGCGCGTGCCGCTGCCACGCGGACCGTTCGGGATCTGATTTAGATGCTCGACACGCTCCAGAACCTCGCCGTTGGCTTCTCGGTCGCGCTGTCGCCGCCGGTGCTCCTCTACGCGTTCGTCGGCTGCGTGATCGGCACGCTGGTCGGCGTGCTGCCGGGCGTGGGCCCGCTGGCCGGCATCAGCCTGCTGCTGCCGGCCACCTTCGGCATGGACGCCACGCGCGCCATCGTGATGCTCGCCGGCATCTACTACGGCGCGATGTACGGCGGGTCGACGACGTCGATCCTCATGCGCATCCCGGGCGAGGCCGCCTCGGTGATGACGTGCATCGACGGCTACGCGATGGCCCGCAAGGGCCGCGCCGGCGCCGCCCTCGCCATCGCCGCCGTCGGCTCGTACGTCGCCGGCAGCGTGAGCGTGGTCGGCCTGATGCTGCTGGCCCCGCCGCTGGCGGCCTTCGCGCTCCGCTTCGGACCGCCGGAATACTTCGCGCTGCTCCTGTTCGGACTGCTCGTGCTCGCCTACATGTCGTCGGGCTCGATGGTGAAGTCGCTGGCCATGGCGGCCCTCGGACTGCTGCTCGGGATGGTCGGCATCGACCAGATGAGCGGCTACTTCAGATTCGCCTACGGCGTCGTCGAGCTCGGCGACGGCCTCGGCGTGGTGCCGGTGGCGGTGGGGCTCTTCGGCCTGGCCGAGATCCTGGCGACGGCGGGACAGGCGGTGCCGCCGAAGGTCATCGAGCCACGTCTGCGCGAGCTGCTGCCGTCGCGGGCGGAGTGGCGCCAGGCGGCGGCGCCGATCGGGCGGGGGACCGTGCTCGGCTTCCTGGTGGGCATCATCCCGGGCTCCGCGCACATCATCTCGTCGTTCGTCTCCTACGCCCTGGAGAAGAAGCTCTCGAAGCGTCCCGAGCAGTTCG
This sequence comes from Candidatus Rokuibacteriota bacterium, assembly GCA_044869815.1. Lineage (GTDB taxonomy): Bacteria > Methylomirabilota > Methylomirabilia > Rokubacteriales > CSP1-6 > AR12. Next base: position 33,797 of record JBIOXS010000012.1, on the reverse strand, counting down.
GCCACGGCGCCGTGGCCGGCGTGGCCGGCCCGGAGTCGGCGAACAACTCGGCGACCTCGGGCGCCTTCGTGCCGATGCTGGCGCTCGGCGTCCCATCGGGGCCGATCCCGGCCGTGATGCTGGCGGCCATGATGGTGCACGGCGTGTCGCCGGGGCCGCTGCTGATCCGGCAGCAGCCCGAGCTCTTCTGGGGGTTCATCGCCTCCATGTACGTCGGCAATCTCGTGCTGCTGATCCTCAACCTGCCGCTCGTCGGCATCTTCGTGAACCTCCTGCGCGTGCCGTACCCCTACCTCTACCCGGCGATCCTGACCTTCTCGATCCTCGGCGTCTACGCGGTGAACGGCTCGGTCGTGGACGTGTGGATCATGCTCGTGATGGGCGTGCTCGGCTACGTGCTGCGCAAGCTCAGCTTCGAGACGGCGCCGATCGTGCTCGGCGTGGTGCTGGCGCCGATGATCGAGCTGGCGCTGCGGCAGTCGCTGGCGATGTCGGACGGCCACTACGGAATCTTCTTCCAGCGTCCGATCGCGGCCACGCTGCTCCTGGTCGCGCTCGGTATGATGCTGCTGTCGCTTCGCGCCTTCATTCGCCGCGGGCTCGACTGGCGCGCGCGGATGGCGCTCGCGGAAAAGGGGGAATCCTGATGGCTGCTGCGCGCTCGGTGCTGTTCGCCACCCTCGGCGTCGTCCTCGCGCTGTCGTCGCCTTCGGGCGCCCAGGAGTCGTTTCCGACGCGACCGATCACCATCGTGGCGCCGTTCCCGCCCGGCGGCGTGGCCGACCTGACGGCGCGGCCGGTGGCGGCGGCGATGGAGAAGGTCCTCAAGAATCCGGTGGGCGTGGTGAACAAGACGGGCGCCGCCGGCGCCGTCGGCATGCAGTCCGTCGCCGTGGCCAAGCCCGACGGCTACACGCTGCTGCTGGCGCTGTCGTCCATCTCGATCATCCCCGAGGCGGACAAGATCTTCGGTCGGCCGCCCGCGTTCACGGTCGACCAGTTCGCGCCGATCGCGCTGATCTCCGCCGATCCGACCGTGCTCGTCGTGCCGGCCGACAAGCCGTGGAAGACGGCGAAGGACTTCATCGACGACGCGAAGAGCCGGCCGGGCCAGATCTCGTTCTCGTCCTCCGGCGTCTACGGCACCCTCCACATGGCGATGGAGCTCCTGTCCCACGCGGCCGGCATCAAGCTCCGTCACGTGCCGCACGCGGGCGCCGGCCCGGCGCTCACGGCCATTCTCGGCGGCCACGTCGACGCGCTGGCGTCGGGACCGGCCGTCGTCCTGCCGCACATCAAGGCGGGCAAGCTGCGCGCGCTGGCCGGCTGGGGCGACAAGCGCGTGGCCGCGCTGCCCGATGTGCCGACGTTCAGGGAGCTCGGCTACCCCGACGCCGAGTTCTACATCTGGGCGGGGCTCTTCGCGCCGAAGGCGACGCCGGAGGCGGTCCTGGCGAAGCTGCGGTCGGGCGTCCGCGAGGCCGTGAACGATCCCGATTTCAAGACGGCCATGGACAAGCTGGAGACGCCGATCGCCTTCAAGCAGGGCGATGAGTTCCAGCGCTTCTTCGACGCCGACGCCCGGCGACTGGCGGAGGGCGTCCGGAAGGTCGGTCGTGTCGAGACCAGGTGAGCCGCGGGACGCTGCCTTGACAGTGAGCGGTCTTGGCCCGATTCTCGCGCCAGCCGAGCCGGACGTGATGGATCCCAAAGCGCGCGGAGGACGATCATGAGCGCATTCACTCGACGAGACGTGCTGAAGCTGAGCGGTGGCGCCGCGGCGGCCGGGCTCGGGTTCCCGGCGGTGGTCCGGGCCCAGGCGAAGGAGCTGCCCGTGCTCGGCCTCTGGCCCTTCACCGGGGCCTTCTCGGATGTCGGGCCGGTGCTCGACAACGGCATGAAGCTCGCGCTCGAGGAGCGCGGCATGAAGGTGCAGGGCAAGACGATCAAGTACATCACCCGCGACTCCGAGACCAAGGCCGGCTCGGCCACCCGGCGCGCGGAGGAGGCCGTCGACGCCGACGGCGTGAAGTACATCATCGGTCCCTGGTCGTCCGGCGTCGCCCTCGCCGTGTCGGAGGTCGCCAAGCGCAAGAAGGTCTTCCACTACTTCAGCGGCGGCACCGAAGACATCTCCGGCAAGCGCTGCCACCGGTACTCGTTTCAGTGGGCGGCCAGCCCGTACACGGCGGCCAAGACGGTCGTCGACGCCTTCATGCAGGCGAACCCGAAGGCCAAGCGCTGGCATCTGCTCGTGGCCGATTACGCGTTCGGCTGGTCGGTGGAGAAGTACATCAAGGAGGTCGGCAAGGCCCACGGCCTCGAGTTCGTGGGCGCCGACCGCCATCCGCTCGGCGAGCGCGAGTTCTCCAACTACGTGACCAAGGCGGCCGCCAATCGACCCGACGTGGTGGCCATGATCAACTTCGGTCTCGACGCCGTCACCGCCGCGCGCGAGATCTTCAACTTCGGTCTCACGCCGAAGGTGCCGCTGATCCTGACGTGGTCCTCGGGCGTCGAGGAGCTGATCCAGCTCAACCCGGAGATCCGCGACAGCATGTGGGTCGGCTCGAACTTCTACTACACCGCGGACACGCCGGTGGCGCGCGAGTTCGTCAAGAAGTACCAGGCCAAGCACGGCAACCCGCCCGGCTATGCGCCGTCGGCCGCCTACGGGATGACGCGCATGATGCTGGCCGCCATGGACAGGGCCAAGTCGACGGAGGTGCCGGACGTCATCAAGGCATGCGAGGGGCTGGAGGTCGATGACCTCGTCGGCCGCATGCGCGTGGACCCGAAGACGCATCAGACGCTCCGGCCGTACTTCTTCATGCGCTGCAAGAAGAAGGACGCCATGAAGAACCCGATGGACTTCGCCGACATCATCGCGACGGGCTCGACGCCGCTCCCGGCCGAGTACGCCGAGTGCAAGGACATCGGGGCGTTATAGCTCTCGGAGGGGGCCTCACACAATTGCGGCGGCAAAGCCGCCGCTCGAAGACCGGGCACTGAACGCGGCGCTTCTGTTCAGCCAGATCTTGAACGGCCTCGCCACCGGAATGCTCTATGCCGTGATGGGGATCGGGCTGTCCATCATCACGGGGGTGCTGAATATCCCCAACTTCGCCCACGGCGCGCTGTTCGCGCTCGGCGCCTACTCGCTCTACACGGTGATGCAGCTCATCGGGAACTTCTGGGTGGGCCTGATCCTGGCGCCGCTCGGCGTCGGACTGCTGGGGATGCTGATCGAGTACGGTGGCATCCGGCCGCTCTACCGCGCGGGGCACGACTATCAGCTCCTTCTCACGTTCGGCATCTCGCTGATCGTCACCGAGGGAATCATCATCGTCTGGAGCCCGGTCGGCATGAGCCAGCTGCCGCCGCCGCTGCTCCGCGGCGGCGTGGACCTCGGCATCACCTTCTATCCGAAGTACCGGCTCTTCGTGATGGTGGCGGCCGCCCTCCTGGTGCTCGGCGCCTGGCTCTTTCTCGAGAAGACGCGCTACGGGGCCATCATGCGCGCCGGCATCGAGGACAAGGAGATGGTGTCGCTGCTGGGCATCGACATCCACCGGCTCTTCACGGCGGCCTTCGCGCTGGGCTGCGTGCTGGCCGGCGTCGCCGGCGCGCTGACGGCGCCGATCCGCGGGCTGAACCCGTGGATGGGCGTCGACATGCTCGGCATCGCCTTCGTGGTGGTCGCGCTGGCCGGCCTCGGCAATCTGCTCGGCTCGATCGTGGCCGGGATCCTGGTCGGCCTCGCCCAGAGCCTGGCCGCCCTCGTGTGGCCGGAAGCCTCGGTGGCCGTGATCTTCGCCGTGATGGCCGTGGTGCTCCTCGTGCGGCCGCAGGGACTGTTCGGCATCCGATGAGCAAGGCGTGGCTGGCCATCCTGGCCGCCGTCGTCCTGCTGCCCGTCGTCGTCCGCCACGCGATCGCCACCGAGATCTGGATCTTCGCCATCTTCGGTCTCGGCTTGAATCTCCTGATGGGCTACACGGGGCTGCTGTCGTTCGGCCAGGCCACCTTCTTCGGCGCGGCCGCCTACATGGCGGGCTATCTGCTCAAGTACGGAGGCGTCGGCGTCGTCGCCGCGCTGGTCATCGGCATCGTGGTGGGCGCCGTCTCCGCGGCTGTCGTCGGATACCTGTGCGTCCAGCGCTCGGGTCTCTACTTCATCATGCTGACCTTCGCGCTGAACCAGATGTTCTACTTCACCGCCTATCAATGGACGACGGTGACCGGCGGCGAGGATGGCATGCCGGGCGTGCCGCGTCCGGCCGTCTTCGGCCTCGACATCCACCGGCCGCTCGCGTACTACATCGCCGTCGCCGTGCTCTTCGTGCTGTCGCTGGCGGTCATGAAGCGCATCGTCGAGTCGCCGCTGGGCAAGATACTGGAGGCCATCCGCGACAACGAGGCGCGCGCGGAGGCGCTCGGCTATGACGTCCGCCGCATGAAGCTGGCGGCCTTCGTCGTGGCCGGCGCCTTCGCGGGGCTGGCCGGCGTGCTCTACGCGATGCTCTTCGGCATCGTGCCGCTGGAGGCGATCGGCTTCGTGTTCTCGGGCAACGTCGTGTTCGCGACGCTCATCGGCGGCTCTGGCTCGCTCTACGGCCCCGTCATCGGCGCCTTCGTGTTCATCTGGCTGTCGGAGTCGGTCAGCACGGTGTGGCAGCGCTGGCCGCTCCTGCTCGGCGTGGCCTTCGTCGTCGTGGTGCTCTTCTTCCGCGGCGGCGTGGTGGAGGCGTGGGCGCGCTTCTGGGCGTGGCGCGCCACCCACCGCGTGCCGGCGGCGGCGAGGCCCGATGCCGCTCCTTAGGACCGAGCGGCTGACCAAGTCTTTCGGGGCCCTGACCGCGGTCAACGCGGTGACGCTCGAGGTCGAGGCGGGCTCGCTGCACTCGGTCATCGGCCCCAACGGCGCCGGCAAGACGACCTTCTTCAACCTGCTCACCGGGCAGCTGGCGCCGACGTCGGGGCGCATCCTGTTCGACGGGCGCGACATCGCCGGCACGCCGCCCCACGCCGTCGCCCATCTCGGCATCGCACGCTCGTTCCAGCGCACGAGCGTCTTTCCGACGCTGTCGATCTTCGACAACGTGTGGCTGGCCGCCTTCGCGCGCGCGAGATCGTGGCGAGGGATCGGCTGGCGCCGGGCCGATCGCTACCCGGAGCTCCGCGACGCCGCGCGCGCGGCGCTGAGCGACGTCGGGCTCGACGCGAAGGCCGGCCGGCCCGCGCGCGAGATCTCCCACGGCGAGCAGCGGCAGCTGGAGCTGGCCATCGCGCTGGCGGCGGCGCCGCGGCTGCTGCTGCTCGACGAGCCGGCGGCGGGTCTGTCGCCGGACGAGACGCAGCGCATGGTGGCGCTGGTGCGGCAGCTGAAGGGCCGCTACACCATCGTCCTCATCGAGCACAAGATCGACGTGGTGATGACCATCTCCGACCGCATCTCGGTGATGCACTTCGGCAGCGTGATCGCCGAGGGCACGCCGCCGGAGATCCAGCGCAACGCCGACGTGCGCCGTGCGTACCTCGGCGGCGTCACCGCGTCATGATGCTCGAGGTCCTCGGGATCGACACCTATTACGGGCTCGGCCACATCCTGCACGGACTCTCGCTGACGGTCCGCGAGGGCGAGGTGGTGGCGCTGCTCGGACGCAACGGCGCCGGCAAGACGACCACCCTCCGCTCGATCACCGGCCTCACGCCGCCGCGGCGCGGCCGGATCGCGTACAAGGGCCGGGACATCGCGAGCCTCGCGCCGCACCGGATTTCGCGGCTCGGCATCGCGCTCGTCCCCGAGACGCGAGGCATCTTCTCGTATCTGACCGCGCGCGAGAACCTCGCCATCGCCCGGCGAGCGGGCTCGCGCTGGGCCGAAGCGAGCGTGCTCGCACGATTCCCGAAGCTCGGGGAGGTGCTCGACCGCAAGGGGCGTCTGCTCTCGGGGGGCGAGCAGCAGATGCTCGCCATCGCGCGCGCGCTGCTGACGGGACCGGAGCTGCTGCTGCTCGACGAGCCGTCGCAGGGACTGGCCCCGCTCGTGGTCGAGGCGGTGATGGGCACCGTGCGCGAGCTGAAGGCCGAGCGCGTCAGCATGCTGCTGGTCGAGCAGAACGCGGAGATGGCCTTCCGCCTGGCGGATCGCGTCTACGTCATCGACCACGGCACCATCGTGTTCGAGGGCACGCCGGCCGCGTTGCGAGCGAATGCGCACGTCACCGCGACCTATCTCGGCGTCGGCGGCTGACCCGGCGCCCGTCGCACCGCGTGCTACACTTTCGACGTCATGGCGATCCTGAAAGTGGCGCGACTCGGGCATCCCGTGCTCCGGCAACCGGCGCGGCCGGTGCCCCCGGAGCAGATCCGCTCCGCCGAGATGCAGCGATTCATCGACGACATGGTCGAGACCATGCGCGAGTACGACGGCGCCGGCCTCGCCGCCAACCAGGTCCACGCCCTGCGTCAGATCGCCGTCATCGAGGTGCAGAAAAACCCGCGCTATCCCGACGCGCCCGAGATCCCGCTCACGGTCGTGATCAATCCGGTGGTGACGGCACTGACGGAGGAGAAGGAAGACGGCTGGGAAGGCTGCCTGTCCGTGCCCGACATGCGCGGCGTGGTGCCGCGCTTCACGTCGGTGCGGCTCGAGTGCCTCGATCGCGAGGGCAATCCGGTGAGCGTCGTGGCCAAGGACTTCTTCGCCCGGGTGATCCAGCACGAGACCGACCACCTGCATGGCATCGTCTACGTCGACCGCATCGCCGACATGCGCACGCTCAGCCATATCGCCGAGTGGAACCGGTACTGGCTCGGCATACGCCAGCCGAGTGACTAGATGGGGGGCCCCGAAATGGCCCCCCAAACCCCCCAGCGCTCGGCGCGCCCCGGCGAAGCCGGAGCGCGCCTCGATACCGCGGGCACGCGCGTGCTCGCCGTCGTCAAGGACCTGTTCTTCGTCGCGCGCATTCGCGAGACGGCCCGCCTGGCCGGCGTCGCGCTCGACTTCGCGCGGACGGCTGACGAGCTCGAGGCGGCCGTGGCCGCCGGCGCGCGGCTGGTCGTCCTCGACCTGACCGGCGGCTTCGACTACGCGCGGATCTTCGACGCCGTGGAGGCGGTCCCGGCGGCGCGGCGACCGCCCGTGCTCGCCTTCACGACGCACGCATTGGCGCGCGCGACCTTGCCCTGGCACGCGCGCTGCGCGCGGGTGGTCACGAAGGAGACATTGACGCAGGAGCTGCCGGCGCTGCTGCGCGAGGGCGTGGCGTCATGACGTCGGCCGAGTTCGTCGCCACGCTCGACGCCGAGAACCAGGCGGCCCTCCGCGGACTCGAGCCGGACGCCACGCTCAAGGCCGAGGTCGCCGGCGCCCTCAACGTCCCGAACCTCCTGAAAGTCGCGCTGAAGAACGAGCTCGAGGCGACGGAGATCGCCGCCCGCTGGCTGGTCGCCACCGACGATGCCCGGGTGAAGCTCGCGTTCGCCCGCCAGGTCGGCGACGAGGCCAGGCACTTCCGCCTGATTGCTGACCGTCTCAAGGAGCTGGGCTTCGACCCCGACGCCATCGATCCGCTGGCCGGCGGCTTCGGACCGCTCTTCAGATATCTCGATTCGCTGGCGACCACGGTCGAGCGCGTCGCCGCGGGGCAGTTCACGCGCGAGGCCATCGCGGTGGTCAAGAACCGGCAGTTCATCGAGTTCTGCGAGCGCGTCGGCGACAAGGCCACGGCCACCCTCTACCGGGAGGTCATCGAGCCGGACGAGCGCTATCACCACGAGCTCGGCCGCTCGCTGCTGCTGCGCCTGGCCGTCGACGAGGACGCGCAGGCCGGCGCGAGGCGAGCGGCGCGCCGGACCCTCGAGCTGGCGGAGGAGCTGCAGCGCAAGGCGCTGGCCACGGCCGGCATCCATCACGCCCCGGGCTGCTGATGGACGATCTGGCCGCCTTCCAGGCGCTCGCGGATGGCGACGAGCGGCGCCTCGACCTGGGCCGGGCGGCGCTCGCCATCGCGCGCATCGAGCATCCCGCCCTCAGCGTCGAGCGCGAGGTCGCGCGTCTCGACGACCTCGCCGCCCGCTCGGCGGCGGCGGACATCGGCGATCCGCAGGCGGCGCTCGAGCGATTGCTGGCATTCCTGTTCGAGGACGAGGGCTTCCGCGGCAACGCCGAGGAGTACTACGACCCGCGCAACTCCTGCCTCAACGACGTGCTCGACCGCAAGCTCGGCATCCCGATCACGCTGTCCATCCTCACCATGGAGGTCGGGCGCCGCGTCGGCGTCGACGTCGGCGGCGTCAGCCTGCCCGGCCACTTCATCGTGAGCGCCAGCCTCGGCGCGCGGCGGATCTTCCTCGATCCGTTCAACCGCGGCGCCGTGCTCACGCCGGCCCAGGCCGAGGAGGTCGCCTCGCGCGCGGTCGGACGGCCGGTCAAGCTGGGCGAGGGGCACTGGGCGCCCTGCGCGAAGCGGCAGATCCTCGTCCGCATGCTGCGCAACCTGAAAGGAATTTACGCGCGCCGCAAGGACTGGGCGCGTGCGCTGGCCGTGGTCGACCGGCTGCTGGTGCTCGACGCCGAGTCGCCGGTGCACCTGCGCGACCGCGGGAGCGTGCTCGTGCGGCTGCGCCGGCTCCACGAGGGCGCGCTCGCCTGGGACCGCTATCTGAGGCGCTTCCCCAACGCCCAGGACGCCGACACCTTCCGCGAGCAGCTGCGGAAGGTGCGACAGAAGCTCGGCTCGCTGAACTAGGTGCGACGCCTCCATCGCCCCTCCGCCTGGCTCGTCATCGTGACGCTGCTGATCTCGGCGTGCGCGAGCCGCAGCATTCCCCCCATCGGCGCCGACGCCCAGCCCTTCACGCCGGAGGCCGACGAGCAAGCGCTATGGGCCCAGGCCGAGAAGGAAGAGCACGCGCTGCTGAAGAAGGCGCGGCTCTACGAGGATCCGCTGCTCGAGCAATACCTCGCCCGCATCGGCGACCGGCTGATGCCCGACGACGTACGGGCCGCGGGCGGGCCGGCCTTCAAGTTCGGCGTCGTCCGCGACCCGTCGCTGAACGCCTTCGCGCTGCCGACGGGCAGCATCTACGTGCACACCGGGCTGCTGAGCCGTCTGGACAACGAGGCGCAGCTCGCGACGATCCTCGGTCACGAGATGACGCACGTCATCCACCGCCACGCGCTCAGCTACCAGCGCGACGCGCAGAGCAAGCCCATCGCCTCCGGGGTGGTGAGCACGGCCACCGCGATCGGCGTGACGGCGGCCGCCGGCTCGCGCGCCCGGGCGGGGGACCCGATCGGCGCGGCGCTGATCGGCCAGACCGCCACCACGATCCTGGGTCTCGGGTTGCCGCTCGCGGCGGTCGCCGCCATCAACGGCTACGGCCGCGCCCTGGAGCGCGATGCGGACGACGGCGGCCTGCACAATCTGGTCAACGCGGGGTACGATCCGAAGGAGGCGCCGAAGGTCTTCGAGCGGCTCCGCGCGGACTCGAAAGATCGCGGCTCGCTCGAGAGGTTCTTCCTCGGCAGCCATCCGAAGCTCACGGAGCGGATCGAGACGACGCGCGAGCTGGTGGTCACGCGCTATGCGGTGGCGGCCGCCTCACCGACGGCGGTGCGTGACACCGACGACTTCCAGCTCCGCATGCGCCCCGTCGTGCGCGAGAACGCCTACGAGGACATCCGGGCCGGTCGCTTCACCCTGGCCCAGGCACAGCTCGACCGCGTGCTCGCGGCGACGCCGGACGATGCCATCGCCCATGTCTACTACGGCGAGCTGCACCGGTTGCAATCGCAGCGCGCCCGCGACGCCGCGCAGAAGGCGCGGTCGGCGACTCTCGCGCTCGCCTCCTACGAGAAGGCGGCCGCGCTCGATCCGGCCCTGGCGGAGCCGCACCGGCAGCTCGGTCTCCTCTACTACCAGGAGAAGCAGAACGCCCGGGCCCGCGAGGCCTTCCTCAAGTACCTGGCGCTCAAGCCCGACGCCCCGGACGCTCAGCGCATCAAGGAGTATCTCGCCGAGCTCGATCGCTAGGCGGCGGCTTCGAGGCCACCACCACCGGAACCGTGCAGACACCGTGCGTGCGGTCGTCGATCGTCCGGATGCCCGGCGCAAACCCGGCGTCGGCCAGGCGCATTCCGATATCGCGGCCGTATGTTCGGAACGCGAGAACTCGCCGAAGCCGATCGCGGTGATACTCGGCTGCGGTGAGATGAACGAGGCGCCCGTCGCGGAGCGCTGCGCGCTCGAGCGTCGCGTCGGCGTCGGCGAGGGGCACGGTGAACACGAACCATCCGCCGGGAGCGAGGACACGGTGAACCTCGCGGAAGCCGGCGCGATCGTCGGCCACGTGCTCGAACACCTCGGTGCTGGTGACGAGGTCGAAGCTGGCGTCCGCGTACCTGAGCTGCTGTACGTCCTGGCACGCCAGGCCGCGGCGCATCGCTCCCGGCCGCTCGCCGTCGCGGTACTCTGACAGCGTCACGTCGCGATACCGCCGCGTCAGGTAGCGCACCAGCGCGCCGCGTGCCGACAGCTCATACACCCGCGTCGCCGGGACGATTCCGAGACTCTCGACGACGAGGCCCATGGCCCGATGCAGCGGTGTCGACAGACAGCGCAGGCAGCGTGCGGCGAACGGCCCGCGACCGAGGCGGACGACCGGACCGCGGCAAAGGTTGCACCACCTCACGGACGCGCCCGACTCGACGCAAATGATCGAGAAACGCGTGACCTATGGCACGATGACGAAGCGATGCAATTCGGCGGAGTCCGGTCGAGCATTCCCGTCGATCCGAGCCTAGCGGCCGCGCCGGGGTGCGGTCAAGAGACGGACACTGCCGCCTGAGCGCTCTGTCGGTCGCCCGCGGACCGATCGCGAGCTGCCGCGCGCCGCCGGACTGGTGGCCCGAAACACTCTCCTCAATCTCGCGGGGCTGGCAACGCCGCTGGCGGTCGGGATCGCCGTCATCCCCGTCCTCGTGCGGGAGCTCGGAGTCGAGCGATTCGGCCTCTTGTCGCTGGTGTGGGTCATCCTCGCCAATCTCGCCGTCTTCGACTTCGGACTGGGACGTGCGACGACGAAGTTCGTTGCCGAGGCGCTCGGGCAGGGCGACCGGGCGAGTGTCCCCCGACTGGTGTGGACGATCGCGACCGTGCAGGCCGTCATCGGCGTCGTGGCCGCCGTCGCGTTCGCCGCCGCCGTCCCGCTCCTCATCAACGCCTTCGACGTGCCGCTTGCGCTGCGCGCCGAGGCGTCCACCGCTTTTTCGCTCCTGGCCTCCGCCATCCCGTTCATGCTCGTCGCCACCTGCTTCACGGCGGTCCTCGAGGCGACCCAGCGATTCGATCTCCTGAACGCCGTCACCGTTCCCTGCGGCGCGGCGACCATCGCCGTTCCGCTCATCGTGGTCTCCCTCGGCGGCAGGCTCTCCGCGGTGGTCGCGGGCCTCCTGGCCGTGAGGATCGCGGCGGCGCTGGCGTTCTTCCTGCTGAGCGTGCGGGCCTTTCCGATGCTCAAGCGCCTCTGCGCTCCGAGCCTGGCGGCGGCGGTCCGCATGAAGTCGTTCGCCGGATGGCTCGCGCTCGCGACATTCACCGCGCCGCTTCTCCGATATCTCGATCGGTACGTTCTCGCGACCCTGCTCTCGGTCTCGGCCGTGGCGTACTACTCGGCGGCCTCTGACACGATCGAGCGGCTGTGGATCGTGTCGACGGCGGCCGTTCTGACGCTCTTCCCGGCCTTCACCGCGTTCCGGGCGAGCGGCGCATCCGAGCGCACTCACGCCGTCTTCGTGTTCACGGTGAAGGCCTTGCTGATCGCGGTGGCGCCGGTCGCGCTGTGCCTCGTCGCCTGGGCGCCGGTGCTGCTTCGTGTCTGGCTCGGCGCCGCGTTCGCCGAGCACGGCGCCACGGCGTTCCAGCTCCTCGCCCTCGCCGCTCCGGTCGCCGCCCTGACCCCGGTCGCCGGCGCCGCGTTGCAAGCGTACGGGCGGCCGGACGTCGTCGCCAAGCTCTACGTCGTCTCCTTGCCGATCAACACCGGCCTCGTCTTCGTGCTGGTCGCCGCCATCGGCGTGACGGGCGCAGCCCTGTCGATGGCGCTTCGCGCGGTGGTGGAGGCCTCGTTCATGCTGGGTGTCGCGCTCAGGACCATGGGGCTGCCGGTGGGGACGTTCATCGGAGGCCTCTGGCGCACGGTCGCGCTCGTGGGCGCGCTGGCGCCTCTGCTCGGGCTGGCGGCCACCGCGACGAGCGACATCGGCGTTCAGCTGGCCGTGGCGGCCCTCGTTCTCATCCTCTTCGGCATCGGGACCTGGACGTGGGCGTTGACCGGCATCGAGCGGGTCCAGGCGCGGGCACTGGTCTTCAGGGGGCAACGGTGAGCTATCGAAAGCGACTGGCGGAACGGTACTGGTCGACCCACTACCGCCGGTTCGAGCCGGCGAGCGCCGCTGAGTGGGACGGGGTCGTCGACAGGATCGACCGCAACTTCGGTGAGTTCTTCGCCGCCCTGCCGACGAACGCTCAGATCCTCGACGTGCCGTGTGGCGTGGGCTATCTCGAGACCTATCTCGTCCGCCGGGGTTTCACGAACATCCAGGCAGTGGATCTCTCCGAAGAGCAGCTCGACATTGCCAGGCGACGGCTCCGAGAGCGCGAGCTGGGGATCGAAGGGCGTGTGGAGTTCCGGTCGGCGGACGCGTTCGAGTTCCTGCGGCGCGGCGATTCCTATCGAGCGATCGCCGTGCTGGACTTCCTCGAACACCTGCCGAAGCCCGAGATCCTCACCATGCTGGACCTCTGCCACCGGGCCCTCGAGCCCGGCGGATTGCTGTTTCTGCGGGTGAGCAACGCGGAGAACCCACTCTGGGCGGCCGCCTTCTATCGCGATTTCACCCACGAGACACCGTTCACCTCGGCGAGCCTGCGGCAATGCCTGGAAGTCACGGCGTTCGAGCCGCTGAAGATCGCCTATGAGGTCGTGCCGGCCGTCACGCCGCGATCTCGGCCCGTGACCCGCCTGAAACAACGGCTGTGGTCCCTCGGAATCGCGCTGTTCGGCCGCCTGCTCCCGGTGCCGCCGGGTGCCTTCGCCGAGGACCTGGTCGCCGTCGGGCGTCGGCGCCCGTGAACATCGCCGTCTTCCACAATCTGCCCTCGGGCGGCGCCAAGCGCGTGCTTCACGGGCTCGTCCGGCACTGGTCCCATCTCGGTTGCGCCGTCGACGTCTTCACACTGTCGACCGCCGACGAGGCCTTTCTCGATCTTCGGCCGCTCGCGCGCACGGTCACCGTCGAGCCGGTGCGAACCAGCGTGCGAGGAGTCCTGCGCTCGACGCTCCGATACCTGCCCCCGGGCGTACCATTCCGGATCTCGCTCGGCGACCTTGAAGCCGCGCAGCGTCGGCTGGCCGGAAAGATCAACGCGGGCAATGCCGATGTCGTCTTCGTGGAGCAGGACGGGTTCACCGTGTCACCGTTCGTGCTCCAGTTCCTCGCCAAGCCCCACGTCTACTACTGCCAGCAGCCATGTCGACTGGAGGAGGTCGCGGCCTTCCATCGGCTGCAACCGGGCTGGACACAATCCGCACGCGCTCTCGTCGAGCGCTACGCCGGGGTCAGGCTCGCCGCGATCGACCGGCGCAACGCGCTGTCCGCGGGCTCGATCCTCGTCAATTCGCATTTTTCACGCCGCAACGTCCTGCACGCGTACGGTTGTGACGCCTCGGTCTGCTATCTTGGCGTCGACCTCGACCTGTTCCGTCCCATGGCGCGCGCGCGCGACAACGCGGTCCTCTCCGTCGGCTACCTGGGCGCGCTGAAAGGACACGATTTCGTCGTGACCGCGCTGGGACGGATTCCGGAGCGCCACCGTCCACGGCTCGTCATCGCCGCGAACGCGGCCGAGCATACATGGCGCGGCCATCTCGCTCGACTCGCCGCCGCCGCGGGCGTGCAGCTGGAGATCCGCACGGCCGTCTCGGATGTCGAGTTGCTCGAGCTCTACCGGTGCTCGAAGCTGTTCGTCTACGCGGCACACCGCGAGCCCTTTGGTCTCTCCCCGGTGGAGGCGATGGCGTGCGGGACACCGGTCGTGGCTGTCGCCGACGGCGGCGTGTGCGAGAGCATCGCCAACGGCGAGACCGGCATCCTGACCGAACGCTCGGCAGCGGCGTTCGCCGACGCCGTTGCGACGCTCCTGGCCGACGATACCGGTCGAGCGCGCATGGGCCAGCGAGCGGTCGCGGCGACGCGACAGTTCTGGTCGATCACGCAGGCGGCGGAGCGCGTGGTCGAACACCTGCGTCGAGCCGTCGCCAGCGGCCACGAATCGCTTCTGCCCGATGTCGGGCTCACCGGATGAGCCGTCCAGGAAGCAGTGCCGGGATCGTCTGGATCGTCATCCTCAACTGGAACGGCCACCGCGACACCATCGAGTGCGTGGAATCCTGCCGGCGGCTCGAGCATCCTTCCCGGCGGATTCTGGTGGTCGACAACGGGTCCACGGACGGCTCTGAGCGCGTGCTCCGGAGCCGCTGGCCCGACGTGGATTTCCTCCAGACCGGGGCGAACCTCGGGTATTCCGGCGGCAACAACGCCGGCATCCGCTACGCGCTCGCGCGCGGGGCGGCCTACGTCTGGGTGCTGAACAACGACGCTCGCGTGGCCCCGGACTCCCTCACGCACATGGTCGACGTCCTCGATCGCGATGGCCGGGTCGGGATCCTCGGCACGAAGGTCTACTACCTCGACCGCCCGGACGTGATCGTGAGCGCTGGTGGAGCGCTGGATCTCGAGGCCGGCGGCGCCGTTCGGCACCTCGGGGGCGGCTGTGAGGACCGGGGTGGCTACGATGCGCCGGCCCCCGTCGACTGGGTGCCGGGCTGCAGCATGATGGTTCGGCGCGAGACATTCGGATCGATCGGCGCCTTCGACGAGAAGTACTTCCTGTATTTCGAAGACGTCGATCTCTGTCTGCGCGCACGGGCCGCGGGCTGGACGGTGAGGTACGAGCCGCGCGCCAGGGTCTGGCATCGGGAAGGGGCCAAGAAGGAAGGCCTGTTCTCGTCCACCTTCATCTACTATTTCCTGCGCAATCGCCTCTACTTGATGAAGCGTTTCGCGCCTCGCCGCATGTGGCGGTGCCACTGGCGGCAGCTCGAGCTCGTCGTCTTCCTTCTGCTCAAGGCCGCCGTCCGGCGCCCCGCCGCCCTGACCGAGATCGTTTCGCTCGCCACGCGCAGCTATCTCGACTTCTACGTCTACCGGGCCATGGGCCGGGAGCGCCGCGGGCGGATCCCCGCTCCGCCGCTCGCCACGAGCAGCTCACCGTGAACATCCTCTGGGTCAGCCCGTTCCTGCCGCATCCGAACGCCGGTCACGCGGGCGGGCAGGCGGTCCACCGCTGGATATCCGGGCTTGCGCCACGCCATGCAATCACGCTCGCCTGCCGGATCGAGCCGCATGAGGCGGAGCAGGCGGAGCTGATCCGCCCTCTGCTTCGCGCTGTGCACCTGCTGCACTTCGCTCGCCCCGGGCCCGGCCTCCTGCAAGCGGCTCGCATCGCCGCGTCGTACGTCCGTCTCGGCCGCCTCGCGAGCCGGCTACTCGATCAGGGCGATTTCGACCTCGTCCATGTCGACTGGCTGGAGACCGGACTCGGCCTCGGCCGTCGGCGGCGCGTGCCTCGGGTGGCTGTGGCGATCGACGAGTTGACCAAACCGGCGAGGCGCCGCTTTGAACTGGCGGAAGGCCGCGGGGCTCGCGCGGCGGCCTGGTTGACATGGCGCGCCACCGTGGCGGTTCAGCGGCGTGTCTCTAGCGGCTGCGACGCCGTCCTCGCGATGTGCGAGCAGGACCGGCAGGCGCTCATGGCCGTCGACCGCGGTCTGCGGGCGACGGTGCTGCCTTTCCCGGTTGCGATCGAACCCGTGCGACCCGACGATGCGAGCCGGGACTCGAACCATCTGCTCTTCGTGGGCGCCATGAATCGCGACGTGAACGTCGCCGCGGTGACGCACGTCTGTCGAGACATCCTGCCGCTGGTACGCAAACAGTATCCCGACGTGCGCCTCACCATCGCGGGAGCGGCGCCGACCGAGCATGTGCGCCGTCTCGCGAGCGAGCCCAGTGTCGAGGTGACAGGGTTCGTCGCCGACCTGGCGCCTTACTACGCGCGGGCGACGTTAATGGTGTCGCCGCTCCGCGTGGGAGGCGGGATCATCTCCAAGAACCTCGATGCGATGGCGGCGGGGTGTCCCGTGGTGACGTCGACGATCGGCAATGAGGGAATCGGCGCCACGCCGGGTACGCACGTGCTCACCGCCGACGGTCCCGAGGCGTTCGCAAGGACCGTGATCACTGCGCTGGGCGACGGCGCGCTTCGCAGGCGCCTGGCCGAGCGGGGAAGGGCGTTCGTGCGCGCGCGCTTCAGTGCCGAGGCGAGCGCGGCGGTCCTCGAGCGTGTTCACGCCGATGTCGTCTCCGAGCCGCGCGGCGCCCGCCGTGCGAAGGCCATGTCGAGACCGCGGTGGCGGCGTCTTGTCAGCCGCCCGGTGCGATGACGCGGATCAGCTCGCCCTTGAGCACCTTGCCGGTCGCGCTCCGCGGGAGGGCGGTCACGAGCGTCACCCACCGTGGATACTTGAAGGCAGCGAGCCGGTCGCGGCAATAGGCGGCCAGGTCATCGGCGTTCGTGCGCGCGCCCGGTCGAAGCGCCACGAACGCCGCGATCTCCTCCCCGAGCTCAGGGTGCGGCAGACCGATGACCGCGGCCTCGGCGACCTCGGGATGCGCGAGCAGCACGCTCTCCACCTCTGGCGGGAAGACGGAGTAGCCGCCGCGCAGTATGCGCTCGCGCTTGCGCCCGGTGATCCGGACCCAGCCGTCGGCGCTGACCGACGCGAGATCTCCCGTGTGAAACCAGCCGCCGCTGAGGACGGCGTCCGTGTCGTCGACGGCGTTGAGATAGCCGTCCATGGCCGCCGGCGTGCGGACGAGGAGCTCGCCCACGTCGCCGGGGCTGACCGCGTGGCCGGTTTCGTCCACGACCCGGAGCTCGACGCCGGGGACGGCGCGGCCGATGGCGTCGGGCAGCTCGGCGGCATCGGCGGCGAGGTAGGAGATGGGACGGAAGAGCTCCGTCATCCCGTAGCCGCGGAGGACACGCACGCCGGTTCGTGCGCGCCAGGCATGAGCGACCTCCCACGGGCAGGGCGCCGCGCCCGACAGCGCCAGCCGCAGCGCCGGCGCGGCGCCGAACTCGCCGAGGTCGAGCAGCCGCCGGAACATCGTCGCCACGCCCGGAAAGACGGTGGCCTCACCGCGCGCCAGGAGATCGGCGACGCCATCGGCGGTGAAGCGCTCGACGAGTCGGACGCTGGCGCCGGCGAGCAGGGGCGCCAGGAGCGCGCCGTTGAGCCCGTAGGAATGCGACAGGGGCAGCGCCGATAGCACGACGTCGTCGGCCGTCAGCGCCATCACCGGCTCCGCCCACGAGCGAAGGGCGAACGCCAGTGCCGCGTGCGAGAGCACCGCGCCCTTGGGCCGACCGGTCGAGCCGGACGTGTAGAGGACGAGCGCCGGGCCGCGCGGCTCGGATACTTTCCGCGTCGCCTCCTCGACCGGGGCGTCGTCGACGACGAGCCGCGGCGCGAGGTCGGCGACGATGGCGGCGCGCTCCTCCCCCGTCAGCAGCGGATCGAGCGGCGCCACCGTGGCGCCGGCCTTGAGCGCGCCGAGCACGGCGACGACGAACTGCCAGCGGTTGGGGATGCCGATGGCCACGCGATCGCCGGCGCGGACGCCGCGCGCGTCGAGCACGCGGGCGAGCGCGCACGCGCGGGCGTCGAGCTCGGCGTGGCTGAGACGTCCGCCGTCCCAGACGAGCGCCGGCCGGCCGCCGTGAGCCCGCGCGGAGCCCTCCAGCAGTGCGGCCACGCTCAGGGCAGGAAGTCCTCCAGGCGCAACCGCTCCCACACCGCCGGCGGCACGCGATGACGCGGCGTATATCCGGCCAGAGAAGGCTTGGCGGTGGCGTCGACGCCCCACTTGGCCGTGTAGCCATCTTCCCTGGCCGACGGATCGAGGTCCGAGCCACGCGCGTTCGTGACAACGGTGATGTCGCGGTCGGGCTGGCACCGGGTGGCGATGGCCCACGTCACCTGGCGGTCGTCGAAGACGTCGACGTCGTGGTCGACGACGACGACGCGCTTCATGTAGAGGTCGGCGCCGAAGACGGCCATGATGGCGTTCTTCGCCTGGCCGGTGAGCCGCTGCTCGAGCGAGACGTAGCAGGTGAACGGCGCCGGCACGCGGATCGCGCGGATGGACGGCACCATGGCGCGCACCGCGCGGTAAAGGTTGGCCTCCATCGGAATGGTGGAGAGCAGCATGTGATCGAGATGGGCGACCGTGATGTCCTGGAACATCGCGTCGCGACGGCGCGTGATCGCGCGGACCTTGACCACCTGGCGCTGGCGCTCGCCGAGGCTGTAGCCGGTGAACTCGCCGAACGGCCCCTCGGCCGTGCGCGCGCCGGGCGGGATCTCGCACTCGAGCACCAGCTCGGCGTGGGCGGGCACGAGCACGTCGGACGTCTCGCACTTCACGAGCTCGAGCGGCTCGCCGAGCAGCGCGCCCATGATCGCGCGCTCGTCCTCGTCGATGGAGCCGATGGCGAGCGCGCCGAGCGCGACGGCGGGATGCACCCCGATCACGAGCGCCAGCGGCAGCGGCTCGCCGCGCTGCTCGGCGATCTGCTGGAACTCCCACAGGTGCTTGCCGAGCGTCAGGTGGATGGAGGTGGTGTCACGTCCCTGGATCATCAGGCGGTTGTAGGCGCAGTTCCACGTCTCGGAGGCCGGATCCTTCGCGAACGAGATGGCGGCCGTGATGTACGGGCCGGCGTCGCCGTCGTGATGCACGATCTGCGGCAGCCCGTAGAGGTCGACGCCGGCGCCGCGCTCGACGACATCCTTCACGGGCCCGGTGGCCACGATCCGGGGCGCGAGCGGCCGCTCCATGGCGCGCAGATACGTCTGGAGCATCGCCTCCGGCGCGCAGTCGATGGCCTGCGCCAGCCGCGAGCGGCTCGCGTGCACGTTCGTCAGCACCGGGTACTTCGTTCCTTTGACGTTCTCGAACAGGAGAACGGGCCGCTGCCGGCGCTCCTTCTCGAGCTTCACGACCAGCCCCGTGAGCTCGTACGCCGGGTCGACGGGCTTCGTCACCACCTGCACGTCGGTCGGGCGCTTGCGCTTGACCTGCTCCACGAACGTGCGTAGATCCTGCGCCATCACGCGTCCTCCACGGGCTGTGCCGACCGTGCGGCATTGCGGGAGTACCACCAGCCGAGCGCGGTGATGACGAGCGCGGCCGCCACGGCCGCCGCCGGGCCCCAGGCCGGCTGCTCGGTGCCGATCCAGTGGGCGAGGGCCTTGTCGTGCAGGATCATCTGCACGGCGAAGTAGCCGAGGATGCCGCCGCCGACCCAGATGATCCACGCAAAGCGGTTCATGAGCCGCGCGAGCAGGCCGCTGCCCCAGATGACGATGGGAATCGACAGGCCGATGCCGAAGATGACGAGGAGCATGTCACCGTGCGCCGCCGCCGCCACCGCGAGGACGTTGTCCAGACTCATGACGGCATCGGCCACGATGATGATCCACACCGCCTCCATCATCGAGGTTCCGTGACGGACGTGGCCCTCCGCGCTCTCGCCGCCATGCTGGCGGACCAGCTTGATGGCGATCCAGATCAGCAGCAGGCCGCCCACCACTTGAAGGTAGGGAATCCGCAACAGGAACGTCGCGATGAAGATGAACAGCAGCCGCAGGCCCACGGCGCCCGCGGTGCCCCAGAGACGGCCATAGAGCTGCTGGCGGCGGGGGAGATTGCGGACGGCGAGCGCGATGACGAGGGCATTATCGCCGGCGAGAGTGAGGTCGATGATGACGATGCTCACCAGCCGGGCCCAGAAACCCGCCGTGAAGACCTCGGTCATCGTGGCGTCATTTGTAGCGCCCGGTGTTCGTGCGCCTCGAGCCGTGGGTGGCCTGATCGAGATCGTTGGTGGCTGTCATTTCAGGCCGTAGAGGCGGCGGGCGTTGTCGCCGAGGATCTTGCGCTTCTGGGCGTCGCTCAGGTCGCCACGCTCGCGGATCTCGGCGATCGACTGCGGGAACGAGTGATCCCAGTGCGGGAAGTCCGAGGCGTAGACGATCTGGTTCTCGCCGACGAGCTTCACGGCCGGGCCGAGCAGCCACTCGTCGGCCTCGCACGAGAAGTAGATCTTGCCCGAGCGCACGTAGTCGCTCGGCTTCTTCTTGAGCACCGGCGCTTCCGAGGCCCGCTTGGCATACTCGTCGTCCATGCGCTCCATCCAGTACGGCGCCCAGCCGCAGCCGGCCTCGAGGAAGGCGATGCGGAGGTCCGGGAAGCGCTCGGGGATGCCCTCGAAGACGACGGAAGTGAGCTGTCGCATCTGACCGAAGGCGTGCGAGCACGTGTGGGCCTGGATGAACTGCGGAAAGAGCTCCACGCCGGCGCCGCCCAGCGACGAGCCGGAGGCGTGGATGCCGACCATCACGTCGAGGCGCTGCGCCATCTCGTAGATCGGCGTGAAGCGCGCGTCACCGAGGACGTGGCTGCCGTCGGCGGCCAGCATCGCGCCGCAGAGGCCGAGCTGCCGCACCGCGCGCTCGAGCTCGACGGCGGCGGCATCCGGGTCCTGGAGGGGCAGCAGCGCCACCGCCTTGAGTCGCGACGTCTTCGAGGTGAACTCCTCGTGCAGGAACGTGTTGTAGGCGCGGCAGATGGCCACCGCCCACTGCCGATCCTTGAGGAACGACAGGAACAGGCCGAGCGTCGGGTACAGCACGCTCAGCTCCATGCCGCCGCGGTCGAGCGCGCGCAGCCACTGCTCGACGGTGCCGCCCTGGTCGCCGAGGGTGCCGAGCAGCCGTCGATCCCAGCCGTCTTGCGGATAGAACGAGAACGTCAGCGGGCGCCGGCGAAACGGCTCCTCGAGATATTTCGCCACGCCCTCGTTGGTCTCGATGACGTGTCCGTCCGCGTCGACGATTCCATAGCTCATGCGCGCCTCCGTGGCTCCGTTCAGGGCTTTTTGCACATGACGTTCAGCAAGACCTGGCGGCGCTCGCGGCGGACGATGTCCAGCCCGCGTGCGAGCGCCTCGGGAATCTTCACCGGGTCCTCGATCTTCTCGGCGTGGCCGCCCGAGGCCTGGCAGATCAGCTCGTAGTCGGGCGGAGGGTCGAGCTCGGTCAGCGGCATGCCGGTGCGCTTCGCCCAGCCGTCGGGCGCGTGCGAGAGCACGGCGCGCTTCACCGCGTTCCACACGCGGTTGTTGAAGACGACCCAGAGGACCGGCGTGTCGTACGCGCGCGACACCCAGTGCGCCGCCGTGGGCGCGCCGAAGATGTAGGCGCCGTCGCCGACGCAGCAGATCACCGTGTGGTCCGGGGCGGCGAGCTTGGCGCCGAGCGCGGCACCGAGTCCCCAGCCGAGGCCGCCGGAGGATGGCGCCGCGAAGTAGGTGCCCGGCCCGGTGAAGCACGCCTGCGAGGCGTCGAAGTCGTATTCGTTCACGACGATCGTGCGCCCGTCGATGACGTCGCCGATGCAGCGCGAGAGCCACGCCATGTCGATCGGCTGGTCCTGGGCCAGCGCCCGCGCCCGCGATTCGGCCGCCGCGCGCCGCTCGCGGCCGGCCGCCGCCAGCCGCTCGCGTCGCTCGGCGGCGACGCTCGACGGGACGGCGGCGCGGAGGGCTGTGGCCAGCGCGGCGAGCGTGAGGCGCGGGGTGCCGGGCAGCGCGACGTCGGCGGCGAAGCCGCGAACGGGGTAGCGCGTGAACAGCGGATCGACGGCGACGTGCACGAGCCGCGCGTCGGGGCGCGCCGCCTTGAGCGCGGGGAGCCACGGCACGTCGGATTCCACGACGAGCACGGCGTCGGCCTCGTCGAGGTACGGACTCGCGTCGAAGCCGCCGTGAAGCGCGTGGTCTTGCGGGAAATTCACGTGGGTGTGGAACTGGTCGACGACCGGCGCGCCGAGGGCCTCGGCCACGGCGACGAGCGCCGGCACGGCGCCGGGGTCGCGCCCGGCCGCCTTCGTGATGACGAGTGGGTGCCGGGCGGCGGCCAGGATGCGCGCGGCCTCCTGCACGGCCGCGGGCGCGGCCACGGCGTCGGCCGGGCGCGGGGCGCGGGACGTGTCGGCGTACTCGAAGACCTCGTGCGACTCGCCGAGCACCTCGCGCGGGAGCGTCAGGTACACGGGCCCCTGGGGCTCGGCGGCGGTGATGGCGAGCGCGCGGTCGACCACCGTCTCCAGCTGCGAGAAGTTGCGCAGCTCGTAGTCCCACTTGACGAACTCGCGCACGAGCGCGCCCTGATCGAACGACTCCTGCGCCCAGTGGATCGGACGATTGCGCGAGCCGCGGAAGCCCGCCTCGGTGATGGGATTACGGCCGGCGGTGAACAGCATCGGCACGCCGGCGCGGGCGGCGTTGATGAGGCCGCCGGTGGCATTGGCGGCGCCCACGATGACGTGGACCATGACCGCCTGCGGCCGACCGGTGACCATGGCGAAGCCGTGGGCCATGGCCACCGCCGGCACCTCGTGCGGGACCGTCACCGGCCGCGGCAGCGCCTGGCCCGTCGCGAAGCGCTTGGCATAGGCCTCGATGAGGGGCGCGAAGTCGGTGCCGGCGTTGGCGAAGAGGTATTCCACGCCGCGCGCCGCCAGCAGCTCCAGGTAGGCCTCCGCGGTGGACTCGATCGCGATCTTCTTGCTCATGACGGCGAAAAGTGGCCTAGCCTAGCCCGGCCGCGGGGGCGTTTCAAGGCTCGAAGGTCGCGGCGGCGGCTTGCTATAACGGTGGCGTGAGCGGCATTGCTGGCATTGTCCTCGCGCGTGCCGACCGGCGGCCCGAGCAGGCGGTCCTCGACGCGATGGCGGACCGCCTCGTCCACCGTGGCCCCGACGAGCACGGCTCCATCGTCCGCGGCCCGGCCGCGCTCGGTATCCGTCGTCTCGGGACCGTCGACCTCAGCGCCGGCCGCCAGCCGATCACGGGCGAGGACGGCGGCACCTGGGTGGTCTTCGACGGCGACGTCTACAACTACCGCGAGCTGACAAATCGGCTGGCCGCCTCCGGCCACGTCTTCCGCACGCGCTCGGACGCCGAGGCCATCGTCCACGCGTGGGAGGTCCGTGGCCGCGATGCCCTCGAGGATCTGGACGGCACCTTCGGGCTGGCGGTGTGGCAGGAGCCGTCGCAGACGCTCGTGCTCGCCCGCGATCGTCTCGGGGTGAAGCCGCTCTACTACGCGGTGCTGCCCGATCAGCTCGTCTTCGCCTCGGAGCTGCGGGCGATGCTGGCGCACCCCGCGATCTCGCGGGAGCTGGACCTCGACGCGCTCGCGGCGTACCTGCTCCACGGCTGGGTCCCGGCCCCGCAATCGATCGTGCGCGCCGTCCGAAAGCTGCCGCCCGGCCACCGGCTCGTCTACGCGGGCGGCGAGGCGAAGGTGGAGCGGTGGTGGGACGTCCGCTACGGCCACGGGCCGACGGACGAGATCGTCGGGCTGGCACACCTGGCGGCGGCGCTCGACATCGCGGTGCGCCAGCAGCTGCGCGCCGACGTACCGCTCGGCGTCCTCCTCTCGGGCGGTGTCGACTCGGCCACGCTGGTCGCCATCGCGCGGACCTACACCACGGGGCGGATCGAGACCTTCACGCTCGGCTTCGAGGAGGCCGCAGACGACGAATCGGCCCAGGCCCGCGCGGTCGCCGAGGCGCTGGGGACGGAGCATCACGAGCATGTCGTCGGCGCGAGCGCCGCGCTGGGCGCGCTCGACGGGCTCGCCGATCTCCTCGACGAGCCGCTCGGCGACGTCTCGCTCGTGCCGACGGCGCTGCTCTCGCGGTTCGCCCGGCGCTCGGTGACGGTGGCCCTCGCGGGCACCGGCGCCGACGAGGTCTTCGCCGGGCACGCGATCTATCGCGCGCATCGCCTGGCTCGCGCCTGGCAGCGGCTGCCCTTCACCGCCACGCTCGGCACCATCGAGCGGCACGCGCGGTGGATGGCGCCCTGTGCCCCGGACGACGTTCGCGCGCTGCTGACCGCCGACGCGCTCGCACGGTTGTCGGCGCCACCATCCCATGGCGCCTCGCACCGCATCGCCGAGGATGCCGTCGACGCTCGGTGGCTCCACCAGCTGCTCTACCTGGACCTCAAAGGCCGTCTCGCGGAGGGCGCCCTCCAGGCGCTCGACCGGGCGTCGATGGCGAGCTCGCTCCAGGTGCGGGTGCCGCTGCTCGATCGGCGCGTGGTCGAGGTGGCGGCGCTGCTGGCGCCGCACATGAAGCTCCGCGGGCTGCGGACCAAGCACATCCTGCGGCGAACGATGCGCGGTCGCCTGCCCGCCGCCGCGCTCGTCCGTCCTGCGAAGGCGCTCGATCTGCCGCTCGCGCGGTGGTTTCGCGGTGAGCTCGGCCCGCGCCTGCGCGATGCCTGCGGCACGGCGCTCGTCGGTCACGAGGCGCTGCTCCGGCGCGACGGCATCGAGCGGCTCCTCGACGACCATCAGAGCGGCCGCGCCGATCATGCCAGGGCGCTCTATGCGCTCCTCGCCCTCCTCCTCTGGGCGCGCCGCCACGCCACCGGCTGAGCTGCGGTAGAGTAGGTGGCCATGACGACCGGGCGCGTCCGCGGCGGCTTCAACCAGTACGGCTTCACGGTCGGCATCCTCATGCTCGACACGCGCTTCCCGCGGATCAACGGCGACATGGGCAACGCGACGACGTTTCCGTTTCCGGTGCGGTACCACCGCGTGGCCGGTGCCGAGCCCGACCTCGTCGTCCGCCGTGGCGCGGAGGGCCTGCTACCGGCGTTCGTGGCGGGCGCGCAGGCGCTCGAGCGCGAGGGCGTGGGCGCCATCACCACGAACTGCGGCTTCCTCGTCAAGTACCAGGCCGAGCTCGCGCGCGCCGTGCGCGTCCCCGTGTTCACCTCGAGCCTGCTGCTGGTGCCGCTGGTGCACCGGACGCTGCCGCCGGGTCAACGCGTCGGCGTCATGACCGTGAACGCCTCCACGCTCACGCCCGAGCACCTGAGCGGCGCCGGCATCGGCGCCGACGTGCCGCTGGCCGTGGTCGGCATGGAGACGGAGAAGGAGTTCACGCGCGCGCTCCTCGACAACGAGCTGGAGCTCGACGTCGACCTGGCGCGCGAGGAGCACGTCCGCGTGGCGCGGCGGCTGGTCGCCGAGCATCCGGACATCGGGGCCATTGTGCTCGAGTGCACGAACATGCCGCCGTACACCGCCGACATCCAGCGCGAGACGGGTCGTCCCGTCTTCGATGTGCTCTCACTCGTCGCGATGTTTCACGGCGCCCTCGTCGCCGGCCAGTCGCCGCGGCGCGCCTAACCGTCTGGAACAGGCCACCCACGGTTCTAGCGGTGCAACCACCGGTCGCTACAACAGCGCTGCCCGTCGCCGGCGCCGACGGCTGTCGCGCCGGCTGGGTCGTGGTCCTCACCGCCGGCAGCGAGACGACGGTCCGCGTCCTCCGGCGTTTCGCCGACGTCGTGCACGCGGCCGCCGGCGCCGCCGTGCTCGGCGTGGACATGCCGATCGGCCTGCTCGATCGGGCGGTGCCGGGCGGCCGTGACTGCGACCGTCGCGCTCGATTCCTGCTCGGTCGCCGCGCCTGCTGCGTCTTCACGCCGCCCGTCCGCTCCGCCCTGCGCGCCGGGAAGTATGCCCACGCGCTCGCCCTGAACCGCGCCTCGTCGGCGGCGGAGCTCGGCATCTCCATCGAGTGCTTCGGGCTGTTCGCCAAGCTGCGCGAGGTCGACGCCACGCTTCGCCGCCGGCCGGGGCTGGCACGCCGCGTGCGCGAGGTCCATCCGGAGCTCGCCTTCCGCGAGATGGCGCGCGCGCCGGCGGGATTGTCGCCCAAGCGGTCGGCGGCCGGTCGGGCCGAGCGGCTCGCGCTGCTCGAGCGCCGCTTCCGAAACGTGCGCGCGGCGGCGGCCGCGCCGCCGCGCGGCGCCGCCGCCGACGACGTCATCGACGCGCACGCCGTATGCTGGTCGGCGGCGCGCATCGCCGCCGGGCGTGCCGTCTGCCTGCCCTCGCGGCCCGGCCACGACGCGCGCGGGCTGCCGATGGCCATCTGGTACTGAGAAAAGGAGATCACCATGCCGATCCAGAGCCGTTATCTGTTCACCGCCGCCATGGACGTCGAGCCGAGCCGGGACGCCATCTTCAACGAGGTGTACGACAAGGAGCACGTCCCGTCGCTGCTGGAGGTCCCGGGCGTCGTCTCCGTCGCGCGCTTCCGCCGCCGGCCGCTCGAGATGTTCATCGGCGGGGAGCGCAAGAAGATCGTGCTCGAGGGCGAGCCGGCGTACACGGCGCTCTACGAGCTCGAGACTCCCGAGGTCCTCGTCACGCCCGCGTGGGCGGCCGCCGTCGAGCGCGGGCGCTGGCCGGCCGAGGTGCGGCCGTACACGACGAACCGGCGTCACTTCATGTGGCAGCGGATTTGAGGCGCCGGATCAGGGCGCCATCGGCAGGAGGGAAATCGTAGTCGCCGAGGCGCTCGACGGCGACCCACGCCATGGCCTGGCCCTCGCGCGGGCTGATCGGTCCGGCGACGTGGCGGCAGCTGTAGAAGCGGAGCACGATGGTGCGGTCGGGGTACTCCCAGTGGATCGTCTCCACGAGCGGCCCCACCTCGAACGTCGCCGTCAGCTCTTCCTCCAGCTCGCGGCGCAGGCCGATCGCCGGCGTCTCGCCCGCCTCGAGCTTGCCGCCGGGGAATTCCCAGAGGCCCTCGAGGTGGCTGCCTTGCCGCCGGCGCGTGATCAGGTAGCGGCCGGCGTCGTCGCGGATGAGCGCGGCGGTGACCTCGATGACGAGCGGCACGTCAGCCGCCTCGGGCGGGCGTCCGATAGGTCGCGCAGACCGTTCGCATCGGACAGCGGTGGCAGCGCGGGGCGCGCGGCGTGCACCACGTCGCGCCGAAGTCCATCAGTGCCTGGTTGAAGTCGTAGCCGCGCCCGGGCGGGACGAGGGACTCCGCCAGCTCCCAGAAGCGGCGGTCGCCGCGGACGCGAGCGAGCCGCCGCGGCCCGAAGAAGACGCGCCCGAGCACGCGACGCACGTTGGTGTCCAGGACGGCGGCATCGCGGCCGTACGCGAAAGACAGCAGCGCCCCCGCCGTGTAGCGGCCGATGCCGGGCAGCGCGCGGAGGGCGTCACCGTCGTCGGGCAGCCGGCCGCCGTAGCGCGCCATGGTCTCGCGGGCGATGGCGTGCAGTCGCACGGGGCGGACGTTGTAGCCGAGCGGGTACCACAGCCGGCGCACTGCGGCCACGTCGGCCGCCGCCAGCGCCCGCAACGACGGGAATGCGCGCAGGAACTGGCGATACTTCGGGATGACGCGCTCGACCTGCGTCTGCTGCAGCATGATCTCGGAGACGAGGATGCGATAGGGAACGCGCGTGCGGCGCCACGGCAGATCCCGCCCGTGACGGGCGTACCACGCGAGCAGCGCGCGCTGGAACGTGCGGACGACGAGCCGCGCGGGTCTCGGCACGGCGCGCAGTCTAGCACGTGTAGAATGACGCCATGCCCGAGGCGACCGCGCGCGAGACTCCGCTCGATTACGGGGACGCAGCCGCCGAGTACGACGCCGTCCGCCGGCGCGTCGGCGTGATCGACCGCGCCGACCGCGGGCTCATCGAGGTCACGGGGCGAGACCGCGCCGCGTTCCTCCACGCGCTCCTGAGCAACGAGATCAAGGCGCTGACGCCGGGGCAGGGGTGCGCCGCCACGCTGCTCGACGTGCACGGCAAGGTCCAGGTGACGCTGCTCGTCTGGGTTCTCGACGATCGGATCCTGCTGGTGACCCCACCGGGCATGGCGGCCACGACTTACGAGCAGCTCGACAAGTATCTCTTCGCGGAAAAGGTCGTCCTCGAGGACGTCGGCGGTGCGCACACACTGCTGCTGCTCGCCGGGCCGGAGGCGAACGCATTCGTGACGCGGCTCACCGGTGCCGCGCCGCCGGAGACGCCGTGGTCCCACGTGGCCGCCACGCTCGACGGCGTCGAGGTCCGACTCGTCCGTGGGGCCGGCGAGACGGGCGAGGCGGAGATCTGGATCGCGAGCGGCGCGACCGCGCGAGTCTGGGACGCCGTGGTCGCCGCGGGAGCGCGTCCGGTGGGACAGACCGCGACCGAAACGCTGCGCATCGAAGCCGGCACGCCGCGCTTCGGCCGCGACGTCGATCCGAGCGTGCTGCTGCCGGAGATCCCGTTCGACGCGCTCGTGTCGCAGACGAAGGGCTGTTATCCGGGCCAGGAAGTCGTCGTGCGCATCCGCGACCGCGGTCACGTCAACCGTCACCTGCGAGGCCTCATGCTCGACGATGGCGACGCGCCGGACACCGGCGCCGAGGTCTGCGCGGACGGCGCCTCGATCGGCCGCATCACCAGCGCCACCCGCTCGCCTGCGCTCGGCCGGGCCATCGCGCTCGCCTTCGTCCGCCGCCAGCATGCCGCGCCCGGCACCCGTGTCGAGGTCCGCAGCGGCGGCCGGATCGTGGGCGCCACCGTGAGCGAGCTGCCGTTCGCCCGTTGAGCCATCCATGAGCGAGAATCGCCTGGCGCGTGAGACGAGCCCGTACCTGCTGCAGCACGCCCACAATCCCGTCGACTGGTATCCCTGGGGCGAGGAGGCGTTCGCGAAGGCGCGCGCGGAGAACAAGCCGATCTTGCTGTCGGTCGGCTACTCGGCGTGCCACTGGTGCCACGTGATGGAGCGGGAGTCCTTCGAGGACACCGACACGGCGGCGCTGATGAACCGGCACTTCGTCAACGTCAAGGTCGATCGCGAGGAGCGGCCGGACGTCGATCACATCTACATGCAGGCCGTGCAGTCGCTCACCGGCCACGGCGGCTGGCCCATGACCGTGTTCCTGACACCCGACGGCACGCCGTTCTACGGCGGAACGTACTTCCCACCGGCGGACCGCCACGGGCTGCCGGGATTTCCACGACTGCTGACGGCGCTGGCGGAGGCGTGGACGCTCCGGCAGGGCGAGGTCCTCCAGTCCGGACGGCAGATCACGGAAGCGCTCGGGCAGACGGAGCGCCTGCGGCGGGCGGGCACGCTGCTGACGGAGGAGGCGCTGTCCTCGGCGTTCCACGGCGTGTCCGCGCAGTTCGACGAGGAGCGCGGCGGCCTCGGCGGCGCCCCGAAGTTCCCGCAGCCCATGATCTGGGAATTCACCCTGCGCTTCGCGCGGCGCAGTGACAACGAGTACGCGCGGCGCATGGTCCACACCACCCTCGTGCGCATGGCTCGCGGCGGCATGTACGACCAGCTCGGCGGCGGCTTCGCCCGCTACTCCGTCGACGCCCAGTGGCTGGTGCCGCACTTCGAGAAGATGCTGTACGACAACGCCCAGCTCGCCTCGCTCTACCTGCACGGCTGGCTCGCCTTCGGCGACGCGGAGTGCCGCCGCGTCTGCGAGGAGACGCTCGACTATGTCCTGCGCGAGATGACGGATCCCGCCGGCGGCTTCTACTCGGCGCAGGACGCCGACTCGGAGGGCCACGAGGGCAAGTTCTTCGTGTGGACGCCGGACGAGATCCGGGCGGTGCTCGGCGCCGAGGCCGACGCGGCCATGGCCTACTGGGGCGTCGATCGGGGCCCCAACTTCGAGGGCAAGTCGATCCTCTATCTGCCGGCCGAGCCGGACGCGGCGCGCATGAGCGCGGCGCGTCGCAAGCTCTACGAGGCCCGCGAGCGGCGCGTGCATCCCGGGCGCGACGACAAGGTGCTCGCCTCGTGGAACGGACTCATGTGCCAGGCGCTCGCGGAGGCGGGGCGCTCGCTCGGCCGCACCGACTATCTTGCCGCCGCCGTTCGAAACGCCGAGTTCCTCCTGGGTTCGATGCGCCGCGATGGCCGGCTGATGCGGACGTGGAAGGCGGGCGAGGCGCGGCTCAACGGCTACCTCGAGGACCAGGCGATGGTGGCGGCGGCGCTGGTGGCGCTCTACGAGGCGACCTTCGATCGACGCTGGCTCGACACGGCGCGCGCGCTCGTCGCCGAGATGCTGCGGCTCTTCTGGGACGACGCGATCGAGGGGTTCTACGACACGGGCATCGACCACGAGCGGCTCATCGTGCGGCCGCGCAACCTCTACGACAACGCGGTGCCGTGCGGCTCGTCGGTCGCGATCGAGGTCCTGCTCCGGCTGGCCGAGCTGACAGGCGAGTCCGAGTACGAGAAGCGTGCGGTGACCGCGCTGCGGCCCATGGCCGATCTCATGGCCCGCCATCCGACCGCGTTCGGCCGCTTTCTCTGCGCGCTCGACTTTCACCTCGGCCCGCGCCTCGAGCTGGCGCTGGTGGCGCCGCGGATCATCGACGAGGTGGCGCCGCTCGCGCGGGAGGCGTTCCGACGCTACCTGCCGAACCTCGTCGCCGCCGGCGCCGTGACCGGTCACCCTCAGGCCGCGGCGGGCATTCCGCTGCTCACCGGCCGCGGCGTCGTCGACGGCAAGCCGACCGCCTACGTCTGCCGGAACTACGCCTGCGACCTGCCCGTCACGGATGCCGCGGCGCTCGCCGGACAGCTCGACGCCGGCGCCGCCCGGTAGCGATGCGTCGCACGCTCGCGGTCCTGGCGCTCGTCAGCGTCGCCGGTTGTGCTGAACTCGACGAAACTCTGAAACAATTCCCACAAACTACTAGAAACACAGCGTCGATCGGCGACGTCAGAATCGGCGCCGCCCTTAAGGAGGCACTTGAGGTCGGCACCGAGAATGCCGTGAGGCTCACGGGCCGGCCCGACGGATATTTCAGGAATGACGCCATCAAGATCTTGCTCCCCGAGCAGCTGAGGACGCTCGCCAGCGGGCTGCGCGCCGTCGGACTCGGCATCCAGGTCGACGAGCTGGTGCTCGGCATGAACCGCGCGGCCGAGCGCGCGGCGCCCCAGGCCAAGCAGATCTTCTGGAACGCGATCGGCGCCATGACCATCGACGACGCGCGAAAGATCCTCGGCGGGCCCGACACGGCCGCGACGGAGTACTTCCAGGCCAGGACGTCCGACGCCCTCGGCGCGGCCTTCCGGCCCATCGTGGAGAACTCGATGCGCGAGGTCGGAGTCACCCGCCGGTACGCCGAGCTCTACCGCCGCGCGCAGGCGATCCCGTTCCTCAAGGTCGAGGCCTACGACCTCGACCTGTATGTCGTGACGCGGGCGCTCGGCGGCCTCTTCCACGTGGTCGGCGAGGAGGAGAGGAAGATCCGCACCACTCCCGCCGCGCGCGTCACCGAGCTCTTGCGCGACGTTTTCGGCCGCCGCTAGCGATACGCGCACGGCGGCACGGGCGTGCGGTATGGCGCCTGAGTGAGGTGACCGCCGGGCGCGAAGAGCCGCAGTTGCTCGGGCGCCAGCGCGGGGGCGAGGCGACGGCCGCGGAGCAACAGGTAAAAGCCTGCCCGCACCGTGTCGACTCCGGCTTTCTTGAGATCCTCGCGGCCGCGGAGCGCCGTGAGTGCGCGGCCTTCGACGAGCCTGCGCGCGGTGGCCGGTCCGACACCGGGCACGCGGATCAGGGCCTCGTAGGGCGCTCGCGTGACCTCGATCGGGAATCGCTCGGGATGCGCGCGGGCCCAGGCCGTCTTGGGATCGACGTCCAGCGCGAGGTTGCCGTCCGCCTCGAACGCCAGCTCGCCGTAGCCGAAGCCGTACTGGCGCAGCAGGTGCTCGGCCTGGTAGAGGCGCAGCTCGCGCGCCGCCGGCGTCGCCGGAAGGTTCTCGAGCGGCGTGCCGGCCACAGGTTGGAAGGCGCTGAAGTGGGCGTGGTGAAGCAATCGCTGGCGCTCGAGACCGGCCACCACGTCGAGGATCTCGCGGTCACGCTCGCCGGCGGCGCCGACGACGAACTGCGTGGTGGTGCCCGAGGTCTGGAGCGCGCCGGGCTCGCGACGCCGTAGCGCGAGCTGCCGGGCCGCACGCTCGAGCTTCGGCAGGAGATCGCCGGCGAAGTCTTTCTCCCGCGCGAGACGACGCATGTAGGCGTCGGAGGGCGCTTCGAGATTGACCGAGATGCGCGAGGCCAGGCGCGCCGCCTCGTCGACCTGCGCGGGCTCGGCGCCGGGCAGCAGCTTGATGTGGACGTAACCGGTGAAGCCCTCACGCCGGCGCAGCAGGTCGAGGGTGGCGAGCATCCGATCGGTGGCGCGCTGCGGCCGTCCCGGCACGCCCGAGGTGAGGAAGAGTCCCTGGGCGAGGCCCTTGCGATGCACTTCCATGAACGTGCGCGCGGTTTCCTCCGGCGTGATCGTTGCGCGCGGGACGTTACCGCCGCAGAACGTCGGACAGTAGCCACACGAGAGCGAGCACGCGTTGGTTTGCATGACTCGCATCAGGTTCGTCGTCCCGCCGCCCGGGACGCGCACGGCGGCGATGCCGACGGAGGCCAGCGGCCGCGGGCCGACGCGGGCCGGCTGGTGCAGGCGCGGAGGACCGTCCCGATCGGTGAGCGCTGACTCGGAGAGCAGCTCCATCCGGCGCCGGAGGTCCATGCCGGATAGATACTATACAAACGTAGAGTAGTCTAGTCCCTCGGAAGGAATGCCTCCGTCATCGCGCTCACCTCGGGCATCCCGGTCCGGGCGATGGCGTTGATGCGTGCCTTCATCTCGGCCAGCGGGCGGAACGGCTTGGCGAGAAGCACTTGCGCGAACTCCTTCACACGCTTCTCGAGCTCGGCCCCGGGCACGACCCGGTGCACGAGGCCCATCGCGCACGCCTCCTCCGCGGAATAGCGCCGGCACTCGAGGATGATCTCCTTCGCCCGGGCGGGACCGACCAGCCGGACGAACCGGGTGGTCGAGGCGACACCGAGCGGTACGCCGAGGTCGACCTCGGGAATCCAGAACTGTGCCTCGGCCGCCGCGAGACGAAAGTCGCAGGCGAGCGCGAGGCCCCAGCCGCCGCCGACGGCGTGGCCGTTCACGGCGGCGATCGTGATCTGCTCGAGACCCTCGAGCAGCGTGTTGGTGCGCTCGAACAGGCGGCGGAACTGCGACTTGCTCGCGGCGAACGCGCGCCGCTTCTCGTCGGGGCTCATCGTGCTCTTGAGGCCGGCATCGGCTCCGGCCGAGAATACGGGCGGCGCGCCGGTCACGATGACCACGCGCACGGTGGTGTCGTCACGCAGCTCGGCAAAGGCGGCGCCGAGCTCGCTGAGCATCGCGTCGCTCAGCGAGTTGCGGCGGTCCGGCCGATTGAGCGTCACGGTGGCGATCCCGGCGTCGCAAACGAGCGTCACGTTGTCCGTCATGCGCAGCCACCCCCATCTATCTCAGGCCACCCACGTCTCACGCCGATCTCCCGCTCCGATACAAAAGCAGCGATATCATAGGAGCGGCGATGAGCGACGAGATCATTTGGCGTCCCACCCCGGAGGTCGTCGAGCGCGCCCGCATCACCCGCCTCATGCGCTCTCTCGGCGTCGCCACGCTCGCGGAGCTTCAGCGCCGCTCGATCGAGGATCCCGAGTGGTACTGGAACGGCGTCGTGAAGGACCTCGGGCTCCGCTGGCTCACACCGTACAGCCGGGTGCTCGACGATTCGCGCGGGCCGGCGTGGCCGCGGTGGTTTCCCGGCGGCCGGCTGAACTTCAGCGACAACTGTCTCGATCGCAACCTCGACGC
>JBIOXS010000011.1:0-20283 GCA_044869815.1 Candidatus Rokuibacteriota bacterium | reverse complement strand
CGCGCGGCGCGAGAGCACGAGGTTGCGGCCGCCCTCCGCGTATCGGGTGACGCGGAACTCGAGCACGCGGCCGACGTAGTCCTGCTCGGCCTCGGCACGCCGGAGGTCCATCTGCGAGAACGGACAGAACCCGCGCAGGCCGCCCACCGTCACCTCGTAGCCGCCCTTGATCACACCGGCCACCTTGCCTTCGATGGGCACGCCGGTCTGCGCGGCCACCGCGAGCGCCTCCCGGGCGTGTGCGCCCTGCCGGAGCTTGTGCGACAGGCGGATCTCGTCGCCCGTCGATACGACCGTGGCCTCGACCTCATCGCCGACCTTGACGCGCAGCTGGCCATCGGCATCGGCCAGCTCGGCGCGATCGATCCACGCCTCACCCTTGCCGCCGACGTCGACGAAGACGTGCTCGGCCGTGATCTGGATCACGCGGCCCTTCACGATCTGACCCTTCTCGAGCGCGCGCCGCGCCTCGTGCTGAGCGAAGAGCGCGGCGAAGTCCTCGGACTCACTCATGGCTCACTGCCTCTTTGAGGGATGCGGAGATTATAGGCGCTACGGGTCAGGAAGTGAGTCGGCGGCGCCGGCCCCCGCGCACCCAGAAGGCCACGAGCATCGCTTCGAGGACTGCGTCGGCGAGATAGATCTTGGAGATGCGTCCCCGCAGCGAATAGACGACATCGACCCCGCCGAGGGCGGCCGCGCTGCCGACGCCGAGCACCGCCGACCCGCGCGACGGACGTCGCGCATCGGCCAGCAGCGAGGCGCCGATCACGGCCACCAGCACGCCGACCGTCTTCACGAGCCAGCGGTCGACCTTCGGTCCCGTGACCGCCTCGAACGTGCGCATCGAGACCAGCGGCCAGACGCCCGTGAGCACGAAGTACACGCCCTGCACCCAGGGCAGGCGCCTCATCGGCCGTGCTCGCAGAAGTTCAGGACCTGCCGCCAGGCGCCGTTGTTCCGCTCGCACTCGGCCTGCGGCGTCGTGGGCGGGGCCGCGGACGACAGCGACGCGCAGCCGGCCATCAGCCCGGCGAGGATGGCGCCGGAGCCGAGATCACGCAACATAGACCATGAGGTAGCAATCGTTATGCCGCGCGGCCAGATTCGCATCGCCGTCCTCCTCCGCTATTCGATGCTGAGGCGGACTTACTCGATGCTGAAGTGGGCCTCGGTCGTGTGTCCGGTGCGGCCGTTGATCGGCAGGATGTCCTGGGGGCACGCCGAGAACGCGATGACGAGATCCATCTCGGCCCGGAACATCGCGTAGCTTCCCGGAGTTGAAACAGGTTCGCCCCACGACAGTCGGCCCTCGGCGGTCCACGGGATGTTCATGAAGACGTTGAGCGAGGGCGGCGTGGCGGGAATCGCGATCCCGAGCTCGGCCAGGCCGGCGTGCAGGTTGTCGCGGCAGTTGTCGTGATAGCCCTTCACGCCCAGCAGGCCATAACGGTCGGGATCGCAGGGGGCCATGAGGGTGTCGTGCGCGCAGCCCGACGTGTCCTCGACGAGCGTGAGGATCGGACGGCGCCGGTTCGTGACGAACGAATCGCCGACGGCGGCGGCGAGCTTCATGAACCATGCCCGGCTGGCCTCCATCGCCATCCACTCGGTCGGGTCCTTCGCGTTGAACGCCCATGCGTCGACGACCTGGGTGCCGTGCGTGTTGACGAGGCGGATCCGTTGACCTGCGCCGACGCGCGCCGCCTTGCCGCGGCGCGCCGGGATGGTCACCAGGCTCATGGGCCCTTGAGCCCGTGGCCGCCGCGATAATCCGACGGGGCCGGCGACCTCCAGCCGGCGAGCAGCTCCGCCGCCGGCTGCCAGATCTCGATCGCCAGCGGACGGCAGATGTCAGCGCGGTCGCCGCCGGCCGATCCCCACACCGGCGCCGACATGTCGCCGTGCGGGCAGTTCGAGAGCGCGGCGAGCACGTCGAACTCGGCGAAGAACTCGATGAAGTCGCCGGCGCGCGCGGGGCTCGGCTTCGTGAAGTACCGGCCCTCGGCGGTGAGGCCGGTGACCTGGAACACGTTGAGGACGTCGTGCACGTCCAGCTCGGTCAGGTGGTACGGCGCCACCGCGCGCACGAGGTTGCTGTGGCAGCACACGTCGAGGTCCTCGCCGTTGAGCAGCTTGTGCACGTAGGGGTCGCAGCGCGTCCCGAGGAGATCGTGACAGCCCGCGCCGTCGGCGTCGCGGCCGAACTGGATGGTGTCGGCGACGATGGTGAGCATCGGTCTGAGATACGGCAGGCACGACCACAGTCGGTCGAAGGTGCTCACGTGCGCCTGGTGGAGCTGCCGCGACCGCGAGGCCCAGAAGCGCTCGCGCGGATTCGTCAGATTCCAGACGTTCAGGTCCGCCACCTGCGGGCCCTCGACGGCGACGATGCGAAAGATCTGTCCGGCCCGCACCGGCCACGCGCGTCCGGAGCGTCGTGGGATGACGAACCGGTCGACCAGCTTGCGGCTGCCACCGTCCGGCGCAAGCCGCGTGTAGAACTCGCGGTTCACCTCGAGCGCGGAGCCCGGCCTCGCCTGGTAGATCACGTGCGGTCGTGCCATCCCTCACCTCTGTATCGGAGCGCTGTGTCCACCTCGGCCGCGGGTGGCCTGAGAGAGATGGTTCTCGGCTCCGCGGTTGACAACGAGCGAGGAGCCATAGTCTCATACCCGCCATCTCGAGCGGGTCCCCGATCATAACGCCGTAGCACGGAGGACCGATCATGAGAGTCGCACGCGTCATCGCGGTCGCCCTGATGCTCTTCGCCGTCGCCGGCACCGACGCCGTCGCCCAGCAGTGCCCGAAGGGCAAGCTGCGCTTCTACACCTCCTGGCCCATGCAGGGCGCGATGGTGCCGGAAGGCACCGGCATGAAGAACGGCGTCGATCTGGCGGTCTCCGAGGTCAACGGAACCGTCGCCGGATTCTGCATCGAGGTGGTGAATCTCGACGACGCCTCTCCCCAGACCGGCAAGTGGGACGGCGCGGTCGAGGCGGAGAACGCCAACAAGGCCGTCGCCGATCCGATGGCGATCGTGTACATCGGCACCTACAACTCGGGCGCCGCGAAGGTCTCGATCCCCATCACCAACCGAGCCCACATGGCGCAGGTGACGCCGGCGAATACCTATCCCGGCCTCACCAAGAAGCGCGGCGCCGCGCCCGGTGAGCCGGACATCTACCGGCCGGGCGGCTTCGTGAACTACTTCCGCCCCGTTCCCGCCGACGACATTCAGGGCGCCGTCGCCGCCAAGTGGGCCAAGCGGATGGGCGTCAAGAAGGTCTACATCCTCAACGACCAGGAGCTCTACGGCAAAGGCATCGCCGACGTCTTCGAAGCCACCGCCAAGAAGATCGGCCTGCCCGTCGTGGCCAACGAGGGCATCGACTGGAAACAGCCGGACCAGAAGCCCGTGCTCACGAAGATCCGGGCCTCCGGCGCCGATCTCGTCTACCTCGGCGGCGTCATCGAGACGGGCGCCCAGGTCGTCATCCGGCAGATGAAGGAAGTCGGCCTGACGGCGCCGCGCACGCGCTTCCTCGGACCCGACGGGCTCCTCGAGGAGGAGCTCCTGAAGGGCGCCACCTGCGATGCCGCCCTCGCCACCGAGATGCGCATCACCTTCGCGGGCCTGCCGTTCGAGAAGATGCGCGGCGTCGGCGCCAAGACGTACGAGACGTACAAGGCCAAGTTCGGCAAGGAGCCGACGGCGTACGCGCTCTATGCCGCCGAGGGCGGCCGCGTGATCATCGACGCGCTCAAGCGCGCCGCGCCCGAGATCGAGCGCGCCAAGGATGCCACCGCCAAGCGCGAAGCGCTGCGCAAGGCCATCGCCGCCACCAAGAACTTCGATGGCATCAACGGCAAGTGGAGCTTCGACGAGAACGGCGACGTCGACTACGACACCATGTCCGGCTTCAAGGTCGCGAAAGCCGACACTCCGCTCGGCTGCAAGTTCCAGTTCGAAACGATCCTCGAGTAGCTCCGCTGGCTCGGCCGAGCCGTCGCGCGTCTCGGGGGGTATGGGGGGCCCGCTCTGGGCCCCCCATGTTCGATGAGCCGGCCATTTCGGTGTGCGTCCTCCCGGCTTTCACATGACGCCCTGGGAGATCCTTCTTCAGCAATCGATCAACGGCCTCACCCGAGGCGCCGTCTTCGCGCTGATCGCGCTCGGCTACACGATGGTGTACGGCATCATCGAGCTCATCAACTTCGCGCACGGCGACGTGTTCATGCTCGGCCTGTTCATCTCGCTCGCCTGGTTCACCCTGCTCGGCGTCACCGGCGCCCTCACCTACTGGCAGCTGGTGACGCTGCTGCCGCTCGTGCTGATCCTGACCATGCTGTCGACGGCGATGCTCAACGTCGCGATCGACCGGCTGGCTTACCGGCCGCTGCGGCGCTCGACCCGGCTGGCGCCACTCATCACGGCCATCGGTGTCTCGTTCATGCTCGAGAACATCGCGTTGCTCTGGAAGGGGCCGGCCCCGATCGCCTACCCCGACGTGTTTCCCTCGGTCGACATCCTGCGCGAGTGGTTCGGCATCGACTCCGCCATCTTCGTGACCACCAAGGACGTGCTGGTGGTGGCGGCGGCGGTGCCGCTGATGCTGGGGCTGCACTACTTCGTCACGCGCACGCGCTGGGGCAAGGCAATGCGGGCGACCGCCCAGGACCGCGAGACGGCGCAGGCGATGGGCATCGACGTCGAGCGCACGATCCTCATCACGTTCTTCGTGGGCGGCGCGCTGGCGGGCGCGGCCGGCCTGATCCAGGGGATGTACTACAACATCGGTCAGTGGTGGATGGGCTACCAGGCGGGGCTGCGCGCGTTCACCGCCGCCGTCCTCGGCGGCATCGGCAGCATGAGCGGCGCTGCGCTCGGCGGCCTTCTGATCGGCTTTCTCTCGGCGTGGAGCGACCAGTACATCTCCGCCCGCTGGACCAACGCCATCGTGTTCGCCATCCTCATCGTCGTCCTCGTCTTCCGCCCCCACGGCCTCATGGGCGAGCGGACGCCGGAGAAGGCCTGAGCATGACGGCCGTCGCGGTCGTGATGGCCGTCGCCTTCGCCGTCTGGGGCATCCTCGTGGCCCTGCCCTATCTCCCGCGGCGCGGCCCGTGAAGCGTCATCTCCGTCCCGCGGCGCTGGTCGCCCTGCTGCTGGTCTACCCGTTCGTCGACCGCGAGCTGGGGCTGCAGACCGTGCACGCGGTCACCGACGGCATGATCTACGTGCTGCTCGCGCTCGGCCTCAACATCGTCGTCGGCTACGCCGGCCTCCTCGACCTCGGCTACGCGGCGTTCTTCGCCATCGGCGCCTATGCGATGGGGCTGCTCAACTCGCCCGTCCTCGGCTCGCCGTTCTACGGCCACGCGTGGAGCTTCTGGCTCTGCATCTGGCTCGCGGCCGCCGTGTCGGCGCTGCTGGGCGCCGTCATCGGGGCGCCGACGCTGCGCGTCCGCGGCGACTACCTCGCCATCATCACGCTCGGGTTCGGCGAGATCATTCCGGTGGCCATCCGCAATCTCGGCGACGTCACCGTCGAGATTGGCGGCTGGCGGCCGATCGAGCGCCTGAACCTCACCGGCGGCGAGAACGGCGTGAACCCCGTCGGCCGCCCGTACCTGCCCGGCGTGCCGTTCGAGACCGATCCCGTGCCCTGGTACTTCCTCATCGTCGTCATCGGCGCCCTCTCGCTGTGGGCGATGAACCGCCTGCGCGACTCGCGCCTCGGCCGCGCATGGATGGCCATCCGGGAGGACGAGACGGCGGCCGACTGCACCGGCGTGAATCCCGTGTCCACGAAGCTCCTTGCCTTCGCCCTGGGCGCCTCCTTTTCCGGCTTCGCCGGCTCCGTCTACGCCGCCAAGCTGCAGGCCATCACGCCGGGCGCCTTCGAGTTCCAGGTCTCGATCATGCTCCTGTGCATGGTCGTGCTCGGCGGCGCGGGCAGCCTCCGCGGCGTCGTCCTCGGCGCCCTGCTCATCACCATCTTCGACCGGGTGGTGCTCGCGCAGACGACGTTCCTCGTCCGTGGGATCGGCCGGACGCTCGGCGTGCCGGCGCTGATCACCGCCGATCTCACGCTCTGGCGCTGGTTCTTCTTCGGTCTTGGCCTCGTCCTCGTGATGCTCCTGCGCCCGCAGGGGCTGGCCGGCCGCCGCGTGCAGCCGGTGGCGGACGCCGACGACACGGCGCCGATCGCCCCGGAGCCGTCGGCGCCACCCCGCCTCGCGGCGGTTCCTGCCTGGCTGCACGCAGCCCCGACCCATGAGGCCGCGCTGCTCGACGTGCGCGGCGTCACCAAGCACTTCGGCGGCGTGGTCGCGCTCAACCAGGTCGATCTGCGAGTCCCCGCCGGCGCCATCATCGGTCTCATCGGCCCGAACGGCGCCGGCAAGACGACGTTCTTCAACACGGTGACCGGCCTCGTTCGTCCCGATGAGGGCCGCATGATCTTCGCCGGCCGCAGTCTGGTCGGGCTGCGACCCAACGCCATCGTCGACCGCGGGATCGCGCGCACGTTCCAGTCGATCCGGCTCTTCGCTCACATGACCGTGGTCGACAATGTCCTGGTCGGTGAGCATTGCCGCCTCGACGCCGGCGTGGCCGGCGCCGTGCTGCGGCCGGCCCGCGTCGTCGCCGAGGAGCGCCGCGCGCGCGAGCGTGCGCGGGACCTCCTGGCGTTCGTGGGCCTGCTCGGCAAGGCGGACGAGCTCGCGCGCAATCTCCCCTACGGCGATCAGCGGCGGCTCGAGATCGCCCGGGCGCTCGCCACCGAGCCGGGACTGCTCCTGCTCGACGAGCCGACGGCCGGCATGAATCCGCGTGAGACCGAGGCGCTGACCGGGCTCATCGGCCTCCTGCGCCACGAGCTCGCGCTGTCGATCCTGCTGATCGAGCACGACATGGAGGTCGTGATGGCGATCTCCGATCGCATCAGCGTGCTCGACTACGGCACGCTCATCGCCGAGGGGACGCCCTCCGAGATCCAGCGGCATCCGCGGGTGATCGAGGCCTACCTGGGAACCGGCTACGAGCAGGAGCCGGCGGCCCGAGGCCTGCCGCGGTAGTACGGTGCTCGAGCTCGCGGACGTCCACACCTACTACGGCAACATCCGAGCCTTGCGCGGGCTCTCGCTCACCGTCGAGCCCGGCGAGATCGTCACCCTCATCGGCGCCAACGGAGCCGGCAAGACGACGACGCTGCGCACCATCCTCGGCATCGTTCGGCCGCGGCACGGCACCGTGAGCTTCAATGCCCAGCGTCTCGACACGCTGGCCACCGATCGCATCGTCCGCCTCGGCATCGCGCAGTCGCCGGAGGGTCGTCACATCTTCCCGCGCATGACGGTGCTGGAAAACCTCGAGCTGGGCGCCTTTGCGCGTTCCGACCGCGACGGCATCGCGCCCGACCTCGAGCGGGTGCTCGCGCTCTTCCCGCGGCTGCGTGAGCGGCTGGGGCAGAAGGGCGGCACGCTGTCCGGCGGCGAGCAGCAGATGCTGGCCATCAGTCGCGCGCTCATGGCGCGGCCGGGCCTGCTGCTTCTCGACGAGCCGTCGATGGGCCTGTCTCCGATCCTGGTGGAGACGATCTTCCGCATCATCCAGGACATCAACCGGCAGGGCACGACGATCCTCCTGGTGGAGCAGAACGCGCGGATGGCGCTCCGCGTGGCGCACCGGGGCTACGTCATCCAGACGGGACGCATCGTCCTCCACGACGCCGCGCCCGAGCTGCTGCGCTCGGACCTGGTGCGCAAGAGCTATCTCGGCGAGAAGTAGACCGCGGTTATCGGGATCTCCACGCTCCGGGGTCTCACCGCGCTTTCATCGGACTGTCCGTCGAGCTGGACCGAATGCCGCGCACGTCTCATCGAACGGTCAGCCCCTCGACATCCACGTCGGGCATGCGCCCGGTCATGAGATCGGCGACGATGCGCGCGGTGCCGCAGGCCATGGTCCAGCCCATGTGGCCGTGGCCGCAGTTGAAGAACAGGTTGCGGTGGCGGCCGAGGCCGAGGATCGGTGGGCCATCCGGCGTCATCGGACGCAGGCACGCACGGAACTCTCCGCGTTCGTAGTCCGCTGCCTCGGGGAACAGGTCGCGCGCCAGACGCATGATGTTGTTGAAGTCGCGCGGAGTCCAGCCCCAGTCGTAGCCGGCGAACTCCGCGGTCGACGTCAGGCGCAGGCGGTCGCCGAGCCGGGACCAGCCCACGAGCCACTGCTCGTCGACACCGGAGATCGTCGGGGCCAGCCCGCCGGCCTTCAGCGGAAACGTCGACGAGTAGCCCTTGGCGGGGTAGATCGGCAGACGCACCCCGGCCGTCCGCGCGATCAGCGGCGCGCCGACGCCGAGCGCGAGCACGTAGTTGTCCGCCGTCAGGAAGCCCGCGCTGGTGGCCACGCCCTCGATGCGATCGGCCTGGCCGCGCAGCGCCGAGACGCGCGTGCCGAGCCGCAGGACGACGCCGTGCTTGTCGCGCGCGAGGCGCGCGAGCTCCTCGGTGAAGACGCGCGCGTCGCCGCTCGAGTCGCCGAGGTCGCGGATGGCGCCGGCGATCTTGGTCTTCACCGGCTCGAAGGCCGGCTCCAGCCGGGCGAGCGCGGTCGCGTCGAGGATCTCCTGCCGCTGGCCATGCTCGGCGAGCAGCGCCATCTTCTTGATCCCCGCCTCGAGCTCCGCCGGGTCGCGATGGAGGTAGAGCGCACCCTGGGTGATCGCGTGATAGCGGATTCCCTCGTTCCGCACGAGCTCGGTCAGCACGGACTGGCTGTACTGGCAGAGGCGCAGCTTGACGAGCGTGTTTCGCCGGGCGCGCGCCGAGGTGCACTCGCGCAGGAACCGCAGCCCCCAGGCGTACAGCTGCGGATCGGCCGTCAGCCGCACGCGAATGGCGGTCTCGGCGCCGCGCAGCGACTGCCAGAGCATCGCCGGCGCCCGCGGCGAGGCCCAGGCGAACGAATGCCCCGGCGCGATGATACCGGCGTTGCCGCCCGTCGCCTCGAGACCCAGCGCGTCCTGCTGCTCGACGAGGGTGACCTCGTGGCCGGCGCAGGCGAGGAAGTAGGCCGTGGTGACGCCGACCACGCCGCCACCGAGCACGAGCGTTTTCATCCAACGACCTCCTGCGCCAGGGTGGTGTCGATGAGGTCCTCGTAGCGGTGGGAACGGGTGATGAAGCCGCCGTCGAGGAGGATCGTCCTAAGATATTCGTAACCCTCCCGCCGCACGATCGGCTCGCGCGACCACGTCCTCTGGTCGAGATAGCGCGCCACCGCACGTTGCCGGATCTCGGGCGCAACGTCAGGGAACGCCGGCGCGATCAGCTCGGCGATCTGCTTGGCGTCGGCGCGGGCGATCCAGCGCTGCGCCTGGTAGAGCGCGCGCGTGAAGCGCAGGAGCACGTCTCGTTCCTCGCGCAAGAAGCGCTCGGTGGTCATGTACGACGAGAACGGCACGGGGCCGGTCGCCTCGCCCATGGAGGCGGCCAGGTGCGCGCTGCCGTCGGCGAGCAGCTGCTCGGTGAACGGCTGCCCGGTCTCGAAGAAGTCGCCATGGCCGTCCTTGAAGGCGGCGAGGGCCTCGGCGAGCGGCCGGGTGCGCTCGATCGTCACCGTCCGCGGATCGACGCCGTGACGGCGCAGCACCGTCAGCATGCACTGCCAGGGCGTCGGGGCCTCGGCAAAGGAGATCACCGTCTTGCCGACGACGTCCGTCCACGTGAAGGTCGGGCGCGCCACACGCGAGAGCAGGAAAAACCCGTTCCGCTGGTTCACCTCGGCGAAGTGCACGAGGAACGGTCCCCCGCGATCGGCGACGTCGAGGCTGCGCATGATGCCGCCGAGCGCGATCTCGGCGTGGCCGTCGATCAGCGCGGCCGTGGTGGTGATCGCGCCCGCCGCCACCACTGCGATGTCGAGTCCCTCGGCGGCGAAGTGTCGGCCGTAGAGCGCCACGAACTGTGGCGCGTAGAAGATGGACCGGAACGGTTCGTAGACCGTGATGCCTCGCGGCGCACGCATCGTGGGCGCGAGTATAGCGCCAGGCCGGGCCCCCGGCGCCGCGCCGCTTACTTCGTCGACCCGCCCTTCTCGTTGCTGCGCGAGTACGACGCGCCCTCGCCGACGTTGGCGCCGGTCTTCGTCGACTGCGCGGGGTCCACCGCGTTGGGCCTCGGGTCTTTCACGGCGCGTCCGATGCGGTGTTTCAGGAGCATGGAGCGGACGACTGAACGTGGGTTCCTGGTACTGGCGGATATCTCGGGGTTCACGGCCTTCGTCACCCGGACGGAGCTCGAGCACGGGCCGCCGATCATCGCGGAATTGCTGGAGGCCGTGATCCGGCGGCTGGCGCCTCCGCTCGAGGTGCAGGAGGTCGAGGGCGACGCCGTCTTTGCGTTCGGGCTCGACCGCGCCATCGTGCCCGCGGCCGCGCTCCTCGACGTCGTCGGCGATGCCTTCGGCGCCTTCGAAGCGCGCCGGCGTGACCTCGCCGCCGACGAGAGCTGCGGCTGCGGCGCATGCCGGAGCGTCGGCGACCTCGACCTCAAGGTCATCGCGCA
Source organism: Candidatus Rokuibacteriota bacterium (assembly GCA_044869815.1). Lineage (GTDB taxonomy): Bacteria > Methylomirabilota > Methylomirabilia > Rokubacteriales > CSP1-6 > AR12. The sequence continues at coordinate 9,705 of JBIOXS010000011.1, read as the reverse complement.
CCACGGCGTGTTCCTTCGGCAGACGGTGGCGGGTCGCCGCCAGCTCGGCGGCGCCAACGTGATCCTGGCCCACCGGCTCCTGAAGAATCGGCTCAGGCCGGCGGCCGGGTACCTGCTGCTCACCGAGGCGGCGCTGCACCGGATGGAGATCGCGCCGACGGCAGCGGGTCTCCGCGCGCAGAGCGAGCGCTACGAGCACCTCGGCGAGATTCGCTGCTTCGTGGCCGCACCCGGCGCGCTGGCCGGGGCGGCGACGCTCACTTCCCGAACAATCGGGTCGCGAAGTTCTTGACGCTCGAGCCGAACGAGTTGGCGCTCTCCTTCAGATTCGACCAGGCGTCCTTGGCCTGTGGTTCGGCGGCCTTGGCGGACTCCTTCAGCTTGTCGCCGGTGTACTTGGCGCCCTCGACGACGGTGTTGCCGACACCCTTGGCGGTCTCCTCGACGCCGGTGCCGACCTTGCCTTCCCCGATGGTCTTGGCGCCCCCTTCCACCTGACGCGTCGCGGACTTCACCTTCGTGTCGTCGGCGGCGAAGCCAGTCCCGACGAAGCAGGTCACGATGACGGCGGCTGCGGCGATGACGAGTAAACGGCTCATCTGACGATCCCTCCTCCTTCATCGTACCAGGCCGTGTGCTATGGTCCGGCGATGGCCGGGTCCCTGCCGTCCCATGCGCGCGCCGTCGTCATCGGCGGCGGCATCGTGGGCTGCAGCGTCGCCTATCACCTCACCAGGCTCGGCTGGCGCGACGTGGTCCTCCTCGAGCGCCGCGACCTCTCGTGCGGAACGACATGGCACGCGGCCGGCCTGGTCGGACAGCTGCGGTCGAGTCACAATCTCACCCGGCTGGCGCGCTATGGCGCGGTGCTCTACGAACGTCTCGAGGCCGAGACAGGGCAGGCCACGGGCTTTCGCCGGTGCGGGAGCATCAGCGTCGCCCGGACGGCCGAGCGGCTGATCGAGCTGAAGCGCGGCGCCTCGATGGCGCGCTGCTTCGGCGTCGACGTCGAGCCGATCTCGCCCGGCGAGGCCGGCAAGCTCTGGCCGCTGATGCGAACCGATGACCTCGCGGGCGCGGTGTGGATTCCCGGCGACGGGCGGACGAACCCGATCGACACCACGCTCGCGCTCGCGCGCGGCGCCCGCACCGGCGGCGCGGCGATCTTCGAGAACGTGACCGTGACCGGCGTCCAGCGGACCGGCGGCGCCGCCACCGGTGTGCGAACCGATCGGGGCGACATCGCGTGCGACGTGGTGGTGAACTGCGCCGGGATGTGGGGACGCGAGGTCGGACGGATGGCCGGCGTCAACGTCCCGCTGCACGCCGCCGAGCACTTCTACATCGTCACCGAGCCGATGACCGGGGTCACGCGCGAGCTACCCGTGCTACGGGACACCGACGGTTACATCTACGTCCGCGAAGAGGTGGGCGGTCTGCTCATGGGCGGCTTCGAGCCGGCGGCGAAGCCCTGGGGCATGGACGGTATCCCGGTCGATTTCAAGTTCTCGCTGCTGCCCGAGGACTGGGAGCACTTCCGCGTGCTGATGGAGCAAGCGTGTGTACGCATTCCGGCGCTCGAGACGGCTCCCGTGCGACGCCACGTCAACGGGCCCGAGAGCTTCACTCCCGACAACCGCTACATGCTCGGCGAGGCGCCCGAGCTCCGGAACTTCTTCGTGGCGGCCGGCTTCAACTCGGTCGGGATCGCCTCGGCGGCCGGGGCCGGGCAGGCGCTGGCGGAGTGGATCATCGGCGGGCAACCGAGCATGGACCTCTGGGACGTCGACATCCGTCGCTTCGCGCCGTTCCAGAACAATGGCCGCTATCTGCGCGAGCGCACGCGGGAAGTGGTGGGGCTTCTCTATGCGATGCATTGGCCCTTTCGTCAGCCGGAGACGGCGCGGGGCGTGCGCCGCTCCGTTCTCCACGATCGCCTGACCGCGCGCGGCGCCGCGTTCGGCGTGGTCGCTGGGTGGGAGCGCCCGAACTGGTTCGCGACCGACGGCATGGAGCCGCGCTACGTCTACACGTACGGGCGCCAGAACTGGTTCCCCTGCGCCGCCGCCGAGCACCGCGCCGTGCGGGAGGCGGTGGGCCTCTTCGACCAATCCTCGCTGGCGAAATTTTTGCTGCAGGGAGCTGACGCGACGTCAGCGCTCCAGCGGCTCTGCGCCAACCAGGTCGACGTGGCCGTCGGCCGCATCGTCTACACGCAGATGCTCAATGCGCGGGGCGGCATCGAATGCGATCTGACCGTCACCCGCCTGGGCGCCGACGTCTACTTGGTGGTCACGATCGCCGCCGCCGCCGGCCACGACGCGGACTGGATCCGCCGCGGCCTCGGGGGTGCCCGCGTCACGCTCACCGACGTGACGTCGGCGTTCACGGTGCTCGGCGTCATGGGCCCACGCTCGCGCGAGCTGCTGTCACGCTTGACGCCGGCCGACCTCTCGAGCTCGGCGTTTCCGTTCGGGACGGCACGCGAGATCGAGCTCGGGTACGCCACGGTGCGCGCCACCCGGATCACCTACGTCGGCGAGCTCGGCTGGGAGCTGTACGTGCCGACGGACCTCGCGGCCGGCGTGTACGAGGACGTGGTCACCGCCGGCGCCGAGCTCGGCTTGCGGCACACCGGCTACCACGCGATGGACTCGCTGCGGCTCGAGAAGGGCTATCGCTCCTGGGGCCACGACATCGGCGCCGACGACACGCCGCTCGAGGCCGGGCTGGGCTTCGCCGTCGATTTCAAGAAGGACGACTTCGTCGGTCGCGAGGCGCTGCTGCGGCAGCGCGACCGCTCGCTCGGGCGCCGCCTCGTGATGTTCGTCCTCCAGGATGGCGAGCCGCTCCTGCTCGGCGACGAGCCCATCTGGCGCGACGGCGCGCTGGTCGGCCGGATCACCTCGGGCGCGTATGGCCACACGCTCGGCCGTTCGATCGGCATGGGGTACGTGAGCTATCCGGACGGCGTCGAGACCGCGTTCGTGGAGAGCGGTCGGTGGGAGGTGGAGATCGCGACCGAGCGCGTTGCGGCACGCGCCCAGCTCGAGCCGCCGTACGACCCGAAATCCGCGCGCGTGCGGGCGTAGCGCGCAGGGAGGTCCCATGGCCGCCGTCATCGTCACCGGCACCAGCACCGGCATCGGACTCGCCACCGCGCTGCACTTCGCGCGGGCCGGCCACGACGTCAACGCCGCCGTTCGTAATCCCGACACCGCCGGCGAGCTGACGACCGCCATCGGGAAGGAGCAGCTGCCCATCCGCGTCGTGACCATCGACGTCGACGATGCGGGCTCCGTGCAGCGCGGCGTGCGCGAGGTCCTCGACCGGGCCGGGCGCGTCGACGTTCTCGTGAACAACGCCGGCATCGGGGGCGGTGGTCCGATCGAGGACGTCCCGGTCGACTGGGTGAAGACGCTGTTCGAGACGAACTACTTCGGCGTCATCCGCATGACACAGGCCGTCCTGCCGGCCATGCGGCAGCAGCGCAGCGGTGCCATCGTGAACATCTCCTCCATTGCCGGCCGCGTCGCCATCGCCGGTCACGGACACTACTGCGCGGTGAAGCACGCGCTCGAGGCGGCCAGCGAGGCGCTGGCGCAGGAAGTCCAGGGCTTCGGCATCCGCGTGGCGATCGTCGAGCCCGGGGTGGTGACGACGCCGATCTTCACGAAGGCCCGGCGCTTCGCCAACCCCGATTCCCCGTACATCGAGCACGTGCGGCGGCTGCTGCTCTTCTACCAGATGCAGTCGAAGCTCGCCTCCCGGCCCGCCGACGCGGCCGCCGTGATCTACGAGGCGGCCACCACCAAGACGCCGCGCCTGCGCTGGCACGTCGGCGAGGACGCGCGGCTGCTCGACGAGGGCCGCCGCCGCATGACCGACGAGGAGTTCATCGCGGGCGCTCGACCGATGCCGGACGCGGAGTACATCGCCGAGATGGCGCGCCGCTTCGGCTTCACGTGGTCGAGCGCCTGAGCCCTCAGAACCGCGGCGAGGCCGCCGAGGCGCCGGCGACGTTCAGGCGGAGTCGATAGACTCCGGTCTGTGCCGTCAGGTACAGGGTCCGTCCGTCGTCGTCGCCCCACGCCATGTTGTGTGGATGCTCGGGACCCGACACGGTGCCGAGGTGCTTTCCGGCGGCAGAGATGATCCAGAGGCCGCCGGGCCCCGACACGTAGAGGTTCCCGCGGGCGTCGACCTTCACGCCGTCGATGGCGTCCTCGCCGGCGGCGTCCGTCATGTCGAAGAATATGGTGCCGTTCGCGAGGCCACCGTCGGCGAGCACGTCGTAGCGCATCACGACCTTGCGCTTCGGGTCCCAGTCGCCGACGTAGAGATGCTTCTCGTCCGGCGAGAACGCCAGGCCGTTGGGTCCCGCGAGATCGGCGGCGACCAGCTTCAGCGCGCCGTCGATGAGGCAGAAGACGCCGCTGAACGCCAGCTCACGCCGCGGATCGTCGAAGAACTTCGGCAGACCGAATGGCGGATCCGTGAAGTAGAGGGCGCCGTCCGATCGATAGACGAGATCGTTCGGGCTGTTGAGGCGGCGGCCGCGGTAACGATCCGCGAGCACGGTGAGGGCGCCGGTCGGCTCGAGCCGCGTCACCCTGCGATTGCCGTGCTCGTTGATGGTGAGCCGCCCGTCGCGATCGAGGGCCAGTCCATTCGACCCGGGCTGGCCGTAGTCGCCCACGTCGACACCGGTGTAGCCGCTCTTCGTCCGGAAGACGGACACCTGTCCGCTCGGCGACCATCGGTAGATCGTGTTGGCGTTGGGATCGCTGAAGAGCAGATAGCCCTCGGCGTCACCGCGTCGCGGAATCCAGACGGGACCCTCGGTGAAGAGAAACCCGCCGGCGAGCTTCTCCAGCGTCGCGGCGGGCGAGAGGATGTCGTCGAGCGCCGGATCCCTGCGGGCGATCTCGGTGCGCACCGATCGCGTCGCGCCCGCGTCCTCGGCGCGATGGAAATCGAGGGTCACCGAGCGGATCCAGATGAAGTTCCCGGGCGGACTGGAGATCGGGCCGTTGATGCCGAACACGGCGAGCTGGAACTGCTGGCCCGGCCGCACGTCGCGACCGAGCACCACGCGGTTGGGGGCGTTGAAGCCTCGGATCAGTTGACCTCCCGTCTGTCCCAGCACGATCGGCAGCCGACCGTTGACCCAGACCTCCGCGTAGTCGTCGACGACGAGCTCGAGCACGGCCGTGGCGCCGGTGGTGTCGAAGGAGCCGACGCGTGCGGGAATCGTCAGCTTCGTCCGGTACCAGTTGAAGCTGAGTCGGCCGTTCCCCTTGCGCGCCTGGAGATCGCCGGCGGGGATGACCGCCCACGCCGAGTCGTCGAAGTCCGCGGCGCCGGCGTGGGGAGTGATGTCGTATGTGCGGTTCGGCGGGCCCGAGGGTCGCAGGTCGTCGCCGGCCGAGCGGTGCTCGACGTCGACGATCTTGACGTCGCTGTACCGCCATTGCGCGTGCACGAGGCGCTGCCCGTCCGCGGTGGCGAGATCGACGATCGCCGCCGGCCGCCCGGCCGGCGCATCGGCGGTGACCTGGGCGGAGACGGCGGCGGGGGCCGCGCCGAGGATCAGCGGCGCGAGAGCGGTGACGAGCAGCGTACGCGGTCGCATCGACGCCTCCTCAGCGGACCTTGACGACGTAGTAGTTCAGCGTCCCGTACACGTCGGAGAACATGTGGGGCACGCCCGCCGGCACCACGATCACGTCGCCCTTCGCGATCCGTCGCGGCTCGCCGTCGACGATCCCGGAGCCACGAAACTCGTTGGGCTCGACGAGCTCGGCGTCCGGCACCCGGCCGCCGGTGGTGAAGGTCGCGGTGCCCTCGAGGACGTAGATGAGGTCGGTGTCGAGCGTGTGAATCTCGGCGATGCCATCCTTCTCGCGGTGACTGGCGTGCACCATGTAGTTGTCCGTGCTGACGAGGACCGCGCCCTTCTCGAACCCCCGGGCCACCGCGCCGCTGTCGATGAAGGTCGCCTTCCGCGCCGCCGCGCGGCCAGACGCGGTGCCCGGCTTGAGGGTCCGGGCCGCGGCCGCCCCCGCGACGGCGATCTCCTCGTCCTGGGCGGCGGATGCGGCACCGCTGACCCCGATGGCGCCGACGATCTCCTCACCGATCATGATCGGGATCCCGCCCTGGAGCGGGACGAAGTCCGGCAAGGCCACCATGGCCGTCCGCCCGTTCTTGATGATCTCCTCGAACGTGCGAGTGGACTTCTTGAAGAGCGCGGCCGTCCGCGCCTTGCCGACGGAGATGGTGGCGCCGGCGGCGAAGGTGCCGTCGAGACGCTCCAGCACGATCAGGTTGCCGCCGTCGTCGACCACCGCGATGGCTGCACCCGGCGCGCTCAGTCGGCGGGCTTCGCCGACGGCGGTGGCGACGATCTGGCGGGCGCCTTCGAGCGTCAGCGTCTTCCGCTCGGCGACTTGCGCGTCCGCGGCGACCGCCGCCGCCGCGACGAGCGCGACGGCGGCGACGAGACCGATGAGCTTGTTCATGGCGTGCCCTCCGCTACTTCGTCATCGCGATCGGAGCCGTGAACGACGCTTCGCCGAGCAGGACCTCGGCCCACGCGCACCACATCTGGACCCTGGCCACGTCCGAGATGTACGCCGGCAGCGTGATCGACGTGTTGACCTTGTCGTCCTTGAGCTTCAGCCGATCGAGCAGGTAGACCGTTCCCTTCGAGTCCACGACCTGCCAGTGCGGATCCGGAGAGCCGGGAACGATGAAGTCGGACGACACGGTGAGCACGTGCTTGCCGGCGCGATGCTCGTGGGTCACGGTGCCGCCCATGACGGCCTTGCCGGTGAACGGCGTGGTGACGTCGGCGGCGAAGCCCACCGTTGCGTTCAGCAGCGCAACCACGATGGCGAGAGCCGATATCAGCAAACGCATCTCGAGCCTCCTTGCTGTGTGCCCCTGTTCCGCGAGGCGACGGAGCCGGCGGCGCGCCCGCGGTATCGCGGCCGCGCATCACCGCCTGCCGCGGCATTGGAAACGTGACCCTCGGATGGAGATTCGCGGCACACCGCCGGAGGCAGACCGGGTGTCTAAGAGCGCGCGAGCTGACGGGTCAGCTGCTCGCGGAGCGCCATGCGCGCCCGGTGCAGTCGCGACTTCACCGACCCCACCGACTCGCCCATGACCTCCGCGACCTGCTCGTTCGAGAGCTCCTCGACGTCGCGGAGGACGAGGATGGCCCGGTAGCGCGGCGGCAGCGTGTCGAGCGCCAGTTCCAGGATCCGGCGCGTCTCGCCCTGGAGGGCAGCGCGCTCCGGGTCGACGGACCAATCGGCGGCGAGGTACGTCGGATCGCCGCTGCGATGCCCGTCGTCCTTGAACGTCGGCAGCTGCTCCTCGAGCGAGATCTCCATCTCCCGCCACTTGCCCCGCCGCTTGTTGAGCGCGGCGTTCGAGGTGACGCGATAGATCCACGTCGAGAGCGCGGAGCGACCTTCGAAGGTGCCGCCCTTGGTCAGGACGGTCATGAAGACGTCCTGGGTGACCTCCTCGGCGTCGGCGTGGTTGCGGGTGATCCCGAACGCGAGGCGGTAGATGCGCCCCGAATGCTCCGCGATGAGCTGCTCGATGGCCGCGGGATCGCCCGCCCGTTGCGGCAAGGCCTGCACGCTCATCCCCGTGCCCTCAACAGCTCGGTGATGAAGGACGAGCAGTTCAGCAGCGGGACGTCACGACCGGCGAGGTCGCCCAGGAGGGCGACGCCGGCGAGATCGGCGAACGAGACGTCGGTGAGGTCGAGGCTCAGTCGCGCGCCCGAGCGCAGCGCGGAATCTGTCAGGCGTCTGAGCTCGCCGACCCACGGACCGTAGACTTCTCCGGCGAGCCTGAGCGCCAGCCGACCGTCCTCCTGAGCGACCGATTCGATCTTGAGCATCGGCTGCCTCCGGTGGCAAGCCGCGTGCCGGCCCGCCGGCGGGGTCGAAATGGCTGGAACCAAAGCATTCGGCTCGGAGGCCCTTGAGCGGCGCCCACGGATCTTCGTGGCCGCCTCCGATCCGTCGTGGGTCGACTACGAGGTTTCGGAGGACGCGCGACGGATCCCGAGCTTCTCGATGCGGCTCCGGAGGGTGTTCGGATGGAGGCCGAGGATCCGGGCCGCGCCGCGCGCGCCCTCGATGACCCAGCCCGCCTGCTCCAGCGCAGCGCGGACCCGACGACTCTCGACGTCTTTCAGGAAGGCATCGAGGCTCTGGCCGGCCGGCTCGCGCGACACCGGCCCCACGGCCTCCGGCGACGGCGGCCGGCCGGCGGTTACGAGCTCGGGCCCGATCTCGAGCGTCGGCTCCGTCGCGAGGACGACCGCCCGCTCGATGACGTTCTGGAGCTCGCGGACGTTGCCGGGCCACGCGTAGCGCACGAGTCGATCCATCGTCCCCGGAGACACGCGCTCCACCGGCTTGCCGAAGCGCTTGGCGAAGCGGCCCACGAAAAACGCGACGAGCTGCGGAATCTCCTCCGGTCGTTCGCGGAGCGGCGGCGTGCGAATGGGAAAGACGTTCAGCCGATAGAAGAGATCGGCGCGGAAGCGCCCCTGCCGGACGGCCTCGTCGAGATCGCGATTGGTCGCCGCGATGACGCGCACGTCGGTGCGCACCGGCGTGCTGCTGCCCACCGGCTCGAACTCGCCTTCCTGCAGCACCCGCAGCAGCTTCACCTGCGTGTCCAGCGGCAGCTCGCCGATCTCGTCCAGGAAGACGGTGCCGCCGTCGGCGACCTCGAACCGGCCCAGCCGCCGCTCGAGCGCGCCCGTGAAGGCGCCCTTCATGTGCCCGAACAGCTCGCTCTCCACGAGCCCGGCCGAGATGGCGCCGCAGTTGATCTTGACCAGCGGCCGGCCGCTGCGGCCGCTGCGCGCGTGGATGGCGCGCGCGACCAGCTCCTTGCCGGTGCCGGTCTCGCCGAAGACGAGGACGGTGGCGTCGGTCGGCGCCACCCGCTCGACGTTGCGGACGACCTCCTGCAGGGCGGCGCTCGAGCCGACCATCTCCACGAAGTTGTGCTCGGTCCGGATCTCCTCCTGGAGGTAGACGTTCTCACGCTCGAGCCGCGCCTTCAGCGCCGAGATCTCCGCGAACGCCTTCATGTTCTGGACGGCCATGGCGATCTGGTTGGCCGCCTCCTGCAGGAAGGTGGCATCGGCCGGCGTGTACTGATGCGGCGCGGTGCTGCCGACGCCGAGGGTGCCGATGCTCACGCCGCGCACCACGAGCGGCACCACCAGCAGCGATCGCACGCCGTCGGCGACGTTCAGCTCCTCCGAGGCGTACTGCTTCTCGACGTCGACGTCGTGCCTGAGCAGCGCCTGCTGGCTCCGGAACACGTGACCGACGTGCGTGCCCTCGACGGCCAGCGTCATCCCCGCCTTGAACTGCTCACCCTCGAGCGAGGACTCCACCAGCTTGACGCGCAGCACGTCGGCGGCCGGGTCATGCAGGGTGAGGCCCGTGCGATCGAAGGGGATGACGCGCCGCACGGCCTGGGCGATCGCCCGGAACAGCGCGTCTTCGGTGAGGTTCGAGATCATCAGGTTGTTGATCTCGAGCAGCGCCCGCGCCCGCTCGGCCGCCCTCGTCAGCTGCGCGTTGAGCGCGCTGACGTCGGCGTAGACCTTCATGTTGTCGACCGCGATCGCCACCTGGTTCGCGACCTCCATGA
>JBIOXS010000010.1:0-25737 GCA_044869815.1 Candidatus Rokuibacteriota bacterium | reverse complement strand
CGACGCCGTCGCCGAACGCGAGCTGAAGGCGACCTATGTCGAGCCCGAGGCGCTGCTCCGCGACTCCGACTTCGTGACGCTCCATACGCTGTTCATCCCGGAGACGCGCCACCTGATCGACGAGCGGAGCCTCCGTCTCATGAAGAAGACCGCGATCCTGGTCAATGCCGCCCGCGGCCCGATCGTCGACGAAGCGGCGCTGGTGAGAGCGCTGACGGAGGGCTGGATTGCCGGTGCAGGACTGGACGTCTTCGAGGAGGAACCGAAGATCCATCCGGGGCTGCTGCCGCTCAAGAACGTCACCCTCGCTCCGCACATCGCCAGCGCCTCGCTCGACACGCGCCTGGCGATGGCCACGCTCGCCGTGCGGAACTGTCTCGCCGTGCTCGACGGCAAGCCGGCGATCACGCCCGTCAGTTAGGACGTGGGGGCCCCGAAATGGCCCCCCACCTCCCCCAGCGCTCGTCACGCCCTCGCAAAGCCGGGGCGCGCCTCGATGCCAGGCGTCGCTCGATACGGCCGAGCCGGTGGTCGAAGGCATCGAGAACCCTGGCGGCGACCCCGGAGGCGCGCGCCAGGCCGATCGCCGCGCTGACGACCGAGTGCGCGGTCGCGAAGTCGCGGCGCCGGTGCTCGTGGAACTTGGCCAGCTCTTCCCACGGGCGCGGATCGAAGGCGCCGTGGCGCGCCGCCGTCTCCCACAACTCGCAGGCCGCCTCCCAGCGGGAGGCGCGCTTCTCCCACCACGCCAGGCGCAGCCGCACGACGTGTCCGTGCTCGCCGTGGAGACCGCACTCGAGCGCGGTCCGGTAGCAGCGCAAGGCGCGGTCGAGGTCCACGACTTCCCAGAGCCGTCCCAGCCCCGCCCACTCCCCGGCCGACAGCGACGGCGCCTCGCCGAGCGCCTCGGCAAACCAGCTCAGGAGCGCCGCGAGCGAGAGCACGTCGTCACGGTTGTGCGCGAACACGCGCGCCAGCGGTGAGGCGCGACGGAGCCGGAGCCAGTCGAAATAGAGGGACGGAATGAGGCCGCCGGGCACGTCGCTCTCGCGGGCGAGGCCGAGGACGGCGCGCTCGAGCGTGGCCAGCCGACAGTCGTCGTAACAGGCTGTCCATACCGTCCGCGCCGGGCGCAGCAGATCGAGGTGCGGAAGCAGCGCCGGCCACCGACGCCGCCCGAGCACGAAGCGTGTCTCGAGGAGCGGGAGGTCGAAGCCGCCGCCGTTGAAGGTGACGAGGGCGGCCGCGCGCTCCAGCACCGGCGCCAGCGCCGCCAGCAGCGCCGGCTCTTCGTCGAGATCGCGCATGAAGTACTGGGTGACGACGAAGTGATCGTCCTCCCGCCAGCCGGCCCCGACGAGGAAGGCATAGGTGCCGGTGCCGCCCGCGAGACCGGTCGTCTCGGTGTCGAGGAAGAGGAGCCGGTTGGGGTCGGGGGGCGGCGCCTCGAGTCGAACGAGCCGGCCGAGCAGGTCCATCGGCACCCGCGCCAGGCCGTCGAGCGGCATGCGCCCGTGACGGTGGCCGAGCGGATATTCGTGGCGCACGACGAGAAGGCACCCGGCGCCGGTATCGACCACCGCGCCGCCCACCACCCGCTCGATCGGCTCGCGTGCCGTCCGCGGCGGCTGCCGCGTCTCGATCCGACGGATGATGCGGCGGAGGTCGTCGAGGCTCTGCATCCTCCGATCAGGCGGTGAGCGCGCGGAGGAGCTTGGCGGCCGTCGCCTTGGCGCGACGGCCAACTTCGTTGACGGGACCGACGCACGACGGGCAGCCGACGGCGCACGCGCACGCCTCGAGCGTCTCGAGCCCGCGGGCCAGCAGCTCGGGGAGAATCTCGTAGACGCGCTCGGCGAGGCCGATGCCCCCGGCGTGCGCGTCGTAGAGATAGATGGTCGGATTGAACTCCGACGCGCTCATGAGCCGCGTCTTCGTCGACTCACGCGTGGCCACCACGCCGCTCTCGGCGGGCGTCGTGTCGCCGAGCCAGGAGCCGAGGTCACGGATGTCGCACAGCAGGAAGATCGGCGCCAGGTGATGGAGCAGATAGGTCACCGCGCGTAGGCCGTCGATCAATTCCTCGCGAGAGCGGCTGACACGTTGCAGGGTATCGGGAGGCACCGTGAGCCAGGCGCTCGTGGTCTGCTTCTCCTGCTGCGGCAGCTCCACCTCGCCGGAGCCGACGTTCTCGAGCGTGCCCATCTTGATCTTCTTGAAGCCGACCACCTTTTCGGCCACAAGCACCTCGCCCTGCTCCGCGAGGTAGGCCGGATGCCGGCGCGCCTCGAAGCGCTGGAGGATCCAGACCCCCTTGGCGCTGATGGCGTCGGTGAAGTAGTCGACGTTCACGCGCTTGACGTAGGCGACCTTCTCCTCGTCCTCGCGGAAATGCAGTTCCTGCACCTCGAACGGCGTGCTCTCGACGAGGTAGATCGCCTTGGGGTAGATGGTCGCGAAGGCGCTGCCCCAGTCGACCTCCGCGATGATCTGGCGTCTCTTCGTCTGCGCCTCATCGCGGGCCGTCGTGTCGATGACGAGGAAATTGTCGGTGGTGACCGTGCGCAGCGAGATGTGGTCGGCGGGATAGGTCTCCGACGCCCAGTGATATCGCTCGCCCGCGCGATGCAGCACCCCCTCGTCCTCGAGGGCGGCGAGGAGCTTGCGCACGTCGGTCTCCCCGAACGGCTCGTCGGCCTCGAACGGCAGCTCGAAGGCGCCGCACTTGAGGTGGTTCACGAGGATGAACGGGTTGTCGGGATTGATCCTCGCGTGCTCCGGCGGCGTGCCGAAGAGATATTCGGGATGCGTCACCATGAACTGATCGAGCGGCGCGCTGGTGGCCACGAGGATCGCCGCCGAGGCGCCGGAGCGCCGGCCCGCCCGTCCCGCCTGTTGCCAGAGCGAGGCGATCGTGCCCGGATAGCCGGCCATCAGCGCGGCGTCGAGATGGCCGATGTCCACGCCGAGCTCGAGCGCGTTGGTGGAGACGACGCCGAGCACGTCGCCGCCGCGCAGCCCCTGCTCCACTTCGCGGCGCCGGTTCGGCAGGTAGCCGCCACGATAGCCCCGCACGATCCCTGATTCGCCGGTGGCACGGTCGGCCACGCCGCTCTTGATCGCAGTCAGGAGCACCTCGGTCGACAATCGGCTCTGCGCGAAGATGATGGTGGCGATCTTCTCGCGGAGCAGACGGATCGCCATCTTCGCCGCCTCGCCGAGGTACGGCGCGCGGATCCCCAGCTCCCGGTTCACCACCGGCGGGTTGTAGCAGAGGAACGTCTTCTCGCCCCGCGGCGCGCCGCTCTCGGCCAGCTCGTCCACCGCATATCCGGTCAGGCGCGAGGCGAGCTCGCCGGGATTGGCGATGGTGGCCGAGGCCATGATGAACTGCGGCGTGGAGCCGTAATGCGCGCAGATGCGACGCAGCCGGCGGAGGACGTTGGCCAGATGCGAGCCGAAGACGCCGCGGTAGGCGTGGAGCTCGTCGATCACGACATAGGTCAGGTTCTGGAAGAGCACGGCCCATTTCGTGTGGTGCGGCAGGATCCCCGAGTGCAGCATGTCGGGGTTGGTCAGCACCACGTTCGCGCGGGCGCGCACCGCCCGCCGCGCGTCCTGCGGCGTGTCGCCGTCGTAGGTGAACATCCGCATCTCGGGCAGCTGCTTGGCGAGCTGCTCGAGCTCGGCGAGCTGATCCTGGGCGAGCGCTTTGGTGGGAAACAGATAGAGCGCGCGCGCGTCCGGCTGATGCACGAGCGCCTGCAGCACGGGGAGGTTGTAGCAGAGCGTCTTGCCCGATGCCGTCGGCGTCACCACCACGACGTGATGGCCGGATTGCACGAGGTCCCACGCCGTCGCCTGGTGGCTGTAGAGCTGTTCGATGCCACGCGCGCGCAGCGCCTCGACGATGCGTGGATCCATCGTCGGCGGAAACGGCGCGTAGACGGCATCGCGCGCGGGAAAGTGGCGAGTGGCGGTGATGCAGGGGCCCGTCGAGGCGGAGATCAGCAGATCGTCCAAGATCTCGCCGAGCATCGGCAGGACTGTATCATAGCCGCGTGATCCGCCTCACCATCTGGCTGCCGCCGCTCGCCTGGATGGCGATGATCATGTGGTTCTCGACCGGAGACTTCAGCGCGGACCACACCGGCAGCGTCATCCGGCCCCTGCTCCAGTGGGTACTGCCGTGGGCCAGTCCCGGTCAGATCGCGGCCCTGCACGCGCTCGTGCGCAAGACAGCGCACGTCACCGAGTACGCCGTGCTCGCCGCGCTCTGGTTCGTCGCCCTCACGCGCGAGCGGCGCTGGTCGGTGCGGACGGCGGCCTGGGTGGCGCTGTTCGTGTCCATCGGGTGGGCGTGCCTGGACGAGCTGCACCAGGCGACCGAGCCGTCGCGCACGTCCAGCGTCGCCGACGTCGGCTTCGACACGGCGGGCGCGCTCGTGGCGTCGAGCGTGGCGCGGCTGGGCTGGCGGCGCGCGATCGGCGGGCTGACCGTGGCGCTGCTGTGGACGGCCGCCGTCGGTGGTGCCCTCGTGATCGCCATCAACCTCGCGAGCGGCGTCGCATCGGGCGTGCTCTGGGTCACCGTTCCCGTCGCGAGCGCCCTCCTCCTGCTGCGGCGGCGGTGGAGTACGGCGCGGTCTGTCTAGATCTTCAGCCGGGGGTCGAGCGTGTCGCGCAAGCCGTCGCCGAACAGATTGATCCCGAGCACGGTCAGGAGGATGGCCAGGCCCGGAAACGTGGCGAGCCACCAGGCGGTGGAGATGTAGACGCGACCGTCGGCGAGCATGCCGCCCCACGTCGCCGCCGGAGGCTGCACGCCGAGACCGAGAAACGACAGCGCCGACTCGATCACGATCACGCGAGCCATGTCGAGGGTGGCCACCACCAGCCACGGCGTGAAGACGTTCGGCAGGATGTGACGCACGAGGATGCGCCCGTCTCCGCCACCGAGCGCCTGCGCGGCCTGGACGAACTCGCGCTCGCGCAGCGACAGCGCCGCCCCGCGCACGATCCGGGCATAGACGACCCAGCTCGACACGCCGATCACGCAGATGATGGTCGTCAGACTTGGGCCGAGCACGCCGATGACCGCGATGGCCAGGAGGATGAACGGAAACGCCAGCTGGATGTCGGCCAGGCGCATGAGCACGTCGTCGACGCGCCCACCGAAGTAGCCGGCGAGCAGGCCCGCGATCATCCCGAGCACGCCCGATATCATGACCGCCGCGAAGCCCACGAGCAGCGCCGGGCGGGCGCCGTAAATGATCCGCGCCAGGATGTCGCGTCCGAGGTGGTCCGTGCCCAGCGCGTGCGCGCGGCCGGCATGATCGCGCCAGCCCGGCGCCTTCAGGCGCTCGCCGATCGACTGCTCGAGCGGGTCGAACGGCGACACCCACGGGGCGGCCAGGGCCGTCATGACCACCAGCACCACCACGACGGCGCCGAAGAGCGCCGTGCGCCGGCGCCCCAGGCGTCGCACGAACTGGGTCCACTCGCGGCGGGCCGGTCGGAGATCCTCCTGCAGCGTCAGCGCCCGCGCCGTCGTGCTCATCGCAGCCGGATGCGCGGATCCAGGTACGTATAGAGGATGTCGACGAAGACGTTGACGAGGACGAAGGTCGTCGCGAGCAGGAAGACCGCGGCCTGCACGACCGGGTAGTCGCGGTTGTAGATCGCCTGCACCGAGAGCCGTCCGACTCCCGGCCACGCGAAGATCGTCTCCGTGATGACGGAGCCGCCCAGCAGCGTGCCGAGCTCGATCCCGACGATGGTCACGATCGGGATGGCCGCGTTCTTCAGCGCATGCTTCCACACCACGGGCGGGTCGCTCACCCCCTTGGCGCGGGCGGTCCGGATGTAATCCTGGCTCAGCACTTCCAGCATCCCGGACCGCGTGAGCCGGGTGATGCGCGCGGTGGTGAAGAGCCCGAGGGTGATCGCCGGCAAGATGAGGTGTCGGAACTCGCCGCGGCCGGACGACGGCAGCCACTGGAGCTGGACCGAGAACAGCAGGATCAGCATGATCCCGAGCCAGAACGTCGGCATCGACTGGCCGAGCAGAGCGACCACGGTCGACACGTAGTCGAGGACGCTGTTGCGCCGCACGGCGGACACGATGCCGGCCGGAATGGCCAGGCAGAGGGCGACGAGCAGCGCGGCCCCCGCCAGCTGCAGGGTCGCCGGCATGCGCTCGACGACCAGGTGGAAGGCCGGCTCGCCGTGGCGGATCGAGTCGCCGAAGTTGCCGCGGAGCGCGCCGCCGAGAAAGCGACCGTACTGCACGAGGAATGGGTCGTTGAAGCCCATGCGCTCGCGGAACTGCTGGATGTCGTCGGCGCTCGCCTCCGGCGGCAGCAGCACCAGCGCGGGATCACCGGTGAGAAAGAGGATGAAGAAGACGACGAACGAGACGCCCAGCAAGACCACCAGCGACTGGAGCAGTCGCCGGGTCAGGAACGTCTTCATGAGGCGCGGCGCAGCCGGGCGACGGCCTCGATGTGCGGCGTCTGCGGGAACATGTCGACCGGCTGCACCCAGTCCAGGCGATAGCCCTGGCCGACGAGATCGCCCACGTCGCGCGCGAGCGTGGACGGATTGCAGGAGACGTAGACGACGCGCGCGGGCGCCAGGGCGACGAGGGCGCTGAGCGCCTTCGGGTGAAAACCGGCGCGGGGCGGGTCGGCCACGACCACGGAGGCGTGCACACCCTGGCGCAGCAGATCCGGCAGGACGTGACGGACCTCGCCCGCGAGGAAGGTGCAGTTGTGGATGCCGTTGACGCGCGCGTTACGGACGGCGTCGGCCACCGCCGCCGCGGCCACCTCGATGCCATAGACCGCGCGCACGCGCCGCGCCAGCAGCAGGCTGATTGCGCCCGTGCCGGAGTAGAGATCCAGCAGCGTCTCCGTCCCGTCGAGCTCGCAGGCGGCCTCGACGATGGCGAACAGGCGCTCGGCCTGCTGCGTGTTCGTCTGGAAGAACGAGTTCGCCGAGACCTGGAAGACGACGCCGTCCAGGGACTCGGTGATGTGCTCGCGGCCCGACAGCAGATGCTCCTCGGAGCCGACGGCCACGCTGGCCTTCTTGGCGTTCACGTTCAGGACCACGCTCGCGGTGGCGGGCGCGCGCGTGCGCAACGCATCCGCCACCGGAGTCAGCGTCTCCACGGCGGGGGCGGCGGCGACGAGATTGACCATCGCCTCCCCGGTGTTGCGCCCTTCCCGCATCATGACGAAGCGCAGCAGCCCGCGCTCGGTCCGGGGGTCCCAGACCGAGAGCGCGCGGTCGCGCAGCTGCCGGCGGAACTCGTCGAGGAGGCTGTTCATCGTCTCCGACTGGAGCAGGCAGCGCTCGATGTCGAGGACGACGTCGTATCGCTCGAAGACGTGGAGCCCGAGCGCGGCCGGGTCGCCGGCGATGGTGAACTCCATCTTGTTCCGGTAGCCGTACGGCTCGGGCGCCGGCAGGATCGGCCGCAGCTCGAACTCGCCGACGCCGCCGAGCCGGTTGAGGCAATCGCGGACCTGCTTTTCCTTGAACGCGAGCTGCGCAGGATAGGCCAGGTGCTGCAGGCGGCAGCCGCCGCACTGTCCGAAGTACGGACACGGGGGCGCGACGCGGTCCGGCGACGGCACGAGCACCTCTTCGATGGCCGCGCGTCCGAAACGGCCGCGCGCCTCGGTGAGTCGCACGCGAAGACGATCACCCGGGAGACCGCCGCGCACGAACACGACGTACCCGTCCGCGCGGCCGACGCCCTCGCCGCCGAAGGCGAGGTCGTCGATCGACAGCTCGAGCGTCTCGCCGCGACGAGGTTTTGCCATGGGTACGGCCACTATAAAGGTCGGTCAGAAAGCAGTCAATTTGGCAGGCACTTCGGGGTGTAGAATACCCGAGGAGATGAAGCACGGAACGCCTCGCGCCGTCGCCGACGTGCTCATGAGCGCGGTCCCGCAGCTCTCCGATCGGCTCCCCGAGTATCACATTCGTCGCGCGTGGACGGCTCTGGTCGGCCCCGAGATGGCGCGCCGTACGCGCCCGCAGTCGCTCACGAACGGCTGCCTGCACGTCGTCGTCGACAACTCGCCGTGGCTGCACGAGCTCACGCTGCGCGCGTCGGAGCTCACCGCCCGGCTCGGCGCCGAGAGCCCCGCCGTTCGCTCGCTGCGTTTCACGCTTGGCACGCTGGAGACCGAACCTCGGTCGCGACCCGAGCGTCGCGAGCGCCGCGTGACGGCGCTCACCGACGACGATCGTCGCGACATCGACGAGGCGGCCTCGGCGATTTCCGATCCCGCGCTCGCCGACGTCGCGCGCCGCCTCCTCACGACGGCGCGACGTTTTCCGGTGGGCGCACGAGGTCCTGCACGATGAACCGCGCCCGCGGCTCCGTGATTGTCCTCCTCTTCCTCGCCACCGCCGCGTGCGCGTCGACATCGCGCACGGCGAGGGCGGTCGACGACGACGGGGCACCGCGTCGTGTCACCGTCATGGCGCGAGATCCCCAGGCCGACGCTTACTACGACTTCGCCGCCGCACAGATGCTCGTCCACGCCGGGCGCTTCCGGGACGCGGTGCCGCTCCTGCAGGACGCGCTGAAGCGTGATCCGAACTCGGCGTTCCTGTGGACGCAGCTCGCGCAGTGGCTCGTGCGCACCGACCAGCCGGCGGAGGCGCTGACGGCGGCGCGCAAGGCGGTCCAGCTGGCGCCCAACGACGTGCAGCCGCACCTGACGCTGGCCGAGCTCCTCCGGGCGCAGAAGAAGTATGCGGAGGCGGAGGCGGAGCTCGAGCGCGTGATCGCGCTGAACCCGGCCAGCGAGGACGCCTATCTGACGCTTGCCCGCTACCAGGTCGAGCAGAAGGCCTACGACCGGGCACGCACGGTCCTCCTGCGTCTCGTCGACCGGCAGCCGCGGCTGGCGCAGGCGCACTTCCTGCTCGGTCGGCTCGCCATCGAGACCGAGAACTGGGACGAGGCGATCGCCCGCCTCAAGCGTGCCGTGGAGCTCGACAGCGACCATGACGGCGCCTGGACGGCGCTCGGCTACGTCTACGAGTCGCGGCATCGCTCCGACGAAGCCGTCGACACGTACCGCCGTGCCGTGAAGTCGAATCCGGACAATCCCGCGTTCGTGGAGCGCCTGGGCGACCTCCTGATCCGCCTCGGCCGCTACCAGGAAGCCCAGACGGAGATCGAGCAGCTCGCCGAGCTGGCGCCGCGCGACGCGCGTGTCTGGATGAAGCTGGGCGCCGTCTTCTACGAGCAGAAGCTCTGGGACCGCGCCATCGATGCGTTCCGGCGCGTGGTCATGCTGGAGCCCACCAACCTGCGCGCGAGGTACTTCCTGGCCACGGCCTACATGGACGCCGGCAAGGACGCCGAAGCGCGCGTGGAGCTCGAGCGGATCCTGCGGACGGACCCACGCTCGATCGACGCACGGGTCCAGCTGGGATTCCTGCACAGCCGCGGCAAGCGCTACGACGAGTCGATCGCGGTGCTCCGCGAGGCGGTGAACCTCGAGCCGCGCCGCCCCGAGCTCTTCCTCTATCTCGGCACCGCGTACTTCCGGGCCAAGGAGTACGACCGCGCGCTGGAGACGCTGCAGGAGGGCCTGACGCTCGACGAGAAGCATCGGGATCTGCAATTCCAGGTGGGCGTCGTGCTCGAGAAGCAGGCGAAGTTCGACGACGCCGTGCGCGCGTTCCGCCGGGTCATCACGCTCGATCCCAAACACGCCGAGGCGTACAACTACGTCGGCTACATGTTCGCCGAGCGCGGTCAGAACCTCGACGAGGCGGTGACGCTGATCAAGAAGGCGCTCGATCTCGAGCCGGAGAACGGCTACTTCATCGACAGTCTCGGCTGGGCCTACTTCCAGCAGGGCCGCTATCCCGACGCGCTCCGCGAGCTGAAGCGGGCCGTCGAGAAGACGAAAGAGGATCCGGTCATCTTCGACCACCTGGGCGAGGCCTACGCCAAGAACGGCTTCGACGAGGACGCGCTCAACGCGTGGGAGAAGTCACTCGCGCTCGACCCGAACGTGGAGGGCGTCGCCAAGAAGGTTCAAGATGCCAAGTCGCGGCTTCGCCGTGTGCAGGGTGAGCGTTCGAAGGCTGCTCAGTAGCGCGCTCGTCGTCTGGGTGCTGACGGGCTGCACCATCGCGCCGCCGCCGCCGCGGACGCCGGTCTCCGAAGACGCCCGGCGGGCCATCGATCTCCTGGTCGGACACTGGCACGCGCTGTCCGACCTGCGCGCGCTCGCCGACATCACCCTCAAGAAGGGCTCCGAGGAACAGCGCTTCACCGGGATTCTTCTCTCCAAGACCCCCGCCTCGCTGCGCTTCGAGGCGATCTCGCCCTTCGGTCAGCCGGTGCTGCTGGTCACCGTGAAGGACGCGCAGCTCGTCGCCTACAACGCGGCCACCAACGAGGTGACGACGGGTCCGGCGACGGTGGAGACGGCGGCGTCGATGCTGAGCCTGCCCTTCGAGCCCGATGACCTGGTCGCCGTGCTCTCCGGCCGCGTGGTCCCGCCGAAGGATCTTCGGATCGCGGAGATCTTCGCGCCCGACGCCGACGGCCCGTCGATCAATCTGATCGGCCGATACCACGAGCAACGCGTCTGGATGGACTTCTCCACCGGCGTCGTCAACCGGGTGAACATCGTCGGCGGCCGGACGGAGGCGGAGATCCGCTTTCTCCGGGCCGAGGACGGGGCGCTCACCGGTCTCGACGTGTCGGCCGGCCAGGGCTACGTGACCGCGAAGATCCGCTACCGATCGCTCGCCCTGAACGGTGGCGTCGACCCGGAGCGCTTCGTCCTGACGCCGCCCAAGGACGCGAAAACACACAGCATCCGTTGACCGTCGTGGGGCTGCGTGTTAGCCTGTCGTGCCTTGTCGAAAGGGTCGGGAAGCGCCCGTCGCCTCGTGCTCAGGGCCGCTGCCAAGGTGAACCTGACTCTGGAGGTCCTCGGCAAGCGGGCTGACGGGTATCACGAGATCGCGACCGTGATGCAAGCGGTCGATCTTTCCGACCGTATCACCCTCGACGACGCCGACGACCTCGAGCTGCGGAGCGGCTCCACCGAGGTCCCGACCGACGCGGGTAACCTCGCGTGGCGTGCGGCGACGGCGCTGAAGGAGGCAGCCGGGGTTCGTGGGGGCGTGCATATCGCGCTCGACAAGCGCATCCCCGTGGCGGCCGGCTTGGGCGGAGGCTCGAGCGACGCCGCCGGCGTGCTGCTGGGACTCAACCGGCTGTGGCGTCTGCAGTGGCCGCTCGAGCGACTGGACGAAGTGGCGGCGACGCTCGGCTCTGACGTTCCCTTCTTCCTGCGGGGCGGTGCCGCGCTGGCGAGCGGGCGTGGCGAGAAGGTGGAGCCGCTGAGAGGACGGTCGATGGCGCTCGTGCTCGTCAATCCCAGGGTGCCCTCGAGCACCGCCCAGATGTACGGGAGACTCACGCCGGCGATGTACTCTGACGGCACCGCCACCCGGGCGCTCGCGGGCGCGCTCGGCCGGAGCGCGGCCCGCGTCGCGGCGAGCCTTTACAATGGGATGGAGGCGGCGGCGGTGGCCGTCTTCCCGCAGATCGTCCAGATGCGGGCGGCCCTGCTGGCGGCGGGGGCACTCGGCGCCCTCATGTCGGGCAGCGGCCCGACGGTCTTCGGCGTCGCCCGCTCGTACGAGCAGGCGCGCCAGATCCGGGGGCGCGTGGCTCGCGGGTCGTGGGAGTGCTGGGCGGTGCGGACGTTGACCGGTCCGGCCGTGCGGCTGGTGGCGAACGGAGCGAGACGGGGATGAAGGGGCGTGGCCAAGCGGTAAGGCGCGGGACTTTGGATCCCGTATTCGGAGGTTCGAATCCTCCCGCCCCTGCCACACCGACGAGGGCGAGGCGCCGATGTCCTACGAGCTGAAACTCTTCACGGGCAACGCCAACCGGGCCCTGGCCGAGGAGATCGCGCAATACCTCCGCGTGCCGCTCTCGGACGCCGAGGTCACGCGCTTCTCGGACGGTGAAGTCTACGTCCAGGTGAACGAGAACGTCCGCGGAGCCGATGTGTTCGTGATCCAGCCGACGTGTCCGCCCGTCAACGACACGCTGATGGAGCTGCTGATCATGATCGACGCTCTCAAGCGCGCGTCGGCGCATCGCATCACGGCCGTGCTGCCGTACTACGGCTACGCCCGCCAGGACCGAAAGGTCCAGCCCCGGGTGCCGATCTCCGCGAAGCTGGTGGCCGATCTTCTCGAGGCGGCCGGCGTGGACCGGGTCCTGGCTCTCGACCTGCACGCCGGTCAGATCCAGGGCTTCTTCAACATTCCGGTGGACCACCTCTTCGCCGCGCCGGTCATCATCGACTATCTGGGCAAGAAGGACCTGAACCAGCCGGTCATCGTGTCGCCCGACGCTGGCGGCGTCGAGCGGGCGCGGGCCATCGCCAAGCGCCTCAACGCCAGCCTGGCCATCATCGACAAGCGGCGCGACAAGCCCGGGGCCGCCGTCGCCATGCATCTCATCGGTGATGTCACGGACAAGGACGCCGTCGTCATCGACGACATGATCGACACCGCCGGCACCCTCGTACAGGCCGTCTCCGCGCTGGAGCGGGAAGGCGCTCGCCGGATCCTCGCCTGCGGCGTCCACCCCGTGCTGTCGGGGCCGGCCGTGGACCGCATCAAGGCCTCGCCGCTCGAGGAGGTCGTGGTGACCAATTCCATTCCCGTGTCCGAGGGCAAGCGCATGGCGCGGGTGACGGTGCTCACGGTGGCCCCGCTGCTCGGCGAGGCGATCCGACGCATCCACGACGAAGAATCAGTCTCGACGCTGTTCGTATGAAGGAGCGAGAGCGATGACGATGCAAGAGCTGACCATCAGGCGTCGCGCGGGGACGGGCAAGTCCGTCGTCCGCAAGCTGCGCCGTGCCGGCGTGGTGCCGGCCATTCTCTACGGCGGCACGACGCCGCAAACCATCACCGTCGACCCGCGCGCCGTGCTGCGGATCATCCACGGTCACGAGGGGTCGACGCAGCTGCTGACGCTGAAGTTCGACGGCGACAGCGCTACCCTGATGGCCATCATCCGCGACATGCAGTTCGATCCCGTCTCGGACGCGCTCCTCCACGTTGACCTCCAAGAGGTCTCCGCCGATCGCGCCATCACGGTCCGGGTGGCCGTCCATCCCGTCGGTGAGGCGATCGGGGTCAAGGACACCAAGGGCATCCTGAGCCTGGTCATGCACGAGGTCGAGGTGTCCTGCCTGCCGACGAACATCCCCGCGCGCATCGACGCCGACGTGACGAACCTGGCCATCGGTGACGTGCTGACGGTGGCTGACCTGCGGCCGCCCCAGGGTGTCCGCATCATCAACGATCCCGGCCAGGCGGTGGTGACCGTGTCCCCGCCGATGGCGGAAGAAGTCGCGGCCCCGGTGGTGGCGGCGGCCGTCACTCCGGCCGAGCCCGAAGTACTCACGGAGCGCAAGCCGAAGGAAGAGGCGGCGCCCGCGGAGGCGGAAGCCGGCAAGAAGGCTCCGGCGAAGAAGCCCGAGAAGTAATCGACCGGCGTGGCCCATGTCGTGGTGGGACTCGGCAATCCCGGCCCGGAGTATCGGGACACCCGCCACAACATCGGCCAGCGCGTCGTGAATGCCCTCGCCGCGCAGCTCAAGAGGGCGTTCCACGCCGAGAGCGGGGTTCACCTCGCCCGTGCGACCTGGCGCGGCGACAGCCTGTACCTGGTGAAGCCGCAGACCTTCATGAACGTGAGCGGTCCGGCGGTCCGGCGCGTCCTCCAGAGCCTCGGCGCCGCTCCCGAGGATCTGGTGCTCGTCTACGACGACATCGACATGGAGCTCGGCAAGGTGCGAACGCGGCTCAAGGGCAGCGCCGGCGGCCACAACGGCGTGCAGTCGGTGATCGACGCGCTGGGCACGGAAGGCATCCGGCGCGTGAAGATCGGCATCGGCCGGCCTGCTCACAAGGCAGAAGTGCCCGACCACGTCCTCACCGTGTTCGAGGCGGAGGAGGAGGAGACGGTGGCGGCGGCCGTCACGGCGGCCGCCACGCGGGTCCTCGAGCTGGTCTCCAAGGGCTAGCGGTCGGCGCCGCGGAGCAGCTCGTCGAGCAACGCACGGCCGTCGGGCCAGGTCCCGTAGCCGGACTCGCTGTTGATATGGCCGGCGCCCGAGAGGCCGACGAATCGGCTGCCCCACGCTCGTGCGAATGCCTCGGCCCGTTCCCGCCTCGTGTAGACATCGTCGTCGCTGGCAACGACGATGCTCGGGAACGGGAGTCGTACCAGCGGCACGGGCCTGAAGCTCTGCACCGCCTCGAGGACCTCCGCCAGCGCATCCGCGTCCACCGGCGCTACGAGCAGCGCGCCGGCGACGGTGCGCCGCGTCCGCTCGACCCAGTGGGCCACCAGAACGCAGCCGAGGCTATGCGCGACCAGCACGGGCGGCGTCGAGCACGCGGACACCTCGCGATCGAGCGCGGCCATCCAGTCATCGAGCTTCGGCTCGAGCCAGTCACGCTGCGCCACGCGTCGCAAGCGCGGATCGGCCGCCTCCCACCGAGTCTGCCAGTGGTCGGGCCCGGAGTCGCCGTATCCGGGCAGCACCAGAACCGGTGTCGGACTCACCGGAAGAAGATCAACGACGTGAGCAGGAACAGCGGGAGGAGGATCGTGCCGCTGTAGACCATGTAGCCGAAGAAGCTCGGCATGGGCACCTTGGCCTCCTCCGCGATGGCCTTCACCATGAAATTCGGCGCGTTGCCGATGTACGTGTTCGCCCCCATCGCCACTGCCCCGACGCTGATCGCGGCCAGGATGGCGTGCGGGATGCCGACGACCTCGCCGGCGAGCCCGAGGCCCTGCGCGAGAGCGAGGAACGTCAGATAGGTCGGCGCGTTGTCGAGGAACGACGACAGCACGCCGCTGGCCCAGAAGAACTGCGCCGGTCCGCGCACGCCGAGCTCGCCGCCGCGCGCCCGGAGAATGTCGAGGGCGGGGATCATGGTGAGGAAGATCCCGAAGAAGAGCACGGCGACCTCGACGATCGGGTAAGACGTGAACGCATTGGCGCGGCGGATCGCGACCGGCGTCAGCCACATCGAGACGGCAGACACGGTCACGATCGCGAGCTCCCGCCACGGCGCGTGCAGGAAGGCGACGGCGAGCACGACGAGGCCGAGCCCGAGCGCGTTCAGGACGCCACGGACGCGCAGCGGCTCGACCTGCGTGCGGTCGCGTCGGAGCGCCGTCGGCGTCTCCCGCGCGTACATCCGCGTGTCCCAGACGAAGTAGGCGACGAGCAGGATACCGGTCATGAACAGCCACTGCGGCCACAACCGGAAGGTCCACACGAACGGCACGCCCTGCAGATAACCGAGAAACAGCGGTGGATCCCCCAGCGGCGTGAGCATGCCGCCGATGTTCGACACGAGGAAGATGAAGAAGATCACGGTGTGCCGGACGTGGCGCCGTTCGCGGTTCGTCTGCAGCAGGGCGCGAACCAGCAGCATCGAGGCCCCCGTGGTGCCGATGAACGAGGCGATCACCGCCCCCACCGCGAGGAAGCCGGTGTTCGTCGTCGGCGTCGCTTCGAGATCGCCGCGGAGCAGGATCCCGCCGGAGATGACGTAGAGGCCGCCGACCAGGACGATGAACGACACGTACTCCTCGGCCATCCCGACCAGGGCGGCAGGTCGCCGTCCCAGATAGAGCAGCAGGATCGGTGCGCCGAGGACGGCGGAGACCACGAGCTTGTTGCGATTGGGCTCCCACGAGTGCGGCACCGCGAGCGGGGCCACGGCGATGGCCAAGAGCATCAGAATGAAGGGGCCGACGGTCCACAGTGGAGGTGCAGCGAGCGTCGTCACGGTCTAGGCTCGGCGCAGTCTAGCAGACGATACCCCGCCTTCGATTGCCGGGGGTGTGGCTGCATGGTATATAGTTGACATTTACCCACCAGCCCTGTGACTCGCCGGAGGGGGGAGCCGAGTGACCAAGGTAATCGTCGAGCCCGATGAATCCTTCGAAAGCGCGCTGAAGCGCTTCAAGAAGCAGTGCGAGAAGGCGGGGCTCCTCTCGGAATTCAAGAAGCGCCAGCATTACGAAAAGCCCAGCGTTCGGCGCAAGCGCAAGGCCCTGGCCGCACGCAAAAAGGCGAAGCGGCGGGAGCGGATGGCCGATTAGCCGCGGCAACACTCCGGACGGTACCGCCAACACTCCCATCAACTCGGGTGGGAGCGAGTGAGGCGAAGGTGGAGGTAGGCCGAATCTGGGGACGCGGGATCGAGTGGGACGCTATCCGGACTCTCCTCGCTTCTGACGCCCGCACCGAGATGGGACGTGACCGGGCTCTCGCGGCAAGTCCCCTCACCGAGGCGACCGAAGTCCAAGCAGCGCTGGATCTCACGGCGGAAGCCCGCCGCGCGCTCGCGCAGGAAGGCGCTCCGCCGCTCGACGGCGTTCCTGACGTCCGCCCCGCACTCGCGCGCGCCAGCGCCGAGGGGACGGCCCTCGACGGCGCCGACCTGCTCCTGTTCGTGCCCGTCCTCGACTGCGCGTCCCGTCTCGCCGCGTACGGCCGTGCCGTCAAGCCCGTCGCGCCCGCCATCGCGGCCACGGCAGAGGCGTTGCCCCGTCTGAGCGAGCTTCGCGACCGCCTGCGCCAGTCCCTCGACGACGACGGCGCGGTGACCGACAAGGCGAGCGCGCGTCTCGCGCAGATTCGCCGCGAGATCCGTGAACGCCGCCGGCGGCTCGTGGCCGACCTCGAGCGACTGCTGCAGAGCGAGGGTGACCGCGTCTTTGCCGATCGCTTCGTCACCATCCGTCACGGACGCTACGTCGTGCCGCTGCGCGCCGAGGCGCGCGGCCGACTGCGCGGGATCGTTCACGATCGCTCCCAGAGCGGCCAGACGCTCTTCGTCGAGCCCGAGAGCGCCGTCGAGGCGAACAACGATCTGGTCGGGCTCCTCCGCGACGAAGAGCACGAGACGGTCGCCATTCTCACCGCGCTCACCGACGGCGTCCGCGCCCATGCGCGCGAGCTCACGGACCTCGTCGATACCGTCGGCGAGGTCGACTGGGTCTTCGCGCGCGCGCACGTGGCCGAGCGCATGGCGGCCACCGCCCCCACGCTCGATTCCGATGGTCGCGTGGAGCTGCGGGCGGCGCGGCATCCCCTGTTGCTGGCCCAGCAGTGGCGCGATCCCGCGCGCGAGGTTGTGCCCGTCGATCTCACGCTGTCGCCCGAGCACCCGCTGCTCTTGATCACCGGCCCGAACGCCGGCGGCAAGACCATCGCGCTGAAGACGCTCGCCCTGCTGTCGCTGATGACGCAGGCCGGCTGCCACGTTCCGGTGGCCGACCGTTCGCGGTTGCCCGTCTTCGGCCGGCTGTACGCGATCATCGGAGACGAGCAGTCGGTGGCGGAGAATCTCTCGACCTTCTCGGCCTTCGTGAAGCAGGTCCGGCAGGTCCTCGACGAAGCCGATGGTCATTCGCTCGTCCTCCTCGACGAGCTGGGCGCCGGAACCGATCCCGACGAAGGGGCGGCCTTGGCACAGGCGATTCTCGAGGAGCTGGCCGAGCGCGGCGCCCTCGTCGTCGCGACCACACATCTGGAGCCGCTGCGCGGGTTCGCCGCCACCCATTCGCGCGCGCGGAACGCATCGGTCGAGTTCGACGCCGCCAGCCTCGCCCCCACCTTCCGCCTCGTCTATGACCGCCCCGGCCAGAGCTGGGCGCTCGCCATCGCCGCCCGCCTCGGCCTCTCGCCCACGCTGATCGCGCGCGCAGAGACCCATCGCTCGGAGCAGGCTCGCCGCGTCTCCGAGTTGCTCGCGCAGCTCGACGCACGCAATCGGAGCGAGGCCGAGCGGGCGCGCGAGCTCGACCGCCGCGAGGCGGAGACCGCCGCCCGCCTGGCCGCCGCCCAGCGCGTGGAGCAAGATGCCGCGAGCCGCGCGCGGTCGACGATCGAGCGCGCCAAGGCCGAGGCGGCGGCGCTCCTCACGGAGATCCGTCGCGCGGTGGCGTCGGAGTGGGAGCGATTGAAGCGGACCGAGCGCTCGCGCCCGACGCTTCAGGAAGCGCGACGCCGGCTGCAAGACGTCGGTGCCCGCGTGGCGCCGACACCCGCGCCGGCGCCCGCCGACACCGTCCCGCTTGCCGCCGGAATGGCCGTGGCGGCCGAGCACCTCGGTCTCAAGGGCGAGCTCGTCGCGCTCACCGGCGACTACGCGACGATCCGGGCCGGCAGTGTGACGGTGCGAGTGCCCGTCGGCGCACTCCGCCCGGTCGAGGCGACGGCGGCGGCCAGCGCGAACGGTCGGCGGCCCGTGGCGCCGACGCCGGAGGCAGTGAATACCCGGCCGATCGACCGCGAGCTGATGCTGCTCGGCAAGACCTCCGACGAGGCACGTGAGCTGGTGGAGCAATATCTGGACAACGCGTTCATGGCGGGACTCCCGAACGTCAGGCTGATCCATGGCAAGGGCACGGGCGCATTGCGCAAGGCCGTGCGGGGGCTGCTCGAAGGGCACCCGCTCGTGGAATCGTTCCGGGACGGCGAGCCCTCGGAAGGCGGCGCCGGCGCCACCGTGGCCGTCTTGAAGGTCGGTTAGTGGCGAGCTACTCCACCGCGGTGCTCGACGACATCCGCGCCGGGGTGGATATCGTCGAGCTCGTCGGCCGGTTCGTGAATCTCCGGAAGGCCGGCGCCAACTGGAAAGGGCTCTGCCCGTTCCACGGCGAGAAGACCCCCTCGTTCATGGTCAACCCGAAGAAGGGCATCTTCCATTGTTTCGGCTGCGGCGTGGGCGGAGACGTGTTCGGCTTCCTGATGCGCCAGGATCGCCTGTCCTTCCCCGAAGCCGTGCGAGCCCTCGCCGGGGCCGCCGGCGTGACGCTCCCCGAGGAGCGCGGCGGGGGCGCCGACTCCGGGCGAGAAGAGCTCCTGCGCGTCATGGACCTCGCCGCGCGGTTCTACGCCGAGGCGCTCTGGAAGCCTGCCGGCGCACGCGCCCGCGAGTATCTAGCCGAGCGCGGCCTCGACCCTGAGGTAGCCAGGCGCTTTGGGCTGGGCTACGCGCCGGAGGGTTGGGACCCTCTCCTCACGTTCATGAAGTCCGAGCGCGTCGCCGAGGAGGCGCTGGTCACGGCGGGGCTCGCGGTCGCACGGGACAACCGCGCCGGCGTCTACGATCGGTTCCGCGGCCGCCTGCTGTTCGCCATCCGGGATCTGCAGTCGCGCGTCGTCGCCTTCGGCGGCCGGGCCTTCGGCGATGAACAGCCGAAATACTTGAATTCGCCGGAGACGCCGCTGTACACGAAGGGTAATCTCCTCTATGCCGCCGACGTCGCCCGGGAATCGATTCGCGGCCGGAACAGGGCCTTGATCGTCGAAGGCTACGTCGACTGCCTCATGGCTCATCAGCATGGCTTCACGGAAACCGTGGCCGCCCTCGGGACGGCCTTCACGCCGGCGCAGCTGGCGTTGCTCCGGCGCTACTGCGACGAGGTGGTGACCTTCTTCGACGCCGATGCCGCGGGTCAGAAGGCCGCCGAGCGGGCGCAGGAGCTGCTCGAGCCGACCGCCGGCGGCTTTGCGTGGGCGGTGAATCGCTCGGGCTCGTTCGAGAGCGCCGGGACGCTGCGCGTCAGGGTCGCCCTCCTGCCGGCAGGCCACGATCCCGATACCTTCTTGCGCGCCGAGGGCGCCGGCGCTTTCTCCGATCGCATCGCCGCGGCGCGCAGCCTGCTGTCGTATGCCCTGGCGCGCACGATCGGTGACGCCGACCCAGCGGGGCCGCGCGGCCGCACGAACGCCTTCGCCCGCGTGGCCCTCATGCTGTCGAAAGTGTCGGACGCCGAGGAGGCGGCCGCGCTTTCGCGCGAGGCCGCCGCAAGGCTCGGCGTCGACGCCACGCAGCTCTGGATCGAGGCCCAGCGCCTCGCCGCCTCGCTGCGCAAGCCGGCGGCCCCGGTCGGCGTCGCCACCGCGACGGGGCCGTCCCCGTCGGCCGAGGATCGGAAGCTGATCACGTTGCTGCTGGTGTCCGCGCCGGCACGGACCACGCTCCTCCCCCTGCTCGAGCCGGGGGATGTCGCGCATCTCGCGCTGCGCGAGATCGTGGAGGCCCTCAAGGCCTTCCCCGCTCTCGACGCCACCGCCCTGCTGTCCACGGTCTCGTCGGAGGCCGCGCGGCATATGATTTCTGCTTTGATCGTCGAGGACGGCGCCGTCGAGGACGCGACGTCCAGCATCGAGCAGTTCCAGAGGCGGCTGGAGTACGTGAACCGCCGCCGGCGAGTCCGCGAGCTCAGCCGGTCCATCGCGGTCGCTCAGGCCAAGGATGGGGCCTCCGCGCTCGACGGCGAGCTCTACGCCGTGCAGCGCGACAGCGCCCGCGTCTACGAGCTCACGGGCGGCAGCGCGCAAGCGGTCGATCGAGTCGTCGACCACTCGCATCCCACGGGACCCGAGGGTCCGCAAGGAGTTCAAGCGCATGAGTGAAGAACCGAAGCTGGAGGAGCTGGATCGGCTCATCTCCGTCGGCAAGCAGAAGGGGTTTCTCACCTACGACGAAGTGAACGACGCTCTTCCCTCCGACATCGTGTCACTCGATCAGCTCGACGACATCATGATGATGTTCGGCCAGATGGACATCGAGGTGGTCGACTCCGCCAAGGCCGGGCGCCTGCCCTCCGAGGTTGGCCGGGAGCGCCAGCAGGCGGCGACGGTCGTGGACGACGACGATGACGGTCCGGCGGAGCCGATCGACCTGACCCCGGGGCCGGTCGGACGCACGGAAGACCCGGTGCGGCTGTACCTGCGCGAGATGGGACGCGTGGCGCTGCTGACGCGCGAGGGCGAGATCGCACTCGCCAAGCGCATCGAGGAAGGCAAGAACCAGGTCGCGGTGGCCATTCTGTCGACCAACCTGGCCCTCGAGCGGTTCCGCGAGCTCCGCGAGCTCCTGCGGCGCGGCGACATTTCCATCAAGGAAGTCGTCGACGTCAACGAGGAGGAGTTCACCGAGGAAAAAGAGGTGGCGCTCATCCGGACGGTCGTGAACGCCTTCGGCGGCGTCGACCGTCTGCTCCGCGAGCGCGACCAGCTCATGGAGAAGGTCAAGAAGCTGAAGGCCAAGAGCGGTGGCAGCAAGAAGAGCCCGGCCAAGGGCAAGGCCAAGGATCCGGCCTGGAAGAAGCTCGAGAACCAGGCGCTGGACCGGCAGAAGAAGGTGCTGGACAAGCTCCGCGCCCTCAGCATCGGCAACCAGATCATCGACCGCGAGGACAGCGATCCGAGCCGGCGTGGTCTCGTGCAGCGCCTCCGCGACCTCCTCGACGACGTCGAGCGCGCCGAGCGGGTCATCCACCTCTGGACCAACGGCCGCCGGCCGTCGCCGGAGGAGGTTCAGAACCTCATCTACGTCGCCTTCCGCGACCCCGCCACCAACGGCGTAAACGGCGCCTCCGACCTGCATCTCAAGGCGGCCAAGAAGTTCCAGAGCCCCAAGCAGCAGCAGATCTGGGTTGCCCAGCAGGAGATCAAGGTCGCCGAGGGACGCGCCAACGCCAAGGCCGACGAGATCAAGCGGGTGATGGCCGTCATCAAGCAGGGGCAGCACAAGGCGGCGGTGGCGAAGAAGGAGATGGTGGAGGCGAACCTTCGGCTCGTGATCTCGATCGCCAAGAAGTACACCAATCGCGGCTTGCAGTTCCTGGACCTGATCCAGGAAGGCAATATTGGCTTGATGAAAGCAGTGGACAAGTTCGAGTATCGCCGCGGCTACAAGTTCTCGACGTACGCGACCTGGTGGATCCGGCAGGCGATCACGCGGGCCATCGCCGACCAGGCGCGCACGATTCGCATCCCCGTGCACATGATCGAGACCATCAACAAGCTCATCCGCACCTCCCGCCAGCTCGTCCAGGAGCTGGGCCGCGAGCCGACCCCCGAGGAGATCGCGACCAAGATGGAGGTCCCCGTCGACAAGGTGCGGAAGGTTCTGAAGATCGCGCAGGAACCGATCTCACTCGAGACACCGATCGGCGAAGAGGAAGACAGTCATCTCGGCGATTTCATCGAGGACAAGCAGGTCGTCTCGCCGGTCGATTCGATCATCGGCCTCAGCCTGCGCGAGCAAACCAACAAGGTGTTGAACACCCTGACGCCGCGCGAGGAGAAGGTGCTGCGGCTGCGCTTCGGCCTCTCCGACGGCTGCGAGCACACGCTGGAGGAAGTCGGCCAGGACTTCGCGGTCACCCGCGAGCGCATCCGCCAGATCGAGGCGAAGGCGCTACGCAAGCTGCGCCATCCGTCGCGGTCCAAGAAGCTCCGGAGCTTTCTCGAGTCATGAGGCGGACATCCCCGCGGGCCCATAGCTCAATGGCAGAGCGCCCGGCTCATAACCGGTCAGGTCTTGGTTCGAATCCAGGTGGGCCCACTACTGTATCGGAGCGCGAGATCGGCTTGAAGCGTGGGTGGCCTGAGATCGATGGTCGTGGCTCCGCTCTGGGGTCAACCGTTCCGGCGCTTTCGACGGTTGTGGTTTCGGCCGTTCATGCTGTCACTTCCATGGAGAGATCGTGGATTCTCAGCTTCAGACGTTGATCGAGTTGCAGGGATTCGACGCGAAGATCGCGGGCCTCGAGTCGGAGGCAGCGCGGTTGCCGCGGCAGATCGAGGCGATCCAGGCGGCGCTGACCGACGCGCGCAAAGCGGTCGAGACGATCAAGAGCAAGCTTGACACGACCAAGAAGGACCTCCGCACCCGGGAAAAGGACCTGGAGGTCGCCAACGTCAGGCGCCAGAAGCTCGAAGCCAAGCTCTACGAGGTCAAGACCAACAAGGAGTACTCCGCCGTCCTCCTGGAGATCGAGGAAGCCAAGCAGGAAAAGGCGAAGACGGAAGAGGACATCCTGAATCTCATGGAGATGCAGGAGCGGCTCGGAGTCGAGATCAAGGATGCCGAGCAGCGATTCAAGACGCGCGAGGAACAGGCGAAGCAGGACGAGGCGGTCGTTCGCAAAAAGCTCGGCGCCGTCGAGCAGGAGCTGAACAGCCAGCGTGCCGAGCGACGGTTGCGGGCCAAAGAGCTGCCGCCCGGTTTGCTCGCGAGCTACGATCGGATCAGCAAGGCTCGCGGCGGCGTGGCGGTGGCGGCGGTGACGTCGGCGGCCGTCTGTGGCGGCTGTCGCGTCAGCATTCGGCCCCAGGCGATGCAGGAATTGCGCTCCGCCACCGGTCTCATGGTCTGCGAGAGCTGCGGCCGCTACCTCTACTGGCAAGAATAGGCTGAGCGCCGACCTCACCGTCTATACGGACGGCGCCTGCTCGGGAAATCCCGGTCCCGGAGGCTGGGCGGCCCTCATTCTCGAGGACGGTGGCGAGCACATCGTGAGCGGCGCTGCGCCGCACACCACCAACCAGCGCATGGAGCTCACGGCCGCCATCGAAGGTCTCGCCGCCCTCCGCAGCGGCCGCCGCGTGTCGCTCCACACCGACAGCTCGTACGTCATGAACTGCTTTCGCGATCGCTGGTGGGTGCGCTGGGAGGAGAACGGCTGGCTCGGCACGGGCAAGCAAGCGATCGTGAATCGCGATCTCTGGGAGCGGCTCATCGCCGAGACACGGCGTCATCACGTGGTCTGGCACAAGGTGAAGGGGCACAGCGGCGACGTCCTGAACGATCGCGTGGATGCGCTCGCGCGCGCGGCAATTACGAAGCTGGTCAGCCGCTGATCAGCGCTTGCCGTTCTGGCTGACCACCATGACACCACCCCGCGTTCGCACGCGTACGAATTCGAGGACTTACGCGTGGCGCGATCCTT
Organism: Candidatus Rokuibacteriota bacterium; assembly: GCA_044869815.1. Taxonomy (GTDB): domain Bacteria; phylum Methylomirabilota; class Methylomirabilia; order Rokubacteriales; family CSP1-6; genus AR12. The sequence continues at coordinate 1,868 of JBIOXS010000010.1, read as the reverse complement.
GCGAATCCCGCGGGCGATGGCCAACGAAGAGACCGGACAACCGATCGTGCCAGAGAGCCTGTCGGACGTCGTCGGAAGCGCCGCCAACACCGCCGCCCAATCGTGGATGGGCGTCGTGCTCAGCACGCCGCTCTCGCGCGTCCAGGCCGTGGTCGGCGTGCTCGCCGGCTGCCTCACCATCATCGGTACGCTCGTGTCGTACACCGGTCTGACGAAGCCGCCGGCGCCCGTGCAGGGCGAGATCGTGGCGCTGGTACAGCTGGCCAACAACCACAAGCCGCTGCCGGGCGCCACGGTGGAGATCCTGACCGCTCAGGACGCAATCGTGACCACGCTCAACCCCGAGGCGGACGGCCGCATCACGCGCAAGCTCAAGGAAGGCCGTTACCGGCTGCGCGTGACGCATCCGAACCTCGTCACTGAGACGCGGTCCGTCGAGGTCTACGCCGGTCAGCAATCGCAGGTCCGCGTCGCCCTCGTGCCGCGGCCCGTCTCGCGCCCGGTGCGCTCGGTGGCCAGCGTCACCGTCGTCGAGCAGCCAGGTCCCATGCGAAAGTTCTTCAAGGACCTCGGCTTCTAGCTCCTCCCGCGCTTTCGCGTCGTGATAGAACGGACGGCGTGCTGCATCTGCTGAACGGTGACGCCACGCTCGGCGTCTTTCCCGCCACGCTTCCCGGGCACCGAGCCGTCTGGCGCGACATCATGGTCGAAGGCCCGCCCGTCGACGACGGGGGCGTCCGCGCCGCCTGGCTCGCGCCGCGGCTCGGCGTGACGCCGGACGACTACGAGCGCGGCTGGCGTGAGGGCCAGGCCTCGCTCGCCCGCGCCGCCGCGGACGACGAGGTCATCCTCTGGTTCGAGCAAGACCTCTTCTGTGCCGTCAATTTCTGGTTCGTCGCCGCCCGGCTGCCGGCGACGACGCCCGTGTGGCTGGTGTTCCCTCCCCTGAGCGACACCTTCGCCGGGCTGGGCTCGTCGACCGCGGCCGAGCTCGAAGACCTCTTCGAGCGGCGCCGGCCCCTCGACCGCGCCGCCCGGACGGACGCAGAGGCGCTCTGGCGCGCATACGCCGCCCGCGATCCGACCGCGCTCGCGCAGACGCCGGCCGAACTCGACTTCGCCCGCGACGCCATCCGCCTGCACCTCGGCCGCTTTCCGTCCGTCGCGCAGGGCCTCGACGAGGTCGAAACGGCGACGCTGCATGCCCTGGTTCGGGGTCCGCACGCCTTCGGAGATCTGTTCCGCGCGGTGGCCCACGCGCCGCCTCACCGCCGCCGCGGCATGGGCGACGTCCAGTACGCAGCCGCCGTGCGCGATCTCGCGCCGCTGATCGCCATCGAAAAGGCCGACGCGCCGTCCCGCGAATGGCGGATCGCGCTCACACCGGACGGCGCCGACGTCCTCGAAGGGCGCCTCGATGGTCTCGGTCCGCGTGCGCTCGATCGGTGGCTCGGCGGCGTGCATCTGCGCCCCGGCGCTCCGGGCTGGCGCTGGGATGGCGAGCGGCTGATCCGCCGGTGAGCGGCCGCCGGTCCGACGCTCCGCGTATACTGGAGGGGCGCCAGAGAAGATCGGACGGTCGCCGGCTGCGGCAACGCGGCGGGAGGAAAGTCCGGGCTCCGCAGGGCAGGGTGCTGGCTAACGGCCAGGGGGGGCGACCCCACGGACAGTGCCACAGAAACATACCGCCGCCGCGAGGCGGTAAGGGTGAAACGGTGAGGTAAGAGCTCACCAGCGGCGCGGGTGACCGCGTCGGCTAGGCAAACCCCACCCGGAGCAAGGCCGAATAGGAGAGCGATCGGGCGGCCCGTCCGTGCTCTCGGGTTAGGCCGCTTGAGACGCCGGGCAACCGGCGTCCTAGAGAAATG
>JBIOXS010000009.1:0-9816 GCA_044869815.1 Candidatus Rokuibacteriota bacterium | reverse complement strand
GGGCGAAGAGCGCGGCCACGACGAGCATGAGCGCCGCCGCCGTGGTCAGCGCGGCGTCGGCGCCGGAAAGATCGGTGACGGCGCCGAGCGCGATGGGGCCGATCACGTAGCCGAGGTCCGAGAGCATCCGATAGGTGCTCATGGCAGCCGCGTTCATGCCGGGCGGGGCCACGTCGGCCGCGTAGGCGGCCGGCGCGGCGCCGCTGACGCCGACGGCCACGCTCCACACCACGCAGCCGGTGAGAAACGCCGCGTACGACGAGGCGGCGAGAAAGAGGCGCGCCCGTGCGCACGACGGCGCTCATGAAGCCGACGAGGCTCACCAGCAAGAACCCGGGATGCGAGACGAGCAGGCGCACCTGCGCGGCGAACGGCGGTGGCGTCGTGACCGCCTCGGCGCTCGGGCGCCGCTGGCGCGTGTCCGGGATCTGCAGCCAGGCGACGGCGGAGGCGAGGACGCCGGCGCCGGCATAGATCAGGAAGGGTGCGGCGAGCCCGAAGCGCTCGGCGAGGAGGCCGCCGGGGTAGGGCCCGACGCCGACCGCGAAGAGAAACACACCCTGGTAGATCGCCATCACGCGTCCGCGCCGCTCGGGCGTCGTGATATCCGCCAGCACGATCTGGCCGGCGATCAGCACCAGCGCGGCGCCCGCGCCGGCGATGAAGCGCGCCACCACGAAGGTCGTGAAGTTCGGCGCGCAGCCGCACAGCAGGTTGCCGGCGGCCGTGACCACGCCGCCGAGCGCGAGCGCTGCACGGCGGCCGAGGACATCGGTGAGCTTGCCGACCGGCACCGCCACCAGGAAGCGCGCGAGGCCGTAGACGGCGATGGCCACCCCGATGGCCGCTTGCCGCACGCCGAAGGAGCGGGCGTAGAGCGCGACCACGGGAACGATGGCGCCGAAGCCGAGCTGGTTGACGGCGATGAACACGCACATCCACACGAGGATGCGCGTGGGGCGGGGATCGGCCATGGCGACCGTATGATACGCGCGTATAATCCGCGTACCGATCGCAAGGAGGCGAATTCGCATGTGGCGTCTCAGCCGTCGCACGTTCATCCGCGCAACCGTGGCCGGCGCCGCCGTCGGCGCCGTTCCCCGCTCGCTGCGCGCGCAGCCCAAGACCATCAGGATCGCGGCGATCCATTGCGTGACCGGTCCGCTCGCGGAGCCGGGCCAGGCCTGCCGGTTGGCGGCGCAAATCGCCGTCGATCACGTGAACGCCGCCGGCGGCATCAAGGCGATGGACGGCACCAAGCTCGAGCTGATGCTCGGCGACACGCAGACGAAGGCCGACGTGGCGCGTGCCGAGGCGGAGCGGCTGGTGAATGCCGGGGCCCAGATCCTGATGGGCACCTTCAACTCGGCCGACACGAACGCCATCGTGCCGGTGGCGCAGCAGCGTCGCGTGCCGTTCTTCGTCGACATCTCCGCCGCCGATCCGATCACCGCGAACGTCGCCAGGGCGGTCAAGGAAGGAGCGCAGAAGACGCAGTACGTCTACCGCAACTTCCCGACGGGGACGCTCTTCGGGGTGCGGGCGGTGCAGTACTTCAACGAGATCTTCAAGGAAGCCGGGGTGAGTCCGAAGCGCGTGGTGCTCATGCACTCGAACGATCTCTTCGGCACCAACCAGGCGCGCGGCTTCCAGGCCGCCCACAAGGCGGCCAACCCGTCGTGGGAGATCGTCGAGGTCATCCCCTGGCCGGAGCCTCCGTCGGATCTCTCCACGGAGGTCTCGCGCGCCAAGGCCGCCAGGCCCGACATCATCTCGCCGATCACGCGGCCGGCGAGCGCGCAGCTCCTGCTGCCGGAGATCCGCAAGCAGCGCGTCGAGATCCTCGGCATCGTCGGCCCCGGGAGCCCGGGGCTCTACGAGGCCGGGCAGCTGGCCGTGCTCAAGGACGACCTCGAGTACGTGATGACCTCGGTGCCGTGGCCGAATTTCAAGCATCCGAGGGCCCAGCGCCTCGCCGAGGAGTACCTGAAGCGCTCCGGCGGGAAGACGCTCGACACCAACTCGGGCTACTCGTACGACGGCATCCACGTGCTGGCCGACGTGCTGGAGCGGGCGAAGTCGGTGGAGCCGGACGCCGTCGTGGAGGCGCTGAAGAAGACGAGCTACAAGGACAACCTCATGGTGTCCACGGGCCCCGTCATGTTCAACGAGATCGGCGACAATCCGAATGCGGCGCCGGCCATGATCCAGATCCAGAAGCAGAAGCCGGTGGCCGTGTGGCCGAAGGAGCACGCGCTCACGAAGTTCGTGTTCCCGCGGCCCAAGGCGTAGTTCGATCGACCTGACGCTGGTCGCCCAGGGGCTGCTCAACGGCCTGCTCTTCGGCGGCGTCTACAGCCTCATGGCGGTGGGGCTGACTCTCATCTTCGGCGTCATGCGCGTCGTCAACTTCGCGCACGGCGACATGATGGTGTGGGGCATGTACCTGGCGTGGCTGCTCGCCACGCGGGGCGGCGTCGATCCCTACGCGAGCTTCGTCCTCTGCGCGGCGGTGTTGTTCGCCGCCGGCCTCCTCGTGCAGCGTGTGCTCGTGCAGCGCATCGTCGACGCTCCGCACGAGATGCAGATCCTCCTGATGCTCGGCGTCGCCCTCGTGCTCGAGAATGCGGCGCTGCTGCTCTTCGGCCCGGAGCCGCAGCGCGTGCGCTCGGCCCTGGCACAGTCGACGGTGTGGCTCGGCCCCGTCTTCGTCGACGTCGCGCGGCTCGTGACGTTCAGCGTCGCGATCGTACTCACCTTCGTGCTGTCGCTCTTTCTCTTTCGCACCGACGTCGGGCGCTCGATCCGCGCCGCCGCCGACAACCCGTACGGCGCCCTCGTGATCGGCACCGACGTGCGCCGCGTCTACGCGGTGGCCTTCGGTGTCGGGGCCGCCTGCGTGGGCGCCGCCGGCGCGCTGGTGGCACCCCTGCTGCCGTTCCAGCCGCCGACCGGCCTGCAGCTCTCGGTGGCCTCGTTCAACATCGTGATCATCGGCGGGATGGGCAGTCTCGTCGGCGCCTTCATCGGCGGCCTGCTCGTCTCCGTCGCGGAGTCCCTCGGCGCCGTGTTCCTCAAGCCCTCGCTCAAGGAACTCGTGAGCTTCTCGCTGCTGGTGCTGATCCTGCTCTTCCGCCCGGCCGGCATCTTCGGCAAGCGCACCGCATGAAGCGGCTGGCGGTGGCGGCGGTGGTGGTGGCGCTCCTCGCGCTGCCCGCCTTTCCGGCCCTCTTCGGCTCGTACGCGGTGACCCTCTTCACCCTCATCTTCTTCTACGGCTTCCTCGGTCAGGCGTGGAACGTCGTCGGCGGCTACGCCGGGCAGCTCTCCGCCGGCCACGCGGCGTTCCTCGGCATCGGCGCCTACACGGCCGCGCTCCTGTCGGTGGAGCGGGGCGTCACGCCCTGGATCGGCATGTTCGCCGGCGGCGCCCTCGCGGCCGCCCTCGGCGGCGTCATCGGGTTTCTCGGCTTCCGTTTCGGCCTGCGCGGCTTCTACTTCGTCCTGCTGACCGTCGCCTTCTCGGAGATCTGTCGGGTGGTGGCCGGCAACACGGAGGCCGTCGGCGGCGCCCTCGGTTACTACATCACCTTCACCGGCAATCCGCGCCAGTTCCAGTTCCAGGACACGCGCGTCTATTACTACGTCGCGCTGGCGCTGATGCTGGCGGCGACGGCGCTGGTGGCGTGGCTCGAGCGGCGGCGGTTCGGCGTCTATCTGGCCGCCATCCGCGAGGACGAGACCGCCTGTGAGGCGGCCGGCGTGAACACGTTCAAGTACAAGATGCTCGCCATGGTGCTGTCCGCCTTCCTCACCGGGATCGGGGGGACGTTCTATGCGTTCTATCTGTTCTCGCTGCAGCCGAATACCGTGTTCGGCGTGCCGCTGTCGGTCGAGATCATCATTCGCCCGATCGTCGGCGGCGCCGGAACCGTGCTGGGCCCCGTGGTCGGCTCCTTCATTCTGAGTCCGCTGGCCGAGGTGTCGCGCCACTACTTCGCGCAGGGTGGCTGGCATGGCGCGCATCTCATCGCCTACGGCGCCCTGCTCATCGGCGTCGTGCTCTTCCTGCCCGAGGGCGCCTACCCGCGGCTCGCGCGCGCGCTGCGGCGGCGGCCCCACGTCGCGTGAGCCTGCTGGAGGCCCGCGGCATCTCGAAGCGCTTCGGCGGCGTGCAGGCCGTCTCGGCCCTGGATCTCGACGTCGCCGACGGCGAGGTTGTCGGCGTCATCGGCCCCAACGGGGCCGGCAAGACGACGGCGTTCAACCTGCTGTCGGGCTTCCTGCCGCCGGACTCCGGCGAGATCCGCTTTCGTGGACGCTCGGTGCTCGGCTGGAAGCCCCACGCGATCTGCGCCCTCGGCCTCGCCCGGACGTTCCAGATCGTGCGGCCGTTTCCAAGATTGACCGTGCTGGACAACGTGCTCGTCGGCGCGCTCTCACGGCACGCACGCGCGGAAGCGGCGCGCACGCGCGCGCGCGACGTCGTCGAGCGGCTCGGGCTCGGCGCCAAGGCGACCATGCCCGCCTCCGGCCTGACGCTGGCCGAGCGCAAGCGGGTGGAGCTCGCCCGCGCGCTGGCGACGGAGCCGGCGCTGCTGCTCCTCGACGAGGTCATGGCCGGGCTCAACCCCACCGAGATCGGCGCGCTGGTCGGGGTCATCCGTGACATCCACGCCGCCGGCGTGTCGATCCTGTTGATCGAGCACAACATGCGCGCCGTGATGGCGCTCTCGCATCGCATCGTGGTCCTGAGCTTCGGCGAGCGCGTGGCGGAGGGACCGCCGGCGGCCATCGCCCGTCATCCCCGGGTCATCGAGGCGTATCTCGGTGAGGAATATGTCGACGCTGCTCCGGCTCCGTAGCATCGAGGCCGGCTACCGCGACCTCGTGGCCGTCCGCGACGTCTCGCTGGAGGTTCACGCGGGCGAGGTGGTCGCCCTCATCGGCAGCAACGGCGCCGGCAAGACCACGACGCTCCGCGCCATCACCGGCCTGCTGCCGGTCCGCCACGGTCGCGTCGAGTTCGACGGCGACCGCATCGACGGCCAGCCGTCGCCGGTCATCGTCGGCCGTGGCATCGCGCACGTGCCCGAAGGTCGTCAGCTCTTTCCCACGCTCACGGTGCGGGAGAACCTGGAGCTCGGCAGCCGCGACAAGCGCGCGCGAGCGGCCGCGCTGGACGACGTGTTCGGGATCTTTCCGCGGCTGCGCGAGCGCGAGCGGCAGCTCGCCGGCACGCTCTCCGGCGGCGAGCAGCAGATGTGCGCCATCGGCCGCGGACTCATGGCGCGACCGACGCTGCTCCTGCTCGACGAGCCGAGCCTCGGCCTGGCTCCCGTGATGGTGCGGCTGATCTTCGAGACGCTCCGCGCGATCAATGCTCGCGGCACCACCATCTTGCTGGTCGAGCAGAACGTGCCGCGGGCCCTCGCTCTGTCCCATCGCGCTTACGTGATCGAAAATGGCCGAATCGTGCTGGACGGGTCGCGCGAAGCGCTCCAACAGAGCCCGCACATCAAGCACGCGTACCTTGGACTGTAGAGATGGGGGGCCCCGACATGGCCCCCCATACCCCCAACGTTCGGAGCGGCGCGACAGAGCCGTGCCGCTCCTCTAACTCGCCGTGCCGCTCCTGTGGGATCGCGGGGGGCCGATGGTAGGCTAGACACGTGGCGGCCGTCGTTCCGCTCGCGCGTCTCCGTGGCTCCATCTCGTTCGCGGCTGTACGCACGATCGTGCTCCTGCTGACGGCCTCGATCTCGATCGCCGGCTACGCGTACCGGTATCTGGAGATCGCCATCGCTCCCACCGACGGCGAGCTGCTGACGGTGGTACGCGATCCGGGTGGGGCGCCGCTGAGCGACGCGCGGATCGCCGTCCTGACCCTCGCGGACGCGCCGGTGACGAGTTTCAGGGCCGCCGCACCGGCTGGAGGTCTCCGGGTGCTGAGGGAAGGGACGTACCGGCTGCGCGTGAGCCACCCGAAGTACGCGACGCAGACGCGGATGGTGCAGGTCATCGCCGGTCATACGTCGGAGGTGCGGATCAAGCTGGCGCCGCGCATCGTCGCGACGCCCGCCACTTTGAAGAGGATGTTCAAGAAATGAAGTCGGCGCTGCTCGCGGTGGCAGCGTTGTCGCTCCTCGGCTGTGCCAGCAGCTCGCTTCCCTACAAGCCGGATGTGCAGCCGAAGGGCGCGACCATTTCCGCCGGCTACCAGATCCTCGCCGATCGCCTGCGCGTGGAGATCGACACCGACCATCGCCGTCTCGAGGATATCTGGATCGCCAAGGCGGACGGCACGGCGGTTCGCGCGCAGACGATCGATAACGCACCCACCGTGCTGGGGCCGCCGCCAAGCGTCAGCGTCGGCGTCGGCGGCGGCACCTGGGGCGGTCGCGGCGGCGTCGGCGTCGGCACCGGTGTCGGCGTCGGCATTCCGGTCGGCGCTGGCGCGGCTCGCATCGAGGGCCCGACGTTCGCGTCGTTCCCTCTCGACCAGGTCGGTCCGCCGCCGTGGCGCGTCCACATGAAGCTCGCCGGCGTGGAGCCGACGACGATCCTCGTCGGCGGTCCACTTGAATGACGCACGGCCATCCGTCGCTTCCGACGGTTCCCCGACGCGCGCAGGGTGGCACGCCTGTTCGGTCAAAGCGTCACCATCCGAACGGCGCAGCAGCGGTCGAGTCCTGACCAGTCCAGTCTCGTAAGTTCGCGCCCCGCCGGGCGATTCGTCGATTTTGGCGCTGGTCTGGCATCCATGTTGCTCAAGAGAGCCCCCCGTCGGCAACGCGTCTCAGACCGACACCTATGCGACAGAAAAGACCGGTCGGACGGGTTATCGGACGCGAGTCGCTCAAGCGGCAAGCCCTCGGGCTCGGCGTGCTGGTGTTCGCCGTGAGCAGCGCCTACGCCGGCTCCCGGCTCAGCGTCGACGAGCTCATGGCCTCCGTCCATCTGCTCGAGTCGGCGGAGGACGCGGTCGAGAGCGTCGCCGAGGAGCCGGCGCCGAAACAGGTCGACATCAATATGCACATCGAAGAAGTCGCGACGCAGCACGGCGTCGCGCCCAAGCTGGTGGCGGCCATCGTGGCCGTCGAGTCCCAGTTCAATCCGCGCGCGGTGTCGCGCCGTGGCGCCGAAGGGCTCATGCAGCTGATGCCAGAGACGGCCGCGCACCTCGAAGTCGACGACCCGTTCGATCCGCGCGACAACATCGACGGCGGCGTCCGACACCTCAAGCGCCTGATGAAGCGCTTTCACAACGACCTGCCCCTCGTCCTGGCCGCCTACAACGCGGGCGAGCAGGCCGTCATCAATCATCGCGGCATCCCGCCCTACCGCGAAACGCGCCAGTACGTCGTGCGCGTCCTGCGGCGCTACGACCGCGACGCGGCGCGCGAGGTTGCCAAGCAGCTCGCCGCGCCCAAGAAGAAGAAGCCGGCGCCGGCGCCGCCGCGCGTCGCACGCGTGATGTATGTCGCGCCGGACGCGGTGGCGACGATGGTCCCGGTCGCCGTGATCGCACCGGCGATCACGGAAGAGGTGGTGGAGCGGGTGGCGCCGCCATCGGCCCCGCCGAAGGCGCTGGAAGACTCGCCGTAACACGCGGCACGCCCGGACAGCGGGCGGCGTAGTCGGTCAGGGGGGTTCGAGCGATGCAGGAATTCATCACGGCGTTCCCGGAGCAGTGGCGAGAGATCATCGGGTTGCTGATGGCGCCGATCGCCTGGATCCCGCGGACGCACGACGTGCTGATGGACTTCTTCCTCCAGTCGTCGTCGGTCTGGATGGCCGCTGGCAAGTACGTGCTGCTCCTGTTCCCGGCCGTGCTCGGACTGGCGGCCATCTGGTGCACGCAGCTCTCGATCTACACGATCCCCTTCCGGAGCGGTCGGCTGCAATTCGTGTCGGCCTTGCTCCTGACGTGGTGGGACGCGGCGCGCGCCGTCTGGCTCTACTGGATGGGGCTCGTACGACTGGTCACGGTCACCGTCGGCTGGCTGGTCGTCCTGGCCGGGTTCATCGTCCGCACGATCATCCACGCGCTGCGCCACCTGATCACGATGCCATTCCTCATGAGCGGTCGGATGGCCGAGCGCTACTTCCAGCCCGGCGTGCCGTGGATCGCCTTCGTGGCGCTCCTGCTGTGGTCGTTCCTCGAGGCGGCCGTGTTCGCGCACGTGCTCTTTCCGCCCGTCACCGAGATCCTGACCGATCTCGCGGAGACACAGGCGGCCGTACCCTTCGTGGGACCGAGCCTCTTCGTCTTCGTCTTCGTGCTCATCCTGGGCAGCTTCGCCTGCGCGCAGGCGCTGGCCGAGGCGTTCCGGTCGCGCCAGCTTAAGTTCGTGGGGCAGATGCTCGCCATCGAGGTCTTCGTGGCCTTCTTCGAGGTCATGGTCCTCTACCGCGAGATGGTGATCACGTTCACGCCCTGGTTCGCCGAGCGTCCGGCGGTGATCATCGCCATTGCGGCCGGCGGCTGGATCGGTGTGCGGGCGTCGACGTGGTTCCTGTTCGGCCAGTACGGGACCGGCTCGCTGCTGGCGTTCATCTCGCGCCGTCCGCTCGTGTCGCCCGAGGCGCGCGCCTTCCCGTCGACTTCGGTGGCCGTCGCCGCCTGGTGGGAGGCGCCGCTTCGCGACTTCAAGAACGAGATCGAATGGCTGCACGCCAAGAGCGACCGCCTGCTCGAGTACCTCGCGCTTCCCGTGCTCCACGTGGCGGCGGCGGCGGTGAACTTCGGCATGGTCCTGATCGCATCGCGCCCCATCTTTCAGCTCCCGTTCAGGCACCTGGAGGAGATTCCCGAGACGCGCACGATTCTCACGGGGCTGCATCTCCAGCCCCGCAAGCCCTGACGCGCCGACCGCGACCTCGCGGTCAGCGCGTCATGAAGCCGCGCACGATGCGCAGGAAGTCGGGCAGGCGGTCGTGGTGCAGCCAGTGGCCCGCTCCCTCGACGCCGACCACCTGCACATTGCGAAAGTGCGCGGCGCGGCCGTCGGCGGCGGGATCGCCGGCCCAGCTCTCCTTGCCGTAGAGGAGGAGTGTCGAGCAGGCGATGCGCCCCCACAGCGCCTCGATGTCCCGCCGTGACATGTCGTAGGGCGGAAAGGCGCGGACGTAGTTGTCGAACTTCCAGGAGTAGGTGCCGTCCTCGTTCTGGTTCGCGCCGTGCACGGTGAGATGTCGCGCCTGCTCCGCGGTGAGGTGCGGATTCTCCTCCTGCATGCGGCGAACGGCGTCCTCGATCGTCGCATAGCGGCGCGGCAGGCGCCCCGCCAGCCCACGCTGCTCGCGGATCCATTCGTCCATGCGGACGTCGATCGGCTTGGCCACGCGCTCGGCCAGCCGCGCCGGCGACGGGCCCAGCCCTTCGATGGCGACCAGCCGTGCGACCGTGGTGGGATAGATCCCCGCATAGCGGAGGGCGACGTTGCCGCCGAGCGAGTGGGCGATGATCGTCACCGGCGAGAGCCGCTGCTGGTGGATCAGCTGCGCGAGATCGTAGAGGTAGCCCGCCATCTCGTAGCTGCCGTCGGCGGACCACTGGCTGTCACCGTGGCCGCGGAGGTCGGGAGCGACGATGTGCCATTCGTCGCGGAGCGCCTCCCCCACCCAGTCCCAGTTGCGGCAATGATCGCGCCCGCCGTGGAGCAGGAGCAGCGGCGGCCTCGTCGCGTTGCCCCAGTCGACGTAGTGCAGGCGCAGTCGCTGGGAGAAGAACGTGTGGGAGGTGGGACCGGGCGCCGAGTCGGCCATGTGCGGCGATGGTATATTACCCGCCGTGAACACGACCCACATCGA
>JBIOXS010000008.1:0-2476 GCA_044869815.1 Candidatus Rokuibacteriota bacterium | reverse complement strand
CCGCGCGGGCCATCGGCGCGCGGAGCCGCCGCATCCTGGCCCGTCATGTCCTGGCGAACTGCGTGTCCCCCATCATCGTGCAGGGCACGTTCGTCGCGGCTTACGCCATGCTGGGCGAGGCCGCGCTCAGCTTCCTGGGCGTAGGAGTGCCCCCCGAGACGCCGACCTGGGGCGGCATCATCGCCGCCGGGCAGATCTACCTGAGCCAGGCGTGGTGGATCAGCATCTTCCCGGGCGCCGCGGTTATCCTGAGCGTGCTGGCGCTCAATCTGGTCGGCGACGGGCTCCGGGACTTCCTGGATCCGCGCCTCCGCTACGCGGCCTGACACCTCGCTCCGGGCCGACCTGATGGGCCGGCGGCGGCGTCCTGTCCCTCCCGGGCCACCTGAACGGCCGCTCGCATGACCATCCGCTTTGGCCTACGCATTCCGCCCTGCGCCGACGTCCGTCAGGTTGCCGCAACCGCACGGGCGGCCGAGGAGGCCGGTTTCGACGTCGCGTGGCTCCCCGACTCGCAGTTCCTCTGGCGCGACGTCTGGGCAGCGATGGCGCTGGCGGCGATATCGACCGAGCGGATCGCGCTTGGGACATGCGTCACGCAGTTCGAGACGCGTCACGCAACCGTGACTGCGGCCGCAGCGGCGACGATCGACGAGCTCGCGCCGGGCCGCACCATCCTCGGTGTCGGCACGGGCGATAGCGCGATCAAGACACTCGGGCTGATCCCGACACGGCTGTCGGCGATGCGCGAGCAGATCGAGAACTGTCGCGCACTCTGGACCGGCGAATCGGTCGAGTTCGGAGGCCGCGTGATGGCACTGCGAGCGACGCCTCCGAGCGGCCGGCTTCCCATCTACATGGCGGCGACGGGTCCGAAGGCGCTCGCGCTTGCCGGCGAAATCGCCGATGGTGTCATCGTCCTCGCCGGCGTGGCGCCCGAGCTGATCGAGCGCTCGCTGTTCCATATCCGGGCGGGCGCGACCCGAGTCGGTCGGGACCTGGCCGGGCTCGACATCTGCCTGGGGACCTTTTGCCACGTGACTGGCGACGAGCGGGAGGCGGCCCGCATGGTGAAGCCGTACGCGTGCACGCTCGCGCAGATTGGCGGCACCGATGCGCTCGAGCTCGCCGGGATCGACGTCGCGGTGCCGGCCGTGATTCCCGAGGTGTACCCCGACATGGGCCACGCCGAGAACTGGGATCAGGCGTGCGAGGTGGCGAGCCGCTGGATCACGGACGAGATGGCCCTCCGGTACGCCGAGAAGTTCTGTTTCGTCGGCGACGCCTCGCACATCCAACGAAAGATCGAGACCGCGCTCCAGTCCGGGATCACGAGCTTCTATCTCCGTGGCTCCTCCTCCTACACGCTTCCGATCGACATCCTGACGACCTTCGGGCGCCAGGTGATCCCGCGCTTCCGCGGCCACCATCGTTGAGGCCCTGGCCACGGGACACGCCGACGCCGGGCGGCAACCTCATGGGACGCGTCGCCGGGGCGGCCGCCTGAGCGGGATCCGCCGAGCCGGTCGCGGGGTCGCGCGCGCTCATGTCGTGAGCCGCGTGACCTCCTCCGCCATCCGGATGACCTCCGCCGAGTAGGCGGGGTCGTAGGCGTCGGCGTTCTCGAGGACGCTGAAGAAGACCACGACGACTCCGGTGTCGGGGTTGGCCAGCATGTACTGGCCGCCGTATCCACCATGCCCCACGCACTGCCCGTCGGTCACCGTGTGGTTGCTGTAGCGCTGCCAGTCGCGCGGGGCGGCGTAAGCCACGCCCTTCCTCGTCCGCGTCGTCTCGATGAAGGCGCGGCTTCCCACCTGCTGCCCGCCCACGCCGCGCCCGCCGCGCACGAACAGGAGCGCGTAGCGGGCGAGATCGCGCGCGGTCAGGCACGCACCGCCGTTGATGATCGGCGTGCCAGCGCGGTCCGTCCCGATGTGAAAGGTGCCCTCGAGGCCGGCCGCCTCGACGATGTCGATCAGCATGTCACGCAGCGGCCGGCCGCTGACCCGCTCGGCGATCTCCCCGATCACGTCGGTGTTGGCCGATTTGTACTGCACCAGGCCGGTTCGATTCGTCACGTCGGCGCTCCGTATGCTGCGGATGAACTCCCGGTTCGTGACTTCCCGCCCATCCGATCCCGGCAGCCGCCAGCCCACGGCGGCCTCCTGGAGAAACACGCTCGCCAGCGGATCGCTATAGTCCTCGGAGAAATCGTTGGCCACGTTCATGTCGAGCACGTCCTGCACCGTCGCGGCGGCATAACCGGAGCCGATGTCGGGCAGGTAGCGGCCGACCGCCATGCTGGGATCGACCTGGCCCCGCTCGACCAGGAGGCCGAGCACGAGATTCATGGTGGTCTTCGTGATCGACTGGATGCTGTGCGGCTGGTGCGGGCCGAAATCGGGGGCGTAGGTCTCGAACAGGATGCTCCCGTCCCGAGCCGCCACCATGCCCGAGAAGTGCGGGGTGCCGG
>JBIOXS010000007.1:0-16665 GCA_044869815.1 Candidatus Rokuibacteriota bacterium | reverse complement strand
GCCATCTGCTCGGCGAGGCGCAGCGGGTGGTGAAAGGGCAGGATGGCCGCGGCCAGCCCGATCCGCACCCGGCGCGTGCGCGCCGCCGCCGCCGCGGCCAGCGTGGCGGGATCGACGGCGAGGCCGTAGTCGATGAAATGGTGCTCGGTGAACCAGACCTCGTCGAAGCCGAGCTCCTCCGTCCACTCGATCTGGTCGAGCTCGCGGTGGATGATCTCGGCGTGCCGGTAGCCGGGCGCGGCCTGGAAGAAGAAGAACGTGCCGAACTTCATCTCACACCCCAAGATACCGCGACTTGACGTCCTCGCTGGCCATGAGGGCCGCCGGCGTGCCGCTGTGCACGATCTGACCGCGCGAGAGCACGTGCACGGTGTCGGCCACGGACAGCGCGAGCGGAAGGTTCTGCTCCACGAGCAGGATCGAGAGACCCTCGCGCTTGAGGTCGGCGATGACGCGGCCGACCTCGCGCACGATCAACGGGGCCAGGCCCTCGGTCGGCTCGTCCATGAGCAGCAGGTCGGGGTTCGTCATCAGCGCGCGCCCGATGGCGAGCATCTGCTGCTCGCCGCCCGAGAGCTTGCCGGCGCGGCTGGGTCCGCGCTCGCGTAACCGCGGGAAGAGGTCGAAGACCCGCGCGAGCGTCCAGCTCCCGCCGGGCCGCCGCGCGACCTCGAGGTTCTCGGTGACGGAGAGCGATGGGAAGACGCGCCGTCCTTGCGGGACGAGCGCCATGCCGCGCTCGACCGCGCGGTACGTCGGCCAGCGCGTGATGTCGTCCCCCTTGAAGCGCACGGTGCCGCGCCGGGCTGGAGTGAAGCCGATGGTCGTGCGGACGAGCGTGGTCTTGCCGGCGCCGTTGCGGCCGAGAATGGCGACGACGCGTCCCGATGGAACGTCGAGCGATACGCCCTGGAGCACGTGGCTCTCGCCGTAATAGGTGTGGACATCGGCCAGCTCAAGCACCGAGGTAGATCTCCCGGACGGTCGGATCGGCGCGGACGGCCTCGCGGGTGCCGTCCGCGATCACGCGGCCGTAGTGCAGCACGGTGACGTGGCGCGCCACCTCGAGGGCGATGTCCATGTCGTGCTCGATGATGAGCACGGTGATGGCGGGATCGAGCCGGCCGAGCAAGCGCGCCATCGCCGCCGATTCGGCCGGGGAGAGCCCCGCCGTCGGCTCGTCGAGGAGCAGCACGCGTGGCCGGGCGGCGAGCGCCAGGGCGATCTCGAGCTGTCGCTGTTCGCCGTGCGAGAGGTTGCGCACGACGGTGCCGCCGCGCTCGGCGAGGCCGACCGCGGCCAGCGTCTCGTCGACGCGCGCGTGCAGGCCGCGGTACCCGGACAGCGGACGGTGCATGGCGAGCTTGACGGGCGACAGGGCCTGCACGGCGAGCAGGCAGTTCTCGGCCACCGTCAGCGTCGGAAACAGGTTGGAGATCTGGAACGTGCGCGTGAGCCCGAGCCCGGCCCGCCGGTGCGCCGGCATGCGCGTGACCTCGCGGCCGAAGAGCTCGATGCGGCCGAGGGTGACCGGCAGCGCGCCGGCGATCAGGTTGAACAGGGTGGTCTTGCCGGCACCGTTGGGACCGATCAGCGCGCGGCGCTCGCCGGGGCGGACGGCGAGCTCCACGCCGTCCACGGCGCGGAGCCCGCCGAACACCTTCGAGACGCGCTCGAGGCGAAGCGCCCAGTCGCTCAGGCGGCGCGTCTCACTGGCAGTGCTTGCACGGCGGATAGTCGCGCGTGTACAGCGGCCGTTTGAGGTACTCGTCTGGCTTGTACTTCCAGAACTGCCCCACCGCCGGGTACGTCGCGATCACTGTGTTCTGCAGCTTGCCGCCGACACGCTCCACCTTGCGGATGTAGATGTTCTGGATGGGGTTGCCGAAGTCATCCACCTTGAGCGGGCCGCGCGCGGTCTCCTTCAGGTCGACCTTCCGCAGCGCCGCCAGCATCGCGTCGCGGTCCTCGACCTTGCCGCCCGCGGCTTTGATGGCCTCGACGATCCAGCGCGCGTTGGTGTAGGTCGCCTCCGAATAGTACGAGGCGATCTTGCCCGCCGACGCCTCGAAGGCTTTGTTGAACTTCACGTTGGTCGGATTGTCGAGCGCCTGGGAATAGTGCAGGGCGGTGATGAGGCCGATCGCCTCGTCGCCCATCTGCGGCAGCACCGTCTCGTCGGTGAGGGTGCCGCCGCCGAGCAGCGGCAGCTTGTCCTTCAAGCCGGCCTCCTGGTACTGCTTCACGAACTGCAGCGCCAGCCGTCCGGTGAAGAGCGCCAGCACGGCGTCGGCGTCACGCCGGATCTGCGCGAGGAACGGCGCGAAGTCGTTGGTGTTGAGCGGAGCCCAGATGCGCTGCACGATCTGGCCGCCCCCCTCCTCGAACACCTGCTGGAAGCCGCCGATGATCTCGTAGCCGAACGCGTAGTCCATGCCGATGGCCGCGATCTTCCGGTACTTCGTGTTCTTCAGAACCCACTCGCCGAACGGGTGCATCGGCTGGCTGGTGGCCCACCCGGTGCGGACGATCCATTTCGCCGGCTTGCGCTGGGTGATGTCGTCGGCCGCGATGACGGGGAAGGTGGTCGGAATCTTCTGGGCATCGATGTAGGGCTGCAGCGCGTAGCCGACGTTCGCCAGCATGCCGCCAGTGAGGATCGAGATCTTGTCCTGCTCGACAAGCTTGCGCGACTTGTTGAGCGCCGTCGCCGGGTTTCCCTCGTCGTCCTCGACGATGATCTCGATCTTCCGGCCCGCTACCTGGCCGCCGATCTCGGCGAGGTAGAGCTGGTTGCCGTTGACCATGTCCTTGCCGATCTGGGCGAATGGGCCGGTGAGCGGCGCCAGGAAGCCGATCTTGATCGGACCGGACTGGGCATGCGCCGGCGCCGGCCCGAGAAGGGGAACGAGAAAGACCGTGAGGACGACGATGGCGACGACCTTGGCCATGCGAGCGTTCATGTGCGTCTCCTTGCGACGTTAGCGTTGAGCCGACCTGAACGCGCCCAGCACGCCGCGCGGCGCGAACAGGATGACGCCGATGTACACGGCGCCGAGGATGAGCAGCCAGCGCTTGGTGTACACGCTGACGAAGTTCTTGAGGAACACGATGACGGCCGCGCCGAGCGCCGGCCCCGCCAGCGTGCCGGGGCCGCCGAGCGCCACCATCAGCAGCGTCTCCACGGAGGTGACGAGCTGCACGTCGACCGGGCTCACGAAGCCGTTGTAGTACGCCCAGAACACGCCGGCGAACCCGGCGAAGACGCCGGCGATGACGAAGGCCAGGTACTTGTGCAGCCACACGTTGTAGCCGAGAGCGCGCATGCGTGACTCGCTCTCGCGGATGCCCTTGAGCGTCAGCCCGAACGGCGAGCGCGCGAGCGTACCGAGGGCGATCCACGCCAGCACGGCCGCCGCGAGGGCGAAGTAGAAGAACGGTAACGGCGCGCCCAGGTTCCACGGCAGACCGACGTCCGGCCGCGGCACGCCGGCGATGCCGTTGTCACCTTTCGTCATCGAGACCCAGCGGAAGGCGAGCCCCCACACCACCATGCCGAGCGCGAGCGTAATCATGAGGAAGTAGGTGCCGGTGGCGCGGATGGCGATGAGGCCGAAGACGGCGGCGGTGAGGCCCGCCAGCAGCACCGCGACGGCGAAGCACGTCCCGAAGCCCGCCTGGCGTTCGGTGCTCAGGATGCCGACGGCGTAGGCGGCGACGCCGAAGTAGGCCGCATGGCCGAGCGACGGCAGACCGGTGTAGCCGAGGAGCACGTCGAGGCTCATGGCGAGGATGGCCATGATCGCCACCTGCGTCAGCAGCGTCAGGGGGTACGAGGAGAGGAGCGGCGCGACCGCGGCCGCCACCACCACGGCGCCGGCGCCGGCGAGGACCTTCGTGTCCATCACACGCGGCCGAACAGGCCGGTCGGCTTGAGGGCCAGGATGAGCGCCATCGGCGCGAACAGGGTGAAGTACGACAGCTCGGGAAAGAGCGCCTTTCCGAAATTGTCGAGCAGGCCGACCATGAGGCTGCCGACCATCGCGCCCGGAAGCGAGCCGAGGCCGCCGACGATCACGACCACGAAGGCGTATGGCAGGATCTCGAAGTCGAGGCCGGGATAGACGCCGAGGAACCCGGCGCCCACCACCCCGCCGAAGGCCGCCAGCGCCGCTCCCAGCGCGAACACGCCGAGCGACACGCGCGGCACGCGGATGCCGACGCCCTGGGCCATCTCGGCGTCGTCGACGGCGGCGCGGATCATCGCGCCGACGCGCGTGCGATCCAGCGCCAGCCACAGCAGGGCGCCGACCGCGACGGCGACGGCCACGATGAAGATGCGGTAGATCGGAAAGCGGCCGGGGCCGGCGGTGACGACGCCGGCCAGCAGCGGCGGCACGCGAATCGTGTACGGATCGCCGCCCCAGATCAGCAGCGCCAGGTCCTGGAAGATCAGCGCGAAGCCGATGGTCATCAGCACCTGGCCGAGGGTCTGACCCGGTAGTCGCCGGAGGAACGCGCGCTCCATCGCGATCCCGACGAGCGCGACGACGGTGGCGCCGGCCACGAGCGCCAGCGCGTAGCTGCCGGTGCGCCACGCCACCGAGAGGCCGACGTAGCCTCCCAGCATGAAGTACGAGCCGTGCGCCAGGTTCACGACGCGCATGACGCCGAAGATCAGCGACAGCCCGCTCGCGAGCAGGAAGAGCAGCGCGCCGTACGAGAGCCCGTTGAACGTCTGGGTGACCCAGAACTCCGCGGTCACAGCCCGAGCAGGCGGCGGGCGTTGCCGGACAGGATGCGGGCGCGATCGGCGGCGGAGAGCCGCAGCTGTCTCTCGACGATCTCGCGGGGTCGCGCCGGCCCCATGTCGAAGCAGTAATCGCTGCCGAGCATGACGCGATCGGCGCCGACGAGGTCGACGAGATAGCGCATCGACTCCGGCGCGTGACTGATCGTGTCGTACGTGAAGCGGCGCAGGTAGGCGGAGAACGGCTTCTTCGCGAGCTTCTGGTTCTCGGGTCGCACGCGCTGGCCGTGCTGCAGACGTCCGACGAGGTAGGGCATGGCGCCGCCCGCGTGCGGCAGGCAGACCTCGAGCTTCGGATGACGGTCGAGCACGCCACCGAAGACGAGATGGGCGGCGGCCACCGCGGTGTCGAACGGATTACCGAGCAGGTTGTTCAGGTAGAAGGCGCCGAGCCTGGCGGCGCCGATGACGTTCAGCGGGTGAAGCAACACCGGGAGCCGCCGCGCCTCGCAGGCGGCGAAGACGGGGTCGAAGGCGGCGTCGGACAGCTCGCGCGCGTTGACGTTGGTGCCGAGGTAGACGGCCTTGATCCCGGGCAGGGCTGCCGCCCGCTCGAGCTCGGCCACGGCGCGCTTGGGATCCTGCATCGGCAGCGTCGCGCAACCGACGAAGCGATCGGGAAACGCGCGATGGGCCTCGCTCATGGAGTCGTTCACGGCCTCCGCCAGCCGCTGACCCAGCTCGCCGTCCGCGAAATATACCATCGGGACCGTGAGGGAGAGCGCGTGCACGCCCACGCGCTGGCCATCCATGGCGCGGCGGCGCCGGTCGAGATCCCAGTACGTCGAGTCGAGCGGCGGTGTGCGCGAGCCGCGCATGACGATGGCCGGGCCCTTCGGATTGCTCCGGTCGACGCTGGCGCCGAAGGCGCCGCCCGCACGCTCGATCAGGTCGAGGTAACGCTCCGGAAAATAGTGGGCGTGGATGTCGATGGCGTCGGCGGCCCTGGCCACGGCCGGGATTGTACTATAGAGGGCACTTCGAGCCGGGGAGGCGGACGTGAGACTGCCGCACGAGCGCTTCGACTACTCCGCGATCGTCGACCGCACGCCGTGGAAGCTGCCCAAGGGCGCCCGCATCGCCGTGTGGACCATCGTCAACATCGAGGAGTGGGACATCGAGAAACCGATGGCGCGTCAGTACCTCACGGCGCCACAGGGTGTCGCGACCGTGCCCGACGTCCCCAACTGGGCGTGGCACGAGTACGGCATGCGCGTCGGGTTCTGGCGGCTCCACGAGGCGCTGACGAAGCGGAAGATTCCGGCCACCACGTCGATCAACGCCAACGTCTGCAACGCGTATCCGCGCGTGGCGCAGGCGATGCTCGACGCCGGGTGGGAATTCATGGGCCACGCGGTGAAGCAGGGCGCGATGCACATCCAGCCCGACCAGCGCGCGGTGATCCGAGAGTCGATCAGGATCCTCCAGAAGTTCACCGGCAGGAAGCCGAAGGGCTGGCTGGGGCCCGGACTCACCGAGACGTTCGAGACCCTCGACCTTCTGAAGGAGGAGGGCATCGAGTACGTCTCCGACTGGGTGAACGACGAGCAGCCCTACGAGATCCGCACCACGCACGGCCCGCTCGTCTCCGTGCCGTACTCGATCGAGCTCAACGACATCCCGATGATGGTCATCCAGCACCACACGTCCGACGAATGGCTCCGCCGGTGCGTCGACCACTTCGATCGCCTCTATGCGGAGGGCGCGCGGCAGCCGCGGGTGATGGCGCTGGCCGTCCACCCGTACAACTCCGGCGTGCCGCACCGGATCAAGTACTTCGAGGCCGTCTATGACTACATCCGGAAGAAGAAGGGCGTGTGGATGACCACCGGGGAGGAAATCTACGACTGGTACCAGCGCTCCCGCCGCTGACGGCGGCCCGCGGGCGTCGTAGTCCGGCGGGTAGGTACACTGGACGCGATGCTGCCGAAGCCCCAGCACCTCAAGCGGTACAAGGACATCGCCTGGCTGCTGGTCAAGCACGGGCGATCCGACCTGGTCCGCAGCGCCGGGCTCGATGGCGTGCTCGGCGACGACGGCGCACAGCCCGCGCAGGTGGTGGCGGAGGCGAAGAGCCTCGCCGACGACCTCGAGCGGCTCGGGCCGACCTTCGTCAAGCTCGGTCAGCTGCTTTCCACGCGGCCGGATCTGCTGCCGCCGCCCTATCTCACCGCGCTCGCGCGGCTCCAGGACAAGGTCGAGCCGTTTCCGTTTCCGGAGGTCGAGCGGATCGTGATGGACGAGCTCGGCGTCCGGATCTCCAAGGCGTTCACGGAGTTCGAGCCGAGGCCCCTGGCCGCCGCCTCGTTGGGGCAGGTCCACCGCGCGCAGCTTCGCAGCGGACGCCGGGTGGCGGTGAAGGTCCAGCGTCCCGGCGTGCGGGAGCAGGTCCTGGAAGACCTCGAGGCCCTGGAGGAGATCGGCGTCTTCGTCGACGAGCACACGGCGGTCGGCCGGCAGTACGAGTTCGCGCGGATGATCGAGGAATTCCGCCGCAGCGTGCTGCGGGAGCTCGACTACATCCAGGAGGGCGGCCATCTCGTCGTGTTCCGGCGGAACCTCGCCAGCTTCGACCGACTCGTGGTGCCGGCGCCGATCGAGGACTACACGACGTCGCGTGTGCTGACGATGGAGTACGTGGCCGGCACCAAGATCACGGCGCTGAGCCGCGCGGTCATGCTCGAGGTGGATGGCGCCGGTCTGGCCGAGCAGCTCTACGCCGCCTACCTCAAGCAGGTGCTCGTCGACGGGTTCTTCCACGCCGACCCGCATCCCGGCAACGTGCTGCTCACCGAGGATGCCCGGCTGGCCCTGCTCGACCTCGGCATGGTCGCGCGGGTCACGCCGCGGATGCAGGATGCGCTGCTGCAGGTGCTGCTCGGGGGCAGCGACGGACAGGCGGACGTCGTCGCCACCTACGCCATCAAGCTGGGCCAGCCGCGCGAGCTCTTCGACGAGCCGGCGTTTCGCCGTCGCGTGACGGACCTCGTCGCGCGCAGCGCCGACTCGGCGGCCGAGCCGGTGGAGGTCGGGCGCATGGTGCTGGAGCTCGCGCGACTGTCGGCGGAGTCGGGGCTGCGGCTGCCGCCGGAGCTCTCGATGCTCGGCAAGACGCTGCTGAGCCTCGACGAGATCGCCCGCACGCTGCGGCCGGATGTGACGCCGAACGCGATCGTACGCGAGCACGCGGCGGCGCTGATGCAGCAGCGCATGGCCGATTCGATCTCGCCCGGCCGGTTGCTCAGCAGCGTGCTGGAGACGAAAGAGCTCGTGGAGCGGCTGCCCGAGCGCGTGAACCGCATCCTCGACCGCCTCGCCAACAACGAGATCCAGGTGAAGGTCGACGCGATCGACGAGGCGCGCCTCATGGAGGGCTTCCAGAAGGTCGCGAACCGCATCACGCTGGGCCTGCTGCTGGCGGCGCTCATCGTCGGCGCCGCCTTGCTGATGCAGGTGGAGACGTCGTTCCGGATCCTCGGCTATCCCGGCCTCGCGATCGTCTCGTTCCTGCTCGCCGCCGCCGGCGGCGTCGCCCTCATCCTTGCCATAATCTTCTGGGATGTGTGACCGCTAAGCCGCGCGCCGCGAACGGCGTTTCTTGCGCGCGGGCGTGGCGCGGCGGGCGGCGCGGCCCGCGTTCGACGTGGCCTTGCGGGTGCTGTCGGCCGCCTTCACCATCGCGTCGCTCATCGAGCGTGACGCGTCGCTGGCGCCTTCGACGGCGGCGCGGCCGGCGTCGCCGGCGGCCGCCATGCTGCGACGGGCGGCGGGCGCGGCCAGGTCCGCCATGGCGCGGCCGACCCGCTGCATTCCGGTGAGCGCGGCCTTGGCGGACTCGGTGGCGACGTCGACCATGCCAACCGACGCCGTTCGTGCCTGATCGACGAAACCCTCGGTGAGAGTTCGGGTGCTCCGCGCATTCGGCGTGGAGGCGCTCGTGCGGCGCATGCGTCGCTTGGCCATGGTGCTCCCTCCTCGGACTCAACGCGGAGCAAGCGCGGTGCCACCGTCACACTCGGCGGAGCATCCAGAGCGCCGCACCGTGCAGCAGGAGCGCGACGGCGATCGCGCCGGCAAACGCGACGCCGACGCCGGCCGCGCTCAGCGTGGCGGCCAGCACCAGGAAGAATGCGGCGAAGGCCACCAGCCCGACCAGCAGTCCCCGCAGCACGCTGGCGGCGGCGCCGCTGCCGTCGAGGCCATGGGCGAAGATGGTCAGGATCGCCGCATAGACCGGGAACGGCGCCAGAAGACCGGTGAGCCGCGGGCCCAGCGCGCCGGCGGCGCCGGTGAGCGCCACGACGAACGCCGTGGCGACCACCATTCGCCCCGGCAGGTCCCAGTGCGGCGGGGGCGTCGTCACCTCGCATTCGTCACGCGACCGGGGCATGGCGCGGATGGCGAGCGCCAGCGCGGCGAAGACCGTGACGGCGAGGGCGGGAAGCGATGGTGTCACGCGCGCGAGCGCGGCCGTGGCGAGCGCGAAGGCGGCCAGGCCCGCGCCGGCGGCGAGCGGCCAGCGCCGTCGGCGCGCCGTCCACGCGTAGGCCAGGCAGAACGCGGCCTGAGAGACGGCGCCGGCCATGATGCCGGCAGCGGCGGTGGCGGCGAAATCGAGCCCGCGATCGCGGGCGAGGAAGAACGCGATGGGCGCCGACGTGAAGGGCAGGCCGACCAGCCAGCCACCGACGGCCGGACCCCAGCGCCGCCCGGCCAGGCTGGCGGCGCCGATCAGCGCCGGGGTGAGGACGAGCTTGAGAGCGAGGCTGTCCAGGCGCTACTTGACAGGAGCGACGACGACGTCGGTCGGCGAGCCCTTCAAGAAGTTCTCGACGTTCTGGACGGCGCGCAGCAGGCCGTCGCGAATGACCTCGGCCGTCTGCCCGGCGTTGTGCGGCGACAGCACGACGTTGTCCAGGGCGATGATCGGATCGCCCGCCTTGAGCGGCTCGTCGTGAAAGACGTCGAGTCCGGCGCCGGCGATCTTCTTGTTGACGAGCGCGTCGAGCAGCGCGTCGCGCTCGACCAGCGCGCCACGGCCGGTGTTGACGAGGATGGCCGACCGCTTCATCAGCGAGAGCTCCTTGCGCGAGAGGAACCCGCGCGTCTCCGGCGTGAGCCGGATGTGGAGCGAGACGAAGTCCGCGGTGCGGAGGATCTCCTCCTTCGACGCAGGGCGGGCGCCCAGCGCGCGGATGTGCGCGGCGTCGCCGCGCGCGCTCCAGGCCAGCACCTCCATCCCGATGGCGCGCGCCAGCGTCACCACGCGCGCGCCGATGGCGCCGGTGCCGAACACGCCGGCGGTCTTGCCGAGGCACTGCGTGAGCAGCTCGCGCGGCCAGGCGCCGGCCCGCATCTCGCGGTCGATGCGGGGGATCTTGCGGCCCGTCGCCAGCATGAGCGCGATGGTGTGCTCGGCCACCGCGAAGGCGTTGACGCCGGGGGTGTTGCATACGGTCACGCCGCGGCGACCGGCGGCGTCCAGATCGATGTTGTCGGTGCCGGTGCCCCAGATCGACACCATCTTGAGATGCGGGCAGGCGGCGAACACACCGTCGGTGAAGCGCGCGTGCGCACGGATGTTGATGGCCACCCGCGCGCGGTCGATCCGCTTGATGAGCTCCTGCTCGTCGTCGGCGCCGCGTGCCGGGTACACGCGTGTCTCGCCGAGCTTCTTCGCGCGCTCGTGCGCCGGCGTGTTCTCGAACACGCTCGGGAAGTCATCGGGGACGGTGATGAGCGCGTCGGCCATCAGATTCCGTCGGCGAAGACCGTCTGCGCGGCAGCGACGCCGGCGCCGGGCTCCGCCTTGTAGCCGAGATCGCGCAGCGCGAGCTCGAGGGCGGAGAGCGTCGGCAGCACGAAGTGTGGGCTCGCGGTGACGCCCATGGTGCCGATGCGCAGCGTGAAGGTGCGGATCTTGTCGAGACCGGTGCCGATCAGGATGCCGTAGGTCTCGCGCATTCGCTTGACCACGGCCGCCGGGTCCACGTCCTTCGGCGCGCGGATGCAGGAGACGGTGTTCGAGTAGATCGTCGCGTCCGGGAACATCTCGAGCCCCATGGCGGCGATGCCCTTTCGCAGCGCGGTGCCGGCGATCTGGTGGCGTCGCACGCGGTTGGCCAGGCCTTCCTCGAGAATCAGACGCGTTGCAACCTGCAGCGCGGAGGTCAGGTGAGTGGGGATGGAGATCGGCTGCCGGCGCGGCGTCCCGTCCGGGACTTTCCCGCCGCGCGAGACGGGCACCCACTGGTCGCGCCAGCGGTGCAGATCGTAGGCGTAGGAGTGTGCGCCTTTCTTGCGCCGCTCCATCGCCTCCCACGCGCGGGCACTGATCGACACCAGTGCCATGCCGAGCGGCGCGCCCAGGCACTTCTGCGAGCCCGTCATGTTGAGATCGACGCCCCATTCGTCGGTGCGCACGTCGAGACCGGCGATCGACGACACGGTGTCGAGCAAGAAGAGCGCGTCGACCGAGCGCGCGATCTCGCCGACGGCGGCCGCCGGATAGGTGGTGCCCGTGGACGTTTCGTTGTGCACGAGGGTGATGGCCTTGGGACGGAGGCGCTCGGCCTCGTGCGCGAGGCGGTCGAGGTCTAGACGCGCCCCCCACTCGACGGGGAACTCCGTTATCTCGGCGCCGACGCGGTTCATGATCTCGCGCATGAGCGCGCCGAAGGCGCCGGCGCCGACGACGAGCACCCGATCGCCCGGCTCGATCACGGACAGGGCGCCCGCCTCCAGCGCCGTGCGGCCGGAACCCGGCATGATGAGCACCTCGCCCCTCGTCTGGAACACGTCGCGCAGGGCGAGCGTGGTCGGCTCCAGCACGCCCTCGTCGAACGAGCGGTCATACTGGATGGCGGGCGGCTGGTTCATCGCCTGGATGACGGGGAAGGCGAGCTCGGTCGGTCCGGGAATCATGAGCGTGGGGCGCGTGTGGACCTGGAGCCAGTTGATCGTCGACGGCACCGTGATCTCCTTCGCGGCAGGGTGAGCCAAGTGTAGCATCAGTGCTCGGCCACCGAGGGCGCCGGGCGATGGATGAACCAGAGGTTGCGCGCGTACACGAAGAGTCCCGCGCCCTGCCCGAGGATGAAGACGGGATCGCGGCGGTAGATCGCGTAGGCGAGCAGCGTGAGGCCGCCGCCGATCGAGAAGTACCAGAACGCGTGCGGCACCACGCTCCGCTGGCGCCGCTCGGAGGCGATCCACTGCACGAGGAAGCGGGCCGAAAACAGCGCCTGGCCGAGCAGGCCGATGGCGAGCCAGAAGTGCTCGGCCGTCATTTGTCCCGACGGCTCTTCGTGCGGCTCGAACCGCCGGTGGCCTGATCGAGACCGGTGGTGGCCGTCACTCTTTCATGACGCCCGACCGAACATCGCGACCAGGACCTTGTACGCCTTGCGGATGTCCTCCGGTCGCCGGCGGCCGGACACGAGCGCGAAGATCTTCTCGGCCTCCTCGCTCGGGACCGCCGAGTGCTTGTCGGCCCGCACATCGGTGAGCTCCCGCAGCGGGATCTCCAGCGCCACCGAGACGCGATAGAGGCTGTCGATGGAGATGGATTTTTCGCCGCGCTCGACCTCGCCGATGAACTTGCCGGAGAGACCGGAACGGTCGCCGAGGCGCTCCTGGCTGAGTGCGCGTTGCTTGCGCAGCGCCCGCAGGCGCTGGCCCAGAAACTTTCTCACGTGCTTGACCGCGCGTTCGCCCATGGTCGCTTACCCTAGCACCTTTAGAGTTCT
This sequence comes from Candidatus Rokuibacteriota bacterium, assembly GCA_044869815.1. GTDB lineage: Bacteria > Methylomirabilota > Methylomirabilia > Rokubacteriales > CSP1-6 > AR12. The sequence goes on along the minus strand of JBIOXS010000007.1, from coordinate 4,107 downwards.
CGTGATCCCCGGATCATCGGGGGCTGGCGGCCGCCGCGCGTTCCGCGTCGGGAACGGGCTCGGTGCCGCCGGTCATGATCGCGAGCACCAGGGCGCCGTCCGCGCTCTGGACGGTATGCACGCAGCCGGGGGGGCGGCGGGCATAATCGCCGGCCTTGCAGGTGCCCGTATCGTCGGAGACGCTGCCCTCGATCACGAAGATCTCCTCGTCACCGAGGTGCCGGTGCCGCGGGATCACCGTGCCCGGCTCGTACCGCACGAGGACGGTCTTGCGGTCGCCCGCTTCGCGCAACACCTTCCAGTGGACGCCCGGCCGTCGTTGATCCCAGGCGCGGCCCGCCACACGCACGTACTCGCTGGTCGGCGCCGTCACGGCAGCTCCACCTCGACGACGCCGTCGTTGACGCGCGTGCGATACACCGCGATCGACAGCTCGTCGGCCACGCGGCAGACACCGCTGGCGACGTCGAAGTCGAAGCCGTGCCAGGGGCAGACGACGGCCCCGCCCTCGAGCCAGCCGTCGGCGAGGGGCCCATCCTCGTGCGGACACACCCCGCTGACGGCGCAGAAGCGGCCCTGGCCCGCGTTGAAGACGGCCACCGGCAGCGCGCTGCTCTCGACGAGGCGCCCCTTGCCGAGTGGAATGTCGCTGGTCCGCGCGACCCGCACGAACGGCATCAGCGCGGAGCCCTCGGAAGAGCCTCGTTGATCGCCTGCCGGAACGCCTCCACCGGCTGGGCGCCGACGAGCGGGCTGCCGTTCACCATGAACGTCGGCGTGCTCTTCACGCCGAGCGCGCGGCCTTCGGCGAGGCTCGCCCGCACCACCGGCTCCTCGGCGTGGCTATCCAGGCAGCTCGTGAAGCGCTCACGGTCCAGACCGAGATCGAGCGCATAGCGGATGAGCTCGTTGCGCCGGAATCGCGGCTGCTCCTTGAACAGCCGGTCGTGGTAGGGCCAGTAACGCTGCTGGGCACCGGCGCAGCGTGCGCCCTCATGCGCGGCCATGGCCAGGTCGTGGGAGGGAAGCGGGAAGTCCTTGAAGACGAGCCGCACGCGCCCGTCGTATTCCTTCAGTACCTGAGCCAGCGACCGCTGGACCTGCTTGCAGTACGGTCACTGGTAGTCGGAGAACTCGATGATCGTGACGGGGGCGCCCGCGGGTCCCTTCGTCATCATCGGCTCGATCGTGATGTGGATCGGAGCCGCGGCGGCGGTGAGCGTGAACGGCAGCATGGACAGGAGAACGATAGTGTAGACTCGCACGCACCACCGCGAGCGCAGCGAACCCGAATCCACTCGGGGAGGATACCATGGACGCCCTTGCCGCTGTGCTGGGCACGTATCCGTCGTGGTCGCACCTGGTCGTACGCCTCGCGCTCGGCGTCGTCTTCGTCGCGCATGGCGGCCAAAAGGTGCTCGGCTGGTTCGGTGGGCCGGGCCTCCGCGCGACCCTCGACAGCTTCAGGGGCATGGGTGTGCCGGTGCCGGCGGCCGCGGTCGCGGCCTTCATCGAGTTCCTCGGCGGCCTCGCGATGCTGGTCGGTTTCCTGGCACGGCCGGCGGCGGTCGGGATCATCGTCGTCATGCTGGTGGCCGTGGCCAAGGTGCACGCACGGCATGGCTTCTTCCTCAACTTCTCCGGCACGCCCGGCAAGGGCCACGGCTACGAGTTCAACTTCGCCCTGATCGCCATGGCGCTCTCGATTCTCATCGGGGGCGCGGGCGTCCTCTCGATCGACCGCGCGATCTGGCTCGCGCTCGGTCGCGGCGACTGAGCGGCGGCTTGGGCGCCGCCGGACATGGGGTTCGTTCTCCGCCTCGTCGTCAACGCCGCCGCTCTCTGGGTCGCCGCGCAGCTCGTGCCGGGCATCGTGGTGGCCGGGCTGACACCGTTGCTCCTCGCCGCGCTGGTGCTGGGTCTCATCAACGCCGTCGTCCGCCCCGTCTTGCTCGTCCTGACGCTGCCGCTGACGCTCGTCACGCTCGGCCTCTTCATCTTCGTTCTCAACGCCTTCTGCCTCTGGCTCACCTCCCGCATCGTCCCCGGCTTCGACGTCCAGACCTTCGCCGCCGCATTGCTGGGCGCGCTCGTCGTATCGATCGTGTCATGGCTCCTGACGGCGTTCGTATCCGACGCCGGTCGCTGGCGCCGGATGGACCACCACGCTTAGAGGGCGGGCTTTGGAGGCGCGCCACGGCTTCGCCGCGGCGCGCCGAAGGCCGGGGGTACCGGTGAATCAAGCCGCGCGGCCGGAGTCCTCGGTGAGGGCGGTGATGATGTAGGTGCCGGACTTCTCGTCGCGCTCGAGCGTGACGATGCGCTGCTTGGCCGCTTCTTCGAGCAGCTTCGAGAACGTCGAGTACCCGTAGTACGACTCGTTGAAGGCCGGGTTCTTGCGGATCATCGTCTGCTTCACCATCGAGCCCCAGAGCGTCTCCTTGTTCTCGCGCTGCAGGGCCTGGATGGCGTCGATGAGCTGCGCCATCGCTTCCGCCTTCTTCTCGGGCAGACCGTGCAGGAGCCGTGTCTTCTTCGTGTCGCGGATCAGGTCTTCGTAAAAGATGAACTCGTCGCAGTTGCCGACGAGCAGGTCCGACGACGACGACTTGACGCCGAGGCCGATCACGTAACGGTCGTTCTCGCGCAGCTTGGAGACGAGGGGCGAGAAGTCGGAGTCGCCCGACACCAGCGCGAAGGAATCGATGTGCGTCTTGCCATAGGCGAGATCGAGCGCGTCGACGACCATGCGGATGTCGGCGGAGTTCTTGCCGCTGTAGCGGCTCTGGGGCACGTCGATGAGCTCGATGGCCCACTCATGGAAGGGGCGCTTGTACTCCGTGAAGCGGTTCCAGTCCGCGTAGGCGCGGCGGACGATGATCTTGCCTTTCTCCAGCAGCCGCTCGAGGACCAGCTTCAGCTCGAACTGCTTGTACTGCGCTTCCTTGACGCCACGGGCGATGTTCTCGAAGTCGATGAACATCGCCAGCTTCCGTTCTCCGTTCATGCAGCGTGTCCTTTCATCCGGGCTCCTTTCCTCGCATCCATTATATGGCGGTCGATTCCGGCCCCCCGGCAGGTTTATCATCGCCGGGAGGACATCGATGAAGCAGCCCGATGCGAGCGTCGCGCACCGCCTGCCGCCCGGCCAGACGCTCACCGAGAAGTGGCCCGTCCTGACCTACGGCCGGACGCCGCGGTTCGACCCGAAGCGCTGGAGCTTTCGCTGCTTCGGCGCCGTGGAGCGGGAGCTCCAGTGGACGTGGGAGGAGTTCCTGAAGCTGCCGCGGGCGAGGGTCCGATCCGACGTCCACTGCGTGACCCGCTGGTCGAAGCTCGACAACGATTGGGAGGGCGTGGCCGCGCGCACGATCATCGACCTCGCGCGCCCTCGGCCGGAGGCGAAGTGGGTCCTCCAGCACGCGGACCCCGACTATACGACGAACACGTCGCTCGACGACCTCCGGGACGACGACGTCATCCTTGCGCTCAAGCACAACGGGCGCGACCTCGAGCCCGATCACGGCGGTCCGCTGCGGCTCGTCCTCCCGAGGCTCTACTTCTGGAAATCGAGCAAATGGCTGCGCGCCTTCGAGTTCCTCGCCGTCAATCCGCCCGGCTTCTGGGAGCAGAACGGCTACCACATGCACGCCGACCCGTGGCGCGAGGAGCGCTATTCGGATCAGGAGACGCGCGCCATGCAGCAGATGCGCGCCGAGGCCGCGCGCCGACTGCGCGACCGCTGACATGGCCGTCCGCGTGGAACGGGCGGGCGCGGTGACCACGGTCGTGCTCGACCGCCCCGAGCGCCGCAACGCGGTGGACGGCGCCACGGCGCACGAGCTCGCGGACGCGTTTCGCGCGTTCGAGGCGGACCCGGCCGCGCGCGTCGCGGTCCTGTGGGGCGCGGGCGGGACCTTCTGTGCCGGCGCGGATCTGAAAGCGATCGCCACCGCTGCCGGCAACCGGCTCGAGCCCGACGGCGACGGTCCGATGGGGCCGACGCGCATGCTCGTGTCCAAGCCGACGATCGCCGCCGTGTCGGGCTACGCCGTGGCCGGCGGGCTCGAGCTGGCGCTCTGGTGCGACCTCCGCGTCGTGGAGGAG
>JBIOXS010000006.1:0-15722 GCA_044869815.1 Candidatus Rokuibacteriota bacterium | reverse complement strand
TCGGCACCGACCAGTACGGCCGCGACATCCTGAGCCGCGCCATCGTCGGCGCGCGCCTGTCGCTCCTCACCGGGCTCGGCGCCGTCGTGATCGCGCTGACCGCCGGCGTCGTCGTCGGCCTCGCGTGCGGCGTGATCGGCGGCTGGACCGATCTGCTCGTCATGCGGCTGGTCGACATCATGATGGCCTTTCCCGGCATCCTGCTCGCGCTGGTCGTCGTCGCCGTGCTCGGGCAGGGGACGGTGAACGTGATGCTCGCGGTCGGCGTGTCGCTGGTCCCGACCTTCGTGCGGCTCGTGCGCGGTGACGTGCTGTCCGTGCGCGAGAACGCCTACGTCGAAGCGGCGCGGGCGGTCGGCTGCTGGCCGGCGCGCGTGGCGCTGCGCCACGTGCTGCCCAACGTCGTGGCGCCGATCATCGTGCTCTCCACGGTGGCCATCGCGTGGTCGATCATCATCGGCGCCTCGCTGAGCTTCCTCGGCCTCGGCCCGCGCCCGCCCATCCCCGAGTGGGGCATCGACCTGAGCAACGGTCGCAACTATCTGCTGCGCGCGTGGTGGATCTCGTCGGTCCCCGGCTTCTGCATCATGCTGACGGTGGTGGCCGTGAACCTGGTCGGCGACGCCCTGCGCGACGAGCTCGATCCGCGGCTGCGGTCGCTGGCGAATCTCTGATGCGCGCTACTCGGTCAGCGGGGTGAGCACCAGCCGGCGCCGCCCGTGCTCGATCGACACGTTGAAATGCCGCAGGAAATCCATGCCGAGGACACCGTTGATCTGCGGCGCGGATGGGAACACGTCGAAGACGCCGACGTACAGGTTCTCGACAGCCACAGCTCCGAGCTTTACGCTGGCCAGCCGGACGCGCGGCACCGCCATCTCATGGCCGCCGGCGAGCCGGACGATGCTGCGACGCGTGTTGACGTTGATCGGCAGCTCGAGCTGGGAGGCGAGCTTCGTCGACAGCACGGTCAGGGATGCGCCGGTGTCGACGAGCAACCACGAATCCGTCGCGCCGTTGATTCGCGCGGGCACGACGAGCATGCCCCTCGCGGTCTCACCGGACACGACGACTTCGCGCCTGGGTCCATCGTCCAGGACGACACGCTCGGGGGGAATGTGGGCGGCCGTTCGGAGCTTCGCATTGGTCGCATCCTGATAGCAGTGAAGAAACGCCGCGTTCTCGTATCCCCCGCCGCGGTACGTGAAGCGAAGCCGGCCGTACACGTCGATGTGGTCGATCCGCTGGATCGTCACATAGCGGGCGCGGCATTCCGAGGCTGCGTCCCACATCAGTCGCTCGGTCTCGGCCTGCTCCTTCGACACGGCAGCGCAGCCCGTGAGGAGGAGCACACCGGCGAGCACGACCACCAGACGTCGCACCACCGACCTCCCTCGCGCGAAGTTCGAGGTTGCGAAGTATAGCGTAACCTCGGATCGTCCCGGCCTCGAGCCCGGGGACACGTAGAATGGACGGGCATGTGGCATCCCGCCGTCGAGCTACGGAAGGTCAGCAAGTCGTATCGCGAAGGCGAGGCGGAGCGGGTCGTGCTGCGCGACGTCTCGGTGACGCTCGCCAGCGGCGAGATCGCGGTGCTCGTGGGCCGCAGCGGCTCGGGGAAATCGACACTGCTCAACGTCATCGCCGGCATCGATCGACCGACGGCGGGCACGGTGGTGGTCGACGGGACTGATCTCACCGGGCTGAACGAGCATGCGCGCACGCGGTTCCGACGGCGCCACATCGGGTTCGTCTTCCAGTTCTTCAACCTGATCCCGCTCCTCACCGTCGAGGAGAACCTGCTGCTGCCGCTCGACCTGAATGGCCGCGCGGACGCCAAGGGCGTGGCGCGGGCCCGCGATTTGCTGGAGCGCGTGGGGCTCGGCGGCCGCGGCGACAGCTACCCGGAGCGGCTCTCCGGCGGCGAGCAGCAGCGCGTCGCCATCGCGCGCGCGTTGATTCACGACCCCGCGCTCATCCTGGCCGACGAGCCCACCGGTAACCTCGACGCGGAAACCGCCGGCGGCGTGCTCGACCTCCTCGACGGTCTCGCGCGGGAGGCCGGACGGACCGTGCTGATGGTGACGCACAGCCGCGAGGTCATCGGCGTGGCCGATCGTATCTTCACCATGCAGCGGGGAACCCTGGTCGAGCGCATGCGGTGACGTCAGTCGGCGGGCAGCTCGCGTAGGCGCTGCCGGATCCGTGGCACGGCGACGGGCAGCAGGGCCGCGGCGAAGGCCAGGCCGAGGATGATCGTCGCCAGCGGCCGGCCGACGAGGATGGCGAGGCTTCCGCGCGAGATCAGCAGCGACTGGCGCAGCGCCTCCTCCGCCATGCGGCCGAGCACGAAGGCCAGCACGAGCGGCGCCGGCTCGAAGTCGAGCTTCTTCATCAGATAGCCCACCACGCCGAAGACGACCAGCACCACGAGATCCGCCGGGTTGCCCGCCTCGCTCCACACACCGATGACACAGAACATCAGGATGAGCGGGAAGAGGAGCCCGTACGGCACACGCAGCAGCTGCACCCAGAGCCCGATCAGCGGCAGGTTCAAGACCAGGAGAATCGCGTTGCCTACGTACATGCTCGCCACCACGCCCCAGAACAGCTCGGGCCGTTCCGTGATCATGAGCGGCCCCGGCTGCACGCCGTGGATCAGGAACGCGCCGAGGAGCAGCGCCATCGGCACGTTCGGCGCCACGCCGAGAGTGAGGAGCGGAATGAGCGCACCACCGCTGGCGGCGTTGTTGGCGGCCTCGGGCCCGGCCACCCCCTCGATCGCGCCGCGCCCGAACCGCGCGGGCTCGCGCGCCAGCCGCCGCTCGAGCGCGTACGAGATGAAGGTCGGGATGATCGCCCCCATGCCCGGCAGGATCCCGAGGACGAAGCCGAGCGCGCTGCCGCGCGCGATCGGCGCCGCCGAGGCGCGCCAGTCGGCGCGCGTGGGCAGCAGGCCCGCGATGCGGGTCCGGATGATCTCCTGCTGCACCCGCCGGTCCACGTTGAGCAGCACCTCACTGACGCCGAAGAGACCCATGATGATCGGCACCAGCCCGACGCCGTCGTTGAGCGCGATCGTCCCGAAGGTGAAGCGTGCGACACCGGAGATGGGATCGATGCCGACGGTGCCGAGCAGCATCCCCAGGAGCGCCATGGCCGCCGTGCGCGCCTTCGAGCCGCTGCTGAGCTGGGTGATCAGCGTGAAGCCGAGCAGCAGCACGGCGAAGATCTCGGGTGGGCCGAACTGCAGCGCCGCCACCGCCAGCGGAGGCGCCAGGAGCGTGATGCCCACGACGCTCAGGGTGCCGGCGATGAAGGAGCCGAAGGCGGCGATGCCGAGGGCCGGCCCCGCGCGCCCCTGCCGCGCCATCTGGTAGCCGTCGATGCAGGTGACCACCGAGGTCGACTCGCCCGGGATGTTGGCCAGGATGGACGTCGTCGACCCGCCGTACATCGCGCCGTAATAAATGCCCGCCAGCATGATGATCGACGCCGTCGGCGACAGCACATACGTCACGGGCAGCAGCAACGACATCGTCGCCACCGGACCGATGCCCGGCAGCACGCCGATCAGCGTGCCGACGAAGACCCCGACGAAGCAGGCGAAGAGATTCGGGGGCGCGAGCGCCACCGCGAAGCCGTATCCGAGCGCCGGGAGCAGCTCCACGCGCTACCGTCCCCAGAAGTCCGGCGGCAGCCGCACCGAGAGCCAGCGGTCGAAGACGACGCGCGCCGCGAAGGCGATCGCCAGCGCAGTGCCGACGGCGACCGGCCAGCGATAGCGCGCGAGCGCGCCGAAGAGGAAGGCGAGGAGGCCGGTGGTGGCCGTCACGAAGCCGACGCGCTCGAAGAGCGCGACGTAGAGGATCAGCGCGCCCAGGGTCGCGGCCAGACGCCAGCGCGCGCGTTCCCCGTCGATTTCCCGCGCTGTCGGGTGGCCGCGGGCGGCGCCGGCGAAGAGCACGCCGCTGACGATCAGGAGCGCGATGGAGAGCAGGAGCGGAAAGAACCCGGGGCCAGGCCGCGTGAGGCCGCCCACGTCGAGCCGGACGGCGCCGACGAGTCCAACGAGGGCGACGAGCGCCAGCGCGGCCGCGCTCGCCGCCTCTCGCGGGGCCATCTACCTGGCGAGACCGAGCTTCTTGGCGGCGGCCAGCACCACTTCCGTCTCGCGTTCGATCTGCTGACGCGACGCCTCCGGCGAGTGATAGTCGGGCTCGAGCCCCGCCTTCTCGAGCGCCGCCAGCGTCTCGGGATTCTTCATCGCGGCCGCGAGCGCCTGCGCCAGTCGGTCCACCACCGGCTTCGGCGTCTTCGCGGGGGCATACAGCTCCATGGTCGTGCTCAGCGACGCCTCGGGCACCCCCTTCTCGGCCATCGTCGGCACGTCGGGAACGGCCGGGTTTCGCCTCTCGCCGCTGATGACGAGGGCGACGACGTCGCCCGACTTGATGAGCGGGATCATCGTGGAGAGCGAGATGGCGGCCACCGGCACGTGGCCGCCGAGGACCGCGTTCTTGAGCGGTCCCGAGCCCTGGAACGGCACGTGCGCCATGTCGAGGCCGCGCGCGAGCTTCAGCAGCTCCATGGCGAGATGGCTGTTGGTGCCTTGCCCGGCGGAGCCGTACGAGTGCCTGCCGGGATTCGCCTTCACATCGTTCACCAGCTCCTCCAGCGTCCGCCACGGTGCGCCTTTCTTCACGACGAGCGCCTGCGGCGAGGCCGCGTACGTCCCGATCACCTCGAAGTCCTTCAGCCGGTACGGCACGTTGCCCTGCACGGCCGGCGTGATGGAGATCGTCGAGCGCACGGTGGCCGCGATCGTGTAGCCGTCGGGCTTCGCCTTGGCGACGGCGTCCATCGCCACTGCGCCGCCGCTGCCGCCCTTGTTGACGAGCACCACCGGGACGTTGAGCGCCTTCGCGAAGGTCGGCTGCACCACGCGCGCGGCGAGGTCCGTCGGACCGCCCGGCGGGAAGGTGATGATCATCTCGATCGGCCGGTCAGGGTACTCGGCAGCGGCCGGCGCCACCGCCATCAGCACCGCCAGCGCGAGCAGCGTGGTGAGCCTCATCATTCGACTGTCTCCTCTCACTTGAGCGGGAACGACCACGGGCTCATCTGCTCCGCCGTCCGCCGCAGCGGATCCCACTCGGCCAGTCGTGCCCAGACCTCCTCGCCGCCGGCCTGGGCGCGGGCACGGAGGGCGGCCAGGTCGACGCCCGGGATGTGGCGATTGTCCATGCGCACGACGCCGTCCACCATCACGGTCTCGACGTCGTCGGCGATGCCACACTCCACGAGACTCTTGACGGGATCGCGCACCGGCCCCCAGCGCAGCGTGTCACGGCCCGCGATGTCCACGATGATGAGGTCGGCCTTCGCCCCGGGCGCCAGGCGGCCGATGTCGTCGCGTCCGACGGCGCGCGCGCCACCGAGGGTGGCAGCGGCGAAGACCTCGGCCGCGGTCGCCGCGCCGAGATCGCCGCTGGTGACCTTGCCGAAGTACGAGGCCGTGCGCATCTGCATGATCATGTCGCGCGGGTAGGTATCGCTGCCGAGCGCGATGTTCACGCCGGCGTCGCGATAGCGCCGCCACGAGTCCAGCGTGCGGCCCCGCCGGGCGATGTTCACGGGGCAGTGCGAGATCGAGGCGCGGTGGCGGCCCATGAGCTCGACGTCGCGGCCGCCCGCGTAGAAGCGATAGCTCTCGGCCGGCATGTTGCCGTGGCCGATGATCACGTCCGGGCCGAGCAGCCCGACCGACTCCAGGAGCTCGATCGGCGACATGCGGTGCTCGTGCACGATGTCCTGGAACTCGATGACGCTGTAGGCGGCGTGAATGGTGATCGGCACCCGGAGCTCGCCCGCCGCCTTGCGGGTGGCGCGCAAGAGATCGACCGTGCACGTCTCGACCTCGCGCGGCACCAGCAGTCCGCTCACGCGGCCGTCGCACGCGCCGTCCACGCGCCGGATGAACGCGCACGCGGCCTCGAACTCCTTCAAGCCCGCCGCCTCGTCGACCACGCGCGTGAGCCGCCCGCGGGCATCGCCGACCCAGCGGCCGGAGTCGAAGCCCGGTCCGAGCCACGCGCGGAGGCCGCGGCGCTCGACCTCGCCGAGCAGCGCTTCCTGCACCCGGAGCTGGCTGCCGAACTCCATGAACGACGTGGTGCCGCCCCGCAGCAGCTCGGCCACGGTAAACTCCGCGTGCAGGCGCGTGCCGGCATCGGCGTCGGGCGCGTCCGGGCGCAGGTAACGCGGATCGCCGCCCACGCGCGTGCCCTCGCGCGGCACGCTGATGTCGAGAAACGGCTGGCCATAGTAGTCGGGGCGCCCGACGTCGGTGATCAGGCGATGCGAGGCGCGATGTCCGCTGTGCACGTGGCAGTCCACGAACCCCGGCGCCACCAGCTTGCCGCGGGCGTCGATTTCGCGGTCCACGCGGCCGTCGAACGGCGGACCGACGTGGAGCACCCGATCGCCCTCGATCACGACGACGCCGTCGCGCCAGAGGGCGTGCGTGCCGCGCTCGAAGCCGACGACCCAGCCGCCGGTGATCCGCGTACGCATGTCAGGCGAGCTTCGGATAGCCGGCGGCCTCGGCCGCGCGCTGCTGGTCGAGCAGCACCGCGAAGTCCGCGTCGCGAACGCGCTCGAAGCGACGGAGCAGCAACTCCTCCAGCACCGGCTCGAGCGACGGCGTCCGGTGCGCGTCGAGCAGGGCGCGCGTGAGCCGCTCGCGGTCGTCCGCGCTCATCGCGGGGGAGGCGACCAGCGGCGGGCTCGGCGCCGGCGCCGTCGTGCCGACGACGCGGAGCCGGCCGGCGAGCGCGGGATCGTGGCGGCGCAGGAGGTCGTGGGCGTAGCCGTCGATGGCCGCCACATCGGCCTCGCCGTCGAGCACCGCCTGGATGACCGCACGCTGCCGGACGTACGGTCCCTTCACCTCGGCGAACAGCTTCGCTCGCGCCGGCGAGCGATACGCGAGGAGATGATGGCGGGCGGCGTTGTAGCCCGACTGCGAGTGCTCGGTGGAATACGCGATGCGCCCGCCGAAGGTGTCCTCCAGCCGGCGGTAGGATGCGTCGGCGCGCACGATGAAGTCGCTCACGTACACCGCCCGGTCGCCGAAGCGTGGCGGCGATGGCACCGGGGCGGCGAGCAGCGGCGGGCGCTCCGTCCGCAGCGCATACGGATAGCCGCACATGAACACACAGCCGAGGTCGGCGCGCGACCACAGCTCGTCGAGCGACACGCCGCTGGGCGCGAACTCGAGCGCGACCTTGGCGCGAGTGGCCACGTCTTCGAGCAGTCGCCGCCACGCGGTGACCAGCGTCGGCGCCCACTCGTAGAGCCGCGCGGAGGCGATCATGGGCGCCTACGCTACCCGACGGCCGGCAAATGTCAACGGCGGAGCGACGCTCAGCTCACCGGAATCGAGAGGACCGCGCGGCAGCCGCGAGGCGACCGCGTCGTCCCCTCCGGCGCCTCGATGCTCGCCGTCCCGCCGTGAACCTCCGCGATGCGTCGAGCCAGGGTCAGGCCGAGGCCGACGCCCTGCGGTCCCGCCGTACGCGCCTCACCGCGGTAGAACGGGGCAAAGACCTGTTCGCGCTCGCCCGGCGCAATGCCGGGCCCCTCGTCGGCCACCGTGAGGGTGACGCGGTCTCCGACACGGGCCGCCGAGAGGATGATCGGCGGCGCGCCGTACCTGGCGGCGTTCTCGACGAGGTTCCAGAGCGCGCGCCGGAGCAGCGCGCCGTCGGCGGTCAGGTGAACATCGGCGCCTTTCTCGACGCGCAGCGCCAGTCCGCCCGTCAACGGGTCATGACGCGCGCGTTCGGCCACGTCGTCCAGCAGCGTGTTCGCGTCGATGACGGCGAGATGCGCCGGCAATCCGGTGGTGTCCAGGCGCGCCGCGGTCAGGACGTCCTCGATGAGCCGGTCCAGCTCGGCCAGATCGCGCTCGACGTCGCTCAGATGGTGCGCGCCGGCGGCGTCGCGCGGCACGAGCTCGAAGGCCAGCCTGATGCGCGCGAGCGGCGAGCGCAGCTCGTGCGAGATGTTCGCGAGCAGCTCCTTCTCCGAGCGCACGAGCCGCTCGACGCGCTCGGCCATCTCGTTGAACGCGCGCGTCAGCTCCACGATCTCGTCCGCGCGACGGGCGTGGCGCGGCTCGGTGGACACGCGCGCACCCAGGTCGCCGCTGCCCAGCCGCCGCACGGCGGCGGTCAGACGCTCGACCGGGCGCGAGATGCGCTGCGCGAGCGGGCGCGTGGCCACCGCCACCGCCACGAGCGCGAGAGCCGCCCACAGCACGGGACGCCAGATCGACGGCATGCCGAGTGGCCGCGGCGGCGCCGCCTCGACGAAGCCCACGACGGCTCCGGTGGCCGGATGCCTGATGGCGGCTGCGAAGCCCATCGGGCGTGTCCACAGGACTTCGCCGCCGGCACGCACCTCGGCCTCGCTCGCAGGCGGCAGCGGCGGCAGCCGTTCACCGGCGGCGGCCAGCACGTGTCCGTCGAGACCGCGGACGCGCAGATTGACTTTCAAATCGTCGTGCAGCTGGCGGACGCGCGCGGCCAGCGCCTCACGGTCGTCCACGCGCTCGCCGAGCAGCGCGGCCACGTGGTGGGCCATCCCGAGCGCGACGTGGCGACGGAACGCGTCACGCACGCCGAGGCCGAAGACGACGGCCGTGGTGATGGCCACCACGAGCAGCACGCCGAGGAAGTGCAGGTAGATCCGCGAGTGCAGACGGGCCACGTCACCCGCCGTCGCGCAGCAGCACGTAGCCGACCCCGCGCACGGTCTTGATGTGACGTGGCGCCTTCGGATCGTCCTCGAGCTTGGCGCGCAGCTTCGAGACGTGCACGTCGATGGAGCGGTCGAACGATTCGTAGCCGCCGCCCTTCAGCGCGTCGAGCAGCTGCTCGCGCGAGAGCACGCGCCCGCCCGCCCGCGCCAGCGCGGCCAGCAGGTCGAACTCGTAGGAGGTGAGGAGCTTCCGCGTGCCGGCCACGGTCACCTCGCGCGCCGCGAAGTCGATCTCGATGCGACCGACGCGCAGCCGCTCGGAGGCCACCGTCCGGCCGCGCCGGAGCACGGCCCGGATGCGCGCCAGCAGCTCGCGCGCGTTGAACGGTTTGGCGAGGTAATCGTCGGCGCCCAGCTCGAGCCCGATGATCTTGTCGACGTCGTCGCCGCGGGCGGTCAGCATGATCACCGGCAGGCCGGCCAGCTCCGGCGTGGCCCGGACACGCCGGCAGATCTCCAGGCCGTCGAGCCCGGGCAGCATGAGATCGAGGAGCAGGACGTCGAAGCGCCCCTTGCGGAGGACCGCGAGGCCACGCTCCCCATCGCCGGCGACGGTGACGTCGATGTCGTGCTGGCCGAGATGCTCCTTCACCAGCGCGCCGAGTCGGGCGTCATCGTCGATGAGCAGCGCGGCCGTCGCCTTCGGCATCGGCCTAGAGTAGCGCGGTCAGCGCATGCCGCCGGGGCCGAAGCTCCGCGCATAGGCGGCCACGATCTTCCGCTGGTCCGGCGTCAGCGTGTCGTGGATCTCCACGATCGCCTGCGCGATGGCGCCGTGCATGGTCTGACGATGCTGGTCCATCTGCGCGTGCACCGCCTGCAGTTGCGCGGCGTCGAGGCGGTCGCTCTCGAACAGCGCCAGCACCTGGTCGCGATGCGCGCGGCGGTCCGGACGCTGGGCCGCGACCGCCGCGAAGGCGCGATCGCGCGAGGCGTAGATGGCCGTGCGCTGCTCGGCGCTGACGTTGGCCTGCGCCAGCGCCTCGTCGAGCGCCGCCGAGACCATGCGCTTCATCATGCCGCCGTGCGGTCCGTGCGGCCCCTGCGCGAACGCGCGGCCGCCGAGCAGCGCGACACCGCCGATCACGAGCGTCAGTGCCGCGCCCACCAGTACTCCGAACATCGTACGTCGAGTCATCGCTGAACCCTCCTCGGTTCGATTCGCGGGCGGCGTGACCGCCTCGCGTACCCCGACGATCGCGTGGTCTCGTCAAGCGGGTATGTCCGGAATGTAAAGTTTTGTTGCGAGAGGTTGCGGCGGCCGACCGTCAGCGAACGACGAGCGTGTCGGGCAGACCTTCGAAATCGGCGTCACCGGTGACGAGCCTGGCCCGGTGACGGCGGGCTGTCGCGTAGACCAGCGAATCGGCCATCGCGAGGCCATGGGCGAGCCACCTGCGCCGGCGAGCTCGCCCGCGTAGAATGAGCGGGCATGAGGCTGACCAGCCGGCTCGGGCGTCTGGCGCTGCGGCAGCTGTGGACGCATCCGTGGCAGCTCGGGCTCACGATCCTCGGCATCGCGCTCGGCGTAGCGGTGGCCGTCTCCATCGACCTGGCGAATGGCAGCGCCCTGCGCGCGTTTGGCCTCGCCACCGAGGCGGTCAGCGGCAAGGCGACGCACCAGATCGTGGGCGGACCGTCGGGCCTGCCGGACGATCTCTACCGCCGCGTCAAGCTCGGCCTCGGCGTGCGGCGCGCGGCACCGGTCGTCGAGGGCGACGTGGCGCTGGCGGGCGGGCGCGGTCGCACGCTGCACCTGCTCGGCATCGATCCGTTCGTCGACGGCGATTTCCGGCCCTACCTCGGCGGCGACGAGACCCGCGGCGCGCGCGGCCGCGACGCGCTCTCGCGCGTCGAGGATCTCGTCGGCCGCGGCGGCACCGCGCTGCTCGCCGCGTCCACCGCGGCCGAGCTCGGCGTCGGCATCGGCGGCGAGCTGGCCGTCGAGGCGAGCGGCCATCGCCGGACGCTGACGGTCGTCGGGCTGCTCCAGCCCGCCGATCGCCCGAGCGCCCGCGCCCTCGAGGGCATGCTCGTCACGGACATCGCGACCGCCCAGGAAACGCTCGGCGCCGTCGGCCGCCTCACGCGGATCGATCTGATCATCGCCGACACCGCCCTGCTGCCGCGCATCGCCGAGGCGCTGCCGGCCGGCGCCGACCTGGTCGCCGCCGGCACGCAGGCCGGGGCCACGGCGCGCATGATCCTCGCGTTCCAGTGGAATCTCGCCGCGCTGTCGCTGCTGGCGCTGGTGGTCGGGATGTTCCTGATCTACCAGACGATGACCTTCTCGATCGTGCAGCGACGGCCCCTGATCGGCTCGCTGCGCGCGCTCGGCGTCACCCGCGCCGAAATCTTCGCGGTCGTCATGAGCGAGGCGCTCGTCATCGGCCTGGTCGGCACCCTGGCGGGCCTCGCCCTCGGCTTCGGCATGGCCCAGGGGCTGCTGCGCCTGGTGACGCGCACGATCAACGATCTGTACTTCGTCCTCTCGGTGCACGAGGTGGCCCTCGATCCGGTGACGCTCGGCAAGAGCGTGCTGCTCGGTCTCGGCGCCACCGCGCTGGCCGCGCTGCCGCCCGCGCTCGAGGCCACCACCGCGCCGCCGCGCGTGGTGATGACGCGGGCAGCGCTGGAAACCCGCGCGCGGCATGGCGCCCGCCGCGCGGGGTGGCTCGGGCTGGCCGTGATCGTCGCCGGCGCCGCCGTGCTCGCCGCGCCCGGCGGCATCGTGATCGGCTTCGCCGGGTTGTTCCTCGTGATGGTGGGCTGCGCGCTCGTCACGCCGGCCGCGGCCCTCCTGCTGCTGCGTCCGGTTCATCGCGTGGCGGCACGAGCGTTCGGCCTGCTCGGCCGCCTCGCCACCCGCAGCATCGTGGCCGCGCTCTCGCGCACGTCGGTGGCGATGGCCGCGCTCATGATCGCCGTCGCCGCCGCCATCGGCGTGGGCGTCATGATCGCGAGCTTCCGCGAGGCCGTCACGCGCTGGCTCGAGGGCACGCTGCGCGCCGACGTGTACGTGTCGGCGCCGAGCATGGTCGGCAGCCGCCCGGACGCCACGCTCGATCCCGGCCTGGTCGCCCAGCTGGCCGCCACGCCGGGCGTCGCGCGCGCCGGCACCTCGCGCGGCGTGCTGGTGCAGAGCGGGCGGGGGCCGGTGCAGGTGGTGGCGCTCGACGTCGATCCGACGCGGCCGCCACGCTGGCGCTTCCGCTCGGGAGCGGACGAGGGGGTGTGGAACGGCGACGCCGTGCTCGTGTCCGAGCCTTACGCCAACCGCCACGCCGCGCGCGCCGGGGGTACCGTGCGCCTGCGCACGGACCGCGGTGACCGGGAGTTCCGCGTGGCCGGCGTGTTCTACGACTACGGGTCGAGCGCCGGCGTCGTGGTGATGAGCCGGCGGACCTACGACGCCGCCTGGGACGACCGGCGAGTCTCGAGCGTGGCGCTGGAGGCGGCGCCGGGCGTCGACGTGAACGCGCTGGTGGCCGCGGTCCGCGCGCGCACCGCCGGCGGCCCCTCGCTCGTGATCCGCTCCAACCGGACTCTGCGCGAGACGTCGCTCGAGATCTTCGACCGCACCTTCGCCATCACCGGCGTGCTCCGGACGCTGAGCGTGGTAGTCGCCTTCGTCGGGATGCTGGCCGCGCTGATGGCGCTCCAGCTCGAGCGCACGCGAGAGGTCGGCGTGCTGCGGGCGCTCGGACTGACGCCGCGCCAGGTATGGGGGCTCGTCACCGCGCAGACGGGCATCATCGGGCTCCTGGCCGGCGTGCTGGCAGTGCCGTGTGGACTGATCCTGGCCGGTATCCTCGTGTTCGTCATCAACCGGCGGTCGTTCGGCTGGACGATGTCGATCGACCCGTCGCCGGAGATCCTGCTCCAGGGCGTGGCGCTGTCCCTGCTCGCGGCGCTGCTGGCCGGCCTCTACCCCGCGTGGCGCATGGCGACGGCCCCGCCCGCGGAATCGCTGCGCGATGAGTAAGGTCGCGCTCACCGTTGTCGTGCTCGTCGTGGCGGCGGTCGGCGTCGTCGCCCTGTGGCCCGGGCCGCGCGCGCCGATCCAGGCGACGGTCAGCGTGCGCGAGGCGCTGGCCGCGGAGCGCGCGGGATTCGCGCGTGCGAACGCTCCGCGCCCCCTGTCGTTTCCGGCTGATCACGGACCTCATCCCGAGTTCCGCACGGAGTGGTGGTACTACACCGGCAACCTCAACACGGCCGCCGGGCGTCACTTCGGATTCCAGCTCACGTTCTTTCGCGTCGCGCTGGCGCCGCCGCTCGAGCCGCGCGCGTCTGCGTGGGGCACCCGGCAGCTCTACTTCGCGCACTTCGCGCTCACCGACACGGAGCGGCGCCGATTTCACGCCGCCAGCCGCGTCAGCCGCGGCGCGCTCGGCCTGGCCGGCGCCGAGGCCGCGCCGTTCCGCGTCTGGGTGGAGAGCTGGTCGGCCGAAGGGGCCGGCGCCTCCCCGCGGCTCCGCGCGCGCGATGGCGACGTGGCCATTGATCTCGAGCTGTCGGCGACGAAGCCGGTGGTGCTGCAGGGCGACCGCGGCTTGAGCCGCAAGGGCGCGGAGCCCGGCAACGCGTCGCTCTACTACTCGTTCACCCGGATGCCCGCCACCGGCACCGTGCGCCTCGGCGACGAGCCGCTCGCGGTGTCCGGCCAGGCGTGGATGGATCGTGAGTGGAGCACGAGCGGGCTCGGCGCCGATCTGCGGGGCTGGGACTGGTTCGCCGTCCAGCTCAACGACGGTCGCGAGCTCATGGTCTATCTGCTCCGGCGGCGCGACGGCGGCATCGATCCGTTCAGCGCCGGCACGCTCGTTGCGGCCGATGGCACCGTGCGCCGCCTGGAGTCCGGCGACGTGCAGGTCGAGACGCTCGGGCACTGGACGAGCCCGAAGAGCGGTGTGCGCTATCCGTCGCGCTGGCGATTGAGCGTGCCGTCGGCCGAGCTGCGCCTGGCGATCGAGCCGCGGCTGCCCGACCAGGAGCTGAACGTCGGCACGCGCTACTGGGAAGGCGCGGTGATGATCGAGGGCTCGACGGCCGCCGGCCCGATCGCCGGCGAGGGATACGTCGAGCTCGTCGGCTACGGAGAGTGAACGATCGCTACGGGACCAGCGCCAACGCGACTCGCGGCGCGCCCGGCACGATCGCCAGGTGCACCGGATTCACACCCGGTACTTTGCCGGCGAGCGCGTGGATCGCCTCCTCCGCCTGCTCCAGCGGCAGCGAACAGGTGTGCAGCTTGCCGAACGGATAACGGCCCGACTCGATCAGCTCGATCGCGCGGAACGTCTCCTCGACGGGCATGCTGAGCACGCCGCGAATCGTCAGCTCCTTGTAGATGACGTCGTCGACGGGGAACTCGCGCGCGGCGCGCAGGCCCTTGAGGCCGGCGACCACGATGCGGCCCTTGCGGACGGCGATGCCGACCGCGTGATTCAGCGACTGCGGCGCGTACGGCGTGGTGTCGACGACGACCTCGGCGCCACCGCCGGTCGCCTCGCGCACGCGCGCGACCACGTCGTCGGCCTCGACGGTGACGGTGACGTCGGCGCCGAGCTCACGGGCGAGGGCGAGCTTGTCCGCGTCGCGGCCGAGGCCGGTGACGACGACCTGCCGGGCGCCGGCGGCGCGCGCGGCGATCACGCAGCAGAGCCCGCGCTGGCCCGCGCCCAGGATGACGACGCGGTCGCCGGGCCCGGTGCGCGGCACCGCCGCCGCCCACGAGAGTCCCGCCGCGAGCGGGTTGAACATCACGGCCACGCCGGCGGGAAGCTGCGGATCCATTTTCTTCACCACGGAATACGGCGAGAGGTACATGTGCTCGGCGTACCCGCCCCAGAGGTGCGGTGGCTTGCCCACGTCCGTGTAGCCGTAGGTCCCCCCGCGTCTCGGGCAGGCGCGCGGCTCCCAGCGCCGGCATGCCTCGCACTGGCCGCAGCCATAGCCCGAGCGCACGGCCACGCGATCGCCCTCCGCCACGGCCCAGCGCTCGCGCGCCCGCGCGCCGATCTCCTCGATGATCCCGAGCGGCTCGTGGCCGGGGATCACGGGATAGGGCGTGTAATCTTCGTGCGGCGGCTGCGCGCCCTCGTACTGCTCGTAGTCGCTGCCGCAGATGCCGCACGCCTCGATCCGGAGCAACGCGTCGTCGGAACCGATGACGGGACGCGGAAATTCCCGGGCGACGAGCGTCTTCGGCTTCGTGAGCACCATCGCGTGTACGGTCACGGCCATCGGTCGTCCTCCGCGCGGTCGATGGTACCGCGCTTGCTCTGGTTGCGCGGCGGCTGCTGGCCGATGGGACCGGCACCGTCAAACCCGACAAACGCCAAACGCGGAGGGGGCTCTTGGCAATGGAAGAACCAAGGGGACAAGCACAGCGCACGGCACACGAGGCGAGCCGGTCGATCCAGGAGTCGACGCGGGAAGCGGCACGAGTCGTCAACGAGATGGCCGACCGGGGGGCCAGGGCGTCGGCGGCGCTGACCGAGGCCAACCAGCGCGTGCTCAACGAGTTCATGGGGCTGTCGATGGACATGGTCCAGGAGAGCAGCCGGCTCTTCCTTCAAATGCAACGGGGCATGATCGACGTCGCGCGCGAGGGTCAGGCCGCCATGTTGCGCTCGCAGATGGTGTGGCCCGAGGTCTTCACCGATCCGCTGCGCTGGTACCGGGCCATGTTCCAGGAGAGCCTGGAAGGCGCCCGCAAGGCGTACGGGGTGATGAACGGCACCTCGGAAGCGCTGACCGAGTCCGTGAGCCGGCTGCAAGCCTCGACCCAGCAGGCCGGGAGCAAGATCGAGCACGCGCTCACGTCGGCGGCGTCGCGCATGAGGGAGGTCGCCTAGTTTAGTCCATGGGGGGGGGGGGGGGGGGGGGGG
>JBIOXS010000005.1:0-35735 GCA_044869815.1 Candidatus Rokuibacteriota bacterium | reverse complement strand
CAGCTGAGCGATGAGGATCACCGTCACGAGCACGACCGTGTTGACGAGATAGCGGGCGAACGGCGCCGCCTGCCATGCCTCCACGAAGTTCTGGAGGGTGAGCGGCGCCGTCGGCACGAAGCGCGCCGAGTATTCCTTGGGATGGAAGGCCGTCCATACCGCGTAGGCGAGGGGCAGGATCCACAGCACGCCGAGCAGCCAGGCCGCGAGCGTCTCCGGCGCGCGCTTCACCGGTAATGGATCCGGCGCTCGAGGAGCAGGAACTGCGCCATGGCGACCGAGGCGAGGATCACCAGGAGGACCATGGTGAGGGCGGCCGCGTAGCTCGTGTCCCAGAACTTGAAGCCGACGTCGTAGATGTAATAGAGGAGGAGCGAGGAGGCGTTGTCGGGACCGCCGCGCGTCATGACGACCACGTGGTCGACGAGGCGGAACGAATTGATGACCGCGTTGACGAGCACGAACAGCGTGGTCGGCATCAACAGCGGAAAGGTCACCCGGCGGAAGAAGTACCAGCGCCCGGCTCCTTCGATGGAGGCGGCCTCGCTCAGCACGGGGGCGATCGCCTGCAGGGCCGCCAGGTAGAAGATCATGAAGAAGCCCGCTTCCTTCCAGACGGTCACCACGACCAGGCATGCGAGCGCCGTATCACGGCTGCCGAGCCAGTTGTGACTCGGGAGACCGAAGAGCCCGGTCATCTGCTCCAGCAATCCGTAGCCAGGCGTGTAGAAGAACAGCCAGATGTTGGCCACCGCGATCATCGGCAGGACGGTCGGCGTGAAGTAGGAGAGCCGCACGAAGGCGCGCCCGCGCAACTTGCCGTCGACGAGCAGGGCCATGGCGAGCGCCAGTGCGATCGAGGTCGGAATGGTGCCGAGAGCGAAGAGCAGATTGTTGCTCAGCGACCGCCAGAAGACGGGATCGGCGGCCATCGCCTGGTAATTGTCCCAGCCGACCCACACCGCGGGCCGGCCGGCCTTCGGTGTCGAGAACAGCGAGTGGTACGCCGTCGCCGCCGCCGGAAAATGCGTGAACGTCACAAGGAGCACGGCTGCCGGCAGGAGAAGCAGCCAGCCGGTGACGCTCCAGCCGCGGCCGTTCACGGCAGCGGCCAGCAGGGCTTCGGGGCGTCGTCGATCACGGCCGGTGACTACCTCCGGTACGCTCGCAGGATTCGGTCTGCTTCCGCCTGTGCGTCCTTCATGGCCTGGGCCGGCGTCTTGGCGCCGGTGAGGGCGGCTTGCAGGCCGTCGTTGAGCGCCTTCGTGACCCGCTGGTTCTCGTGGGTCGAGAGCTCGGCGACCGCGTGCGGCAACTGGTCGCGCGCCACGGCGGCAGCCGGGAAGCCGTCGACGTACTTCTTCATCGCCGGCGTCTGCCAGGCGTCCGGGCGGACGGCCACGTAGCCCGTGTCGATGCCCCACTGGGCCGCGCGCTCGGGCGTCGTCATCCACTTGGCGAATTTCACGGCCGCCTGCTGTTGCGCGACCGGCGCCTTCTTGAAGACGTAGAAATTGCCGCCGCCCGTCGGCGAGCCGCGGCGCTTGCCGGCCGGCAGCATCGCCACCCCGAAGTCGAACTTGGCGTTGTTGCGGACGTTGGTCAGGTTGCCGGTCGTGGTCCACATCATCGCCGTCTTGCGCTCGAAGAAGTCCTTCGGCGTCGTGCCCCACTCGATGACGCCCGGGGCCATGACCTTGTGCTTCTGACTGAGGTCGACCCAGTACTGGAGCGCCTCCACCACCGCCGGCTTGTCGTAGTAGGTCTGGGTGCCGGACTCGTTCATCAGCAGCACGTCGTTCTGGGTCGTGAACCCCTGGAAGAGCCAGTACGGAAACCCCGACGACGGCACCTGCAGCCCCCATTGCGTGACGTTGCCGCTGCCGTCGCGCTTGGTGAGCTTCCTGGCGACATCGAGCTGCTCGGTCCAGTTCACCGGCGGCTTGTTCGGGTCGAGGCCGGCCTCCTTGAAGGCGTCCTTGTTCCAGTAGAGGACGATCGTGGAGCGCTGGAACGGGATGCCCCACGTCTTGCCGCCCGTCTGGCTGTTCTTCATGAACGCCGGGAAGAACGACTTCATCCACGCCTGGTCGTCGGCGCCCTTGGCCAGCTCCTCCCACGGCACGATGGCGTCCTCGTCGATCAGCGTGAACATGTCGGTCGACAGCAATATGGCCGTCGTCGGCGGCTCGTTACTCTTGTGCGCCGTGAGCGCCTTCACCACGCTCTCCTGGTAGGTGCCGGTGTACACCGGCTTCACCTTGATCGACGGGTTCTCCTTGCTGAACTGCTCGGCGTATCCGTCGACGATCCGGGTGATCGGGCCGCCGACCGCGATCGGGTAGTAGAACGTGATCTCGGTCGTCTGCTGCGCCGCCGCCCCGCCGGTCAGCGCGGCCATCAGGAGCGCCAGCGCCGCTGCCGTCGTCGTCGCGAGTCTCATGGGTCCTCCCTCTCGTGTCGGCTCAGTGCGCGAGCCGCGCGCCGCTGGCCGCGTCGAACACGTGCTGGGCCGCGGGCGCCCACGTCAGGTGCGTTGCCTTGCCCTCGGCCAGGTCGAGGCGTCCGGGCGCCCGCACGGCCATGGTGTCCGTGCCGACCGCGCACGTCACGATCGTGTCGGGCCCGAGGTACTCGACGGCAGTGACGCGCGCCGGAACGCCGGTGTCGCCGACGCGCACGTCCTCGGGCCGGACACCGACGAGGCGCCCGGGCGCGCCGTCCAGGCGAAGCAGGTTCATCGGCGGCGTGCCCACGAAGCGCGCGGCGAAGGTCGTCGCCGGGCGCGCGTACATCTCGGCCGGCGGCGCATCCTGCTCGATGCGGCCCTGCCGCAGCAGGATGACCTGGTCGGCCATCGTCATGGCCTCCGTCTGATCGTGGGTGACGTAGACCATGGTCATCCCGAGCTTCTGCTGGAGGCCGCGGATCTCACGCCGCATCTCGGCCCGGAGCTGCGCATCGAGGTTCGACAGCGGCTCGTCCATCAGGCAGACGGGCTTCTCGGCGATGATCGCGCGGCCGAGCGCGACGCGCTGCTGCTGCCCGCCCGAGAGCTGCGACGGCTTGCGGTCCAGCAGGAGCTCGAGGCCGAGCAACTCGGCGACCCGGCGCAGCCGCGCCACGCGCTCGGTGGCGGCCACCCTGCGGACCCTGAGGCCGAACACGATGTTCTCGGCGACGGTGAGATGCGGGAACAGCGCGTACGACTGGAAGACCATCGCGATGTTCCGGTGCACGGGCGGCCGCGCCGTGACGTCCTCGCCCGCGATGAAGATTCGGCCGGCCGTCACCGCCTCGAGTCCGGCCACGAGTCGCAGCGTGGTGGATTTGCCGCAGCCGGACGGACCGAGCAGCACGGTCAGCGTGCCCTCGGCCACTTCGAACGAGACGTCGTCGACCGCGCGCGTCGCGCCCCAGGCCTTGCTCACGTGGCGAACGGCGATCGCGGACACGGAGGCGAGGCTAGACGACGCCCGGCAGGGCGTCAAGGCACCGACGGGCTCGGCGCCAGCGCCTCGAGCATCGCGCGGCTTTCGGCGCCGCGCGCGACGGGCTCGGTCTCGAGATTCATGAAGTTCAGGATCGGCACCGTCACGCCGTTGTCGACGTAGCGCGCGAGCTTCACGCGGCACTCGGCGGGCGTGCCGAAGACGGCGAGGTCGTCGATGGCGCGCTCCGGGACGGCGGCAAGCGCGCCCTTGCGGTCGCCCACGTCCCAGCGCGCGTGCATCTCCGCGAGGGCGTCGCCGCGGCCGAGCCACTGGTGGAACCGACGATAGACGGGCACGTTCAGGTAGGCGGTGACGGCACGCCGGAACTGCTCGCGGGCGCGCGGCTCGCGCGTGGGGTTGACACTGACGCGGCACAGGATGGGAAACGACGCCGCGTCCTTGCCCACCTTCTGCGCCTCATCGCGGACCACGGCCGCGACGTGCTTCACGTCGTCCGCCGAGAGCCAGTTCGTGATCACGCCGTCGGCCACGCGCACGGCCTGGCGGATCATGCGCTCCTGCAGCGCCGCCACGTAGATGGGCACGCGGTACGGCGCCGGGCGCCCGAGCTTGAAGCCGGACACCTTTAGTGTTGTGCCGTCGACGTTGACAGGGACACCGTCGAGCGCCTGACGGACGGCCTGCACGACTTCCGTGACACGTGTCAACGGCTTGTCGAAGTGTCCGCCGTTCCAACGCTCGACGGTGACGTTCGATCCGGAGCCGACACCCAGGACGAATCTCCCTGGTGCAGCTTCACCCATGGCGGCGGCGCCGATGGCGATGATGGCCGGCCCTCGGCTGAATACGCCGACGATGGCGGTGCCGAGCGTGGCCCTGCTCGTCCAGCAGGCACCGAGCGCGAGGCAGATCCATGGGTCGACGTCCGACTCCGCCGACCAGAAATCGGTGTAGCCGAGCGACTCGGCGTGTCGGTAGACGGTCTCGTGGTCCGACAGGGGAATGCCGCTCAGGGGGACGGTGAGGCCCCAGCGTCGTGGTCGCACCGCGTCAGGATACCGGGAACATCACTGCCCCGAAAGGCGTTTCACCGATGGAAAGAATAGTTGGCAGGTCCTCGCGGGCATGTGCGCTAGAGTTTTTTTAAGAGGTCATGGATCGATGACGGAACCGATCAGAGATACGCCCTCGGTTGCCCGCCCGTACTGTCCCGCCTGCGAGCCGGACACCGACCCGGGCTCGGAGATTCTCGACGTGCGCTGGTGCTCGGCGCACACTCCGGTCTCGGGTGGCCTCGACGATGAGGTCGTCGCGATGGAGAGCTATCCGGCCGGGAGTGGCGAGGCCGGCGGCGAAGACAATCGCCGCTGGTGCGCCCTGTTCCATCGCCAGGCGAGACCGACCACGAAGCGGCGACTCGAGCCGACGCTGCGGGTCCCTCGGGCGCGTCCCGTCTCGGCCTAGCGGCTCGCGCGCGGGAGCGCGCAATCCGCCGCGGCCCGTGTCGGCGCGTGAGGGAAGACTTGCCCCAAAACTGCACGCTCAGGTCAGCTCGTTCGACGCGAAGCCACGCCGCAAGGTGTTTTCACTCACGACCCGCGTCTCGATGAACTGCACCAGGTAGTCCGGACCGCCCGCCTGGTAGCCAAGCCCCGATAGCTGTCGGCCGCCGAAGGGCTGCCGGCCGACGTGCGCGCCCGTCGTGGCGCGGTTGATATAGAGGTTACCCACGCGGAACGCGCGCCGCGCCTCCGCCAGCCGTACCGGGCTCCGCGAGAAGACGCCCCCCGTGAGCGCGTAGTCGAGGTCGGTCGCGATCTCGAGCGCCTGCTCGAACGAGTCGGCGGCCATGCATGAGAGGACGGGCCCGAAGATCTCCTCGCGCGCGAGCGCGCACGTCAGCGGCACGTCGGCGAAGATCGACGGGGCCACGTAGTAGCCGCCGAGCGCGGCGACCTCGGGATCGACCTCCCGCAGCAGCGCCGGCCGCGCCAGCCGCTTGCCCAGATCGATGTAGCCGAGGATGCGCTCGCGCGAGGCCTCGTCGATCACGGGACCCACGATGGTCCCGGGCGCGTCGGCCGGCCCCATCGGCAGCGTGCGGGCGGCGTCCGCCAGCCGCTCGACGAGCCGCGGATATACGCGCCCGACGCCGATGACGCGCGAGCAGGCGGAGCACTTCTGCCCGGCGTAGCCGAAGGCGGAGGTCAGGATCCCCTGCACGGCCTCGTCGAGATCGGCGTCGTCGTCGACGATGATGGCGTTCTTGCCGCCCATCTCGGCGACGACGCGCTTGAGCAGCCGGTAGCCCGGGCTCGCGGCCGCCGTCGCGTAGATCCGCGCGCCGACTTCCTGCGAGCCGGTGAAGACGACGAGTCCGACGTCGCGATGCCGGACGAGGCGGTCGCCGGCGATCTCGCCGCGCCCCGGCAGGTAATTGACGACGCCCGGAGGCACGCCGGCCGCCTCGAAGACCTCCATCAGCCGGGCGGCGATGACCGGCGTCTGCTCGGCGGGCTTCATCACCACGGTGTTGCCGGTGGCGAGCGCGGCCGACGTCATCCCGGTGAGGATGGCGAGCGGGAAGTTCCACGGAGCGATGACGGCCACCACCCCGCGGGCCTCGCGCGTGTAGTGATTGACCTCGCCGCGCCGGCGGCCCAGCGTCTGCGGCCGTTGCAGCTCGAGCGCCTGGCCGCGATAGTACTCGACGAAGTCGATCGCCTCGGTGACGTCGCCGTCCGCTTCCGCCCACGGCTTGCCGGCCTCGAAGACGATCCAGGCCGCCAGCTCGGCGCGCCGCTCCCGCAGGAGCGCGGCCACGCGGGCGAGCGCCTGCGCGCGCGCCTCCACGCCGGCGTCACGCCAGCCGGGAAAGGCGCCCAGGGCGGCGGCCACCGCTCGATCGACCTCGGCCGGTCCCGCCGCCGAGGCGCGGCCCACGATCTCCGAGGTGCGCGACGGGTTGACGGAGACGATGCGCTCGGCCGTCTCGACGCGCTCGCCCCCGATGACGAGCGGGACGTCGCCGCCGAGCCGCGCGCGGACCGCGAGCAGCGCGGCGGCAAACCGCACGCGGGCGCCGGGACCCGAGAAATCGGCGTGCGGCTCGTTGGCGAACCCAGGATCGGAGACGCGGCGCGGTGCCGCGACCGCCGCCTCGGGCGGAGCGAGGAGCGCCTCGACCGACTCGTGCTCGGCGAAGCCGCGCCGCAGAAACGACTCGTTGGAGGTGTTCTCGAGCAGCCGCCGGACGAGATACGCCATTCCCGGCAGCAGCTCGCCGAACGGCATGTAGATGCGGACGCGCTCGCCGCGCTCCGTGAGCGCGCGAACGAGCGGGTGCGCCATGCCGTAGAGCGCCTGGAACTCGAGCTGCGCCGGCGGCAGTCCCGCGGCCTCGCGGGCGGCGAGCGCGTGGGCGATCGAGCGGATGTTGTGGCTGCCCACGGCGAGATCCACGACGTCGGCGTGGGCGAGCAAGCGGCGCGTCAGTCGCTCGAAGCTCGCGTCCGTCTCGGGCTTGGTCTCGAACACCGGCACCGGCCAGTTCTCGAGCCCGGCATGCGCGGTCTCGTAGTCCCAGTAGGCTCCCTTGACCAGCCTGACCGTCACCGGTGTGCCGCGCCGGCGCGCCCACGCGATGAGACGCTCGGCGTCGGCCTCAGCATCGCTCAGGTAGGCCTGCAGGACCACGCCGAGGTTCCGCTCGCGCCGGAACTCGGCTTCCTCGGCCAGCTCCATGAAGATCTTCAGCGTCAGGTCGCGCAGGCGCCGATCCTCCATGTCGATCTGAACGTGAGCATGCCGCGCGCGCGCGACGCGAAGGATCGTCCGCAGTCGACGCTTCACCGCGGCCGCCGAGCCCTCCGGGTTCACCGGGTCGAGCCACGGATGAAGCGCGGAGATCTTCACGGAGAGGTTCACACGGGGCAGTCGGCCCCAGGCCGCGTGGTCGATGAGCGGAACCTCGCTCCAGCGCGGCGCCTCGGGACCGAGGGTCTCGAGCAGCTCGACGTACCGGTGCTCGTACGCGTCGGCTTCGCTGTCCGTCAGGCACGCCTCGCCGAGGAGATCGAGCGTGAAGCCCTGGCCCGCCCGTCGCGCGCTCAGCGCGGCCCGTCGCGCCTCGGCCGGTGTGCTGCCCGCCACGAACCGGCGGGCGAGGCGGCGCACCGTCTCGCGCAACATCACGGCCACCACCTTCTCGCCGAGCCATCCCACTCGCGCGACGCCCAGCGCCGTGCGCAGCAGCGCCGCGTACGGCGCGTCGCGCCCGTCGAAGTACTCGCGGAGATGACGCACGAGGTCGCGGTCCGCGTCCAGCGCGGGGAGGATATCGATGAAGCGGAAGAGCTGGAGCTTGGCGTCCTCGTTGGCGAGCGACCAGGCGAACAGCGCGGCCGTCCAGCGGTCGGCGGAATAGAACGCCTGACGGTCGCCGGCCACGCGATCGAACAGCTCGCGGCCGATGGCCTGCACCCGGGCTTCGTCGGGACGGAGGCTCATGGTGCCAGCTTAGACCCTACCCCCCTCCACACCCACCACACGAACAGCGCCACCATCGCCAGCGCGAAGGCGAAGTGCGCCGCCACGCCGACCACGACGCCGACGGCGGTGGCGATGCCCGTCCGTACGCTGCCGGCCGGACCGCGGCCGGACAGCAGATCGCCGGCGATGGCGCCGGCGATCGGGCCCAGCAGCAGGCCGAGCGGTGCGAAGGCGAGGCCCGCGAGCGCGCCGAGCAGGGCGCCCACGACGGCGGCGCGACCGCCGCCGGCGCGACGCGCGCCCATCGCGCCGGCGATGTGCTCGATCGCCCAGCCCGCAGCGCCGAGAACGGCGAGGATCACCAGCCGACCGGCGCCGACCGGCGTGAACTCGGTGGCGATGGCGTAGACGAGGGCGCCGGCGAAGACGAGCGGCGTGCCCGGGATGAACGGGACGACGGCGCCGACGAGGCCGGCGAGCATCAGCACGGCCACGATGACGCCGAGCGCCGTCATGCGGGCTCGCGCTGCACGAGCGGCTTCAGCTGCGGCAGCGTGATCGCGACGAGGGTGGCGATGACCGCCAGCGTCAGCCAGGGCCACGCATACGAGCCCGTCGATCCCAGCAGCAGGCCGAACATCGGTGGCCCGACGAGGACGCCGCTCCACGCGAAGGCCACCGCGACTCCGGTCAGGAGGCCGGCGTAGCGGGCGCCGCCGATCTCGGCGACGAGCGCGAAGTAGAGACCGACCCAGCCGAAGGCGCCGGCGCCGGCGAGGATCGCGAGCGGGATGATGCCGGCGGCCGGAAGCTCCGGGCCGAGCGCGAACAGCGCGTAGGCGACGGCGCCGAGCAGCGCGCTGGCGACGACGCCGGGCCGCCGCCGGCCGCCGAAGAAGCGGTCACTCGCCGCGCCCCACGCCAGTCGCGCGCCGGTGCCGCCGAGCTGCGCGAGCGCCAGGACCTGGCCGGCGGCGACGGCCGAGACCGCGAAGGTCTCCTTGGCGTAGAGCGCGAGATAGGCGAGGACGGACGACTGTGCCGTGGAGAGCGCGAGGCCGGAGAGCAACACGACGAGCACTCCCGGCCGTCGCATGAAGACGCTCAGCTCCGCGAGCCGTGGCCACGGGCTCGCCGCCGCCGACACCGGCGCCGCCGGACGCCGGTACACGGCGAGCACGAGCGCGGCGGCGACCACGGAGACGGCGCCCGCGCTGGCCAGCGCGAGGCGCCAGCCGAACGCGAGCGCGAGCGGTGGCAGGGTCAGGGCGCCGGTGAGCCCGCCGAGCGTCAGCCCGGTCTGCTTGATGCCCATGGCGAGACCGCGTCCGCGCGGCGGAAACCATTCGACGACCGCCTTGCCCGTCGACGGATTGAGCACGCTGAAGCCGAAGCCCGCCACGCCGAGCGCGCCGAGGAACACCGGCACACTGCGCGCCCACGATGCCGCAAGGATGAGAGCGCCGATCAGCAGGAGTCCGCCGCCGAGCGTGGACCGCACGCCGAGCCGATCGGTCAGCCAGCCCGCCGGCAGGGACATCAGCACGCCGCCCAGGTACACGGCCGGCAGGAGCAGGCCGACCTGCGCCCGGCTCAGCTCGAGCGCCTCGAGCAAGAACGGCGAGAGCGGGGCTACCGAAAGCACCGAAAGTGCGCCGAGCGCGTGGGCCACGGTGACGAGGGCGAGGACCGGCCAGCGCGACATGCCACTTCAGCGTACCGCGTTGCGTAACACCCGGCCGGTCGGCGGCATGTCCGTTGCTCCCGGCGTCGGTGGGGCGGCGGCGAGCGCGGCTATGTCGACGAAGGCTACGGGAGCGACTACGAGCCGCGCTCGGGCTGGGGCGATCCGTCGGCGTGGGGCCCCGAGCGCGGCGGACCGTCGTTCGAGCGCGCGCGCGGTGGCTCGAGCGCGGGACCGCACGCCGGGCGCGGACCGCGCGGCTACCAGCGCGCGGACGAGCGCATCCGCGAGGACGTCTGCGACGCGCTGTGCGAGCACGGCTACGTCGACGCCTCGGACATCGAGGTCACCGTGCTCGACGGGGAGGTGACGCTCGTCGGCGTCGTGCGCGAACGGCCCCAGAAGCGGATGGCCGAGGATGCCGCCGAGCAGGGCTCGGGCGTGCGAGAAGTTCACAACCAGCTCCGGGTGACGCCGGGCGCTCCCGGCCAGGAGCCGCCAGGCCGTTCGGGCGACCCGCGATTTCGGGTCGCGTGAGCGTCCGCCAGCGACTACGACTCGAAGGCGGGGGACAGGTCGGCGCCCTCTTTGGCGAGGGCGGGGTCGAAGAGGGTGTAGGGGTTCACGTTGCCGAGAGCGGCGGAGATGGACTCTGCGACGCCGGGATGCCGGCCCTTGAGCGTGGCGAGGAACTCGCGAAGCTCGCGGCGGACGCTGTCCTTCTCGCCGCAGACGCAGCCGATCGTGTCGAGCCCGCGCGCCGTCGCGTACGCTGAAGTCAGCGCCTCGCTCACGAACGCCAGCGGCCGGATGAGCCGCAGCGTCCCCTTGCGTGAGGTGGCCACCGGCGGCAGGGAGGCGATGCGACCGTTGAAGAGGATGTTGCGGAGCAGCGCCTCCGCGCAGTCGTCCGCCGTGTGTCCGAGCGCCAGCGCGTCGCAACCGAGCTCGGCCGCCAGATGGTAGAGGGCGCGCCGGCGGTGACGGCTGCAGACGTCGCAGCCGTGCGCGACGCCGTCACGCACGAGGGCGAGCGTGGCCGGCTCGTCATGGACCACCCAGTCGACGCCGAGGCGCCGGATCTGCGCGTCGAGCGCGCCGATCGCGCTCGTGAACTTCCCCTGCTCGACGGTCACCGCCACCAGCTCGTAGCCAAACGGCGCGCGTGCTCGATACGCGACCAGCGCCGCCAGCAGGCAGAGGCTGTCCTTGCCCCCCGAGACGCCGACCGCGACGCGATCGCCCGGACGGAGCATCGAGAACCGTCCCATCGCGCGCCCGACGAGGTCGAGCACGCGTGGTTCGACCTGGGCCGCGCCCGTCATCATCGGTCCTGATACTTGTCCAGCCGCTTGAGCGGCGCGAAGAACGCCGGCCGCGCCATGCGACCCACGGGCACCTCGACGAGGGCGGGGCGCTCCAGTGACAGCGCCTTGCGGACGAGGTCGCCGACGGCGGTCGGCTTCTCGGCGCGCAGCCCGACCACGCCGTAGGCGTCGGCGAGCTTCATGAAGTCCGGGTTCTTCAGCTCGGCCGAGAAGCTTCCGCCCCACGCCTCGTCGAGATCGCGCGCGACGTTGCCGAACGCCTCGTCGTTGAACACGACGGCGACCGCGTTGATCCCGTACTTCATGGCCGTCGACATCTCCTGCGCGTTGTACATGAAGCCGCCGTCGCCGCAGATCGCGATCACGGGCCGGTCGGGACAGGCGACCTTGGCCCCGAGCGCCGTCGGGTACTCGAAGCCGAGGTTGCCGGAGTACGAGGACGTCAGATACGTACGCGGCCGGAAGACCGGCCAGAACGGCCTCGAGTAGTAGCCGATCTGCGTCATCCCGGCGACGACGATGGCGTCTTCCGGCGTGGCGGAGCGGAGCGATTTCAGGATCGGCGAGTTCGGCTCCTGCGTGTCGAGGGCGGCGACTTCCGCGCGCAGCGTCTCGCGCTCGGCCTTGCGCGAGGGACGTGGGGCGGCGGCGCGCAGCCGCTCCAGCATGCGCTCGAGCGTGAGCCGCGCGTCCCCCACGACGCCGAACGTCAGGCCGTGGTTGCGGCCGATCTCGTCGGGGTCGACGTCGACCTGGACGACCGGCTGGCCGGGCTGGAGACCCGCGATGGCGAGGCGCGAGCCGACGACCAGCACGACGTCGGCGGCGTCGAGGTGGCGCCGCAGCGGGTTCTTCGGCCAGAGCGCGGCGCCGAGCGACAGATCGCTCGCCTCGTCGACGACGCCTTTGCCTTCGGCGGTGGTGGCGATGCCCGCCTGGAGATGCTCGGCGATGGCCACCAGCGCCTCGTGGGCGCCGGAGAGGACGGCGCCGCCCCCGGCGTAGATCACGGGACGCTGCGCCGCCAGCAGCATCTCCACCGCCCTGGCGATCGCCGCCTCCGGCGCGGCAGCGCGGTCACCCTCGGCCGGCGGCAGCAGCGCGACCTCGCCTTCCTCCTCGAGGACGTCGGGCGGGATCTCGATGTGCACGGGCCGCGGGCGTCCGCTCTTCAGCTGGCGCACGGCGGCGCGCACCGCGCCCGCGACGTCGCCGACCTCCAGGACGCGCCGCCGCCACTTGGTGACCCCGGCCATGGCCTCCATCTGGTCGTTGACCTCGTGGAGCACGCCGACGTCGCGGCCGATGTTCCGGCGGGGAACCTGGCCGGCGATCATGAGCACGGGCGACGACGCCGAGTAGGCGGTGCTGAGGCCGGCCGCCGCGTTTAGCAGGCCGGGGCCCGGCACCACCAGGGCGGCGCCGATGCCGCCGCCGGCACGCGCGTAGCCGTCGGCCATGTACGTCGTGGCCTGCTCGTGACGGGCCGTGATGAACGTGATCGACGGCTCGTCCCGGAGACCCGCGATGGCGCCGTACAGCTGCACACCGGGAAGACCGAACACCACGCGGATGCCTTCACGCGCGAGCTGCTTGGCCAGGGCTTCGCCGCCCGTCAGTCGTGCCATCTCTAACGCTCCTTCGGCTCACGCGCGAGCCGGTCGAGGTACTGGCGCGCGTACGCGTTGCGGGGGTTCCGGCCGAGCGCGCGCTGGGCGTAGTAGCGCGCCTGCTCGTGGCGGCCGAGCTCGAAATAGGCGCGGGTCAGATAGGACAGCGCCTGCTCCTCGGCGAGCGGCTCCCACGCCAGGCCCCCGACGAGTGCGCGGCTGATCTCGAACGCCGCGCGCGCCCACTCGCGGCGGTCCATGTGCAGCGTGCCCGCCTTCCAGTACGCGTCCACGAACCACAGGTCGACCGTCACCGAGTCCGGCGCGCCCCACTGGGCGTCGAGCAGGTCGACGAGCTGCCGGTACACGACGAACGACTGCGCGCGCTCGCCCTTCCGGTAGAGCACTCGCGCGTAGGTCTCGATGAGGAACGGATTGTCGCGCTCGTCGAGGTACGCGGGCTCGATGGCGGCCAGCGCGCCGGCGTAATCGCGCGCGTCGTAGAGCCGGTTGGCGGTATCGACGCGGGCCTGATGCCGGCCGGAGACGACCGCCGGCGGCGGCTCGAAGGCGCCGATCCGCCGGCCGGCGCTGACGATGGCACCCGCGGCCGGCTGCGTGGCCGCCGCGTGGCCCAGGGCCACCGGCTTGTCGTCGAGGGCGTAGAGACGGACCGGTCCCGCGACCGCCGGCGCCGCGGGCGAGGACGGCGCCGGCTTGGACATCGCGCAGCCCGCCGCCAGCATCGCGAGCGACAGGGCCACGATCCGCGCGGAGAACGTCACCGCCGCCTAGCTGTGCTTGCGCAGCTCGAGGCGGCCGATCTGACGGCGATGCACCTCGTCCGGACCGTCGGCGAAGCGCAGGGTGCGCGAGTGCGCCCACATGAACGCGAGCGGAAACTCCTGGCTCACGCCGCCGCCGCCGTGGACCTGCATGGCCCAGTCGACGACCTGGCCCGTCATGTTCGGCACCGCCACCTTGATCTCGGCGATCGCCTGCTTGGCCGCCTTGTTGCCGACGGTGTCCATCATGTACGCGGCGTGGAGCACGAGCAGCCGCGCCTGATCGATGCGGATCCGTGCCTCGGCCAGGCGCTCGAGCGTCACGTCGTGGTCGGCGATGCGCTTGCCGAAGGCCACACGGCTCATCGAGCGCTTGCACATCAGCTCGAGCGCGCGCTCGGCGACGCCGATCTGGCGCATGCAGTGATGGATGCGGCCGGGGCCGAGGCGGCCCTGGGCGATCTCGAAGCCCCGGCCCTCGCCGAGGAGGAGATTCGAGGCGGGCACGCGCACGTTCTCGAACAGGACCTCGCCGTGGCCGTGGGGCGCATCGTCGTAGCCGAAGACGGTCAGCATGCGCTTGACCTTGATGCCGGGCGTATCGCGCGGTACCACGATCATCGACTGCTGCTTGTACTTGTCGGGGTTCTTCGGATCCGTCTTGCCCATGAAGATGAGCACCTTGCAGCGCGGATCACCGATGCCGGAGGTCCACCACTTGTGGCCGTTGACGACGTACTCGTCGCCGTCGCGCACGATCGAGGACTCGATGTTGGTGGCGTCCGAGGAGGCCACCTTCGGCTCCGTCATGGCGAAGGCCGAGCGGATCGTGCCGTCGAGGAGGGGCCGGAGCCACTGCTTCTTGTGCTCCTCGGTTCCGTAGCGCTCGAAGACCTCCATGTTTCCCGTGTCGGGAGCCGAGCAATTGAAGACCTCGGGCGCGATGTGGGAGCGGCCCATGACCTCGCAGAGCGGCGCGTACTCGAGGTTGGTGAGGCCGGCCCCGCGGTGGCTCTCGGGGAGGAAGAGATTCCAGAGACCGCGCTCGCGCGCTTTCGCCTTCAGCTCCTCCATGACGGGCGGGATCTGCCAGCGGGTGGGACCGGCGTCGAGCTGCTCGTGGAAGACGTGCTCGTTCGGATAGACGTGCTTGTTCATGAAGTCGGTGAGCTGCTCCATGTACATCTTCGTCTTCTTCGAGTACTCGAAGTCCATGACGGCCCCCTCTGGCGTTGGCGAGCACCCGATTGTATCCTCCGCGGCACACAAAGTCATGACGCCCAGGATGCAGGGGAAGGTCGCGCTCGTCACCGGCGCCGGCTCGGGCATCGGCTGGGCGACGGCGCGGCGGCTGGCCGCCGAGGGCGCGCGCGTGGCGTGCGTCGATCGCGCCGCCGACCGCGCGCGCGAGACCGTGCGCGCGATCACCGCGGCCGGCGGCGAGGCCATCGCCATCCATGCCGACGTGACGGCGGCCGCGGACTGCGAGCGAATGGTCGAGGAAACGGTGACGCGGTTCTCGCGCCTCACCACGCTCGTGAACTCGGCCGGCGTGCGCCCGGAGCGCATGGACCGCACGCCGCCTCCCGCCGAGTGGGAGCGCGTCGTCGACACCAACCTCACCGGCACGTACCTCGCGTCGCGGGCGGCGTTCGAGGCGCTGTGGGCCAGCGGCGGCGCCATCACCAACCTCGCCTCGATCTACGGGCTCGTCGGCGGCTCGCTCTCCCCGGCGTACGCGGCGTCCAAAGGCGCCGTGGTGAATCTCTCTCGGCAGATGGCCGTGCAGTGGGCGCCGAAGGTACGCGTCAACTGCGTCTGCCCCGGCGTGATCGAGACGCCGATGACGCGCGCGCTCCTGGATGATCCGGGATGGCGCGAGGCGATCTTGCTGAAGTATCCGCTCCAGCGCTTCGGCCAGCCCGACGAGGTGGCGGCGGCCATCCTCTACCTGTCGAGCGATGAGGCCGGCTTCGTCACCGGCATCGCGCTGCCCATCGACGGCGGCTACACGGCGGGCTGATGAGCGGCATGCACAAGCTCCTGCCGGTGTTCGTGCTCATGCTCAATCTGGTCCTGCTCGGCGCCGCGCTGGCCGCCAACGGCCGCAATCACGCCCGGAACCGCGCCTTCGCGCGGCTCGCGGCCGCGCTCGCGCTGTGGAGCTTCGCGGCCGCCGGCCTGCGCTGGAGCCAGGCGCCCGCCGCCGCGCTGGCCTGGGAGCGGGTGCTGCACCTCGGCGTGCTCGCGATTCCCGTGCTGCTCGTCGACTACGTCGGGCTCATGGCCGGCCATGCTCGCCGCTCGCCCGGCGTCTTCGCCGGCTACGTGCTGGCCGCCCTCTTCGCGGCCACCGTGCCGACGCCGTGGTTCATGACCGGCGTCGTCGAGACTCCGTGGGGCTACGCCCCGGCGCCGGGCCCGCTCTACACGATCTTCATCGCGTACTTCGCGGCGTTCATGCTGCTGGCGCTGTTCGTGGTCGCGCGGGCGAGCCGGAGGACGCCGTCCACGTTCCGGCGCAACCGCCTCCGGCTGGTGCTGATCGGCGTCAGCGTGAGCCTCATCGGGGGTTCCGTCGACTTCGCGCGGTTCCTCGTCGGCGTCGAGTGGCTCTATCCGGTCGGCATCCCGGCCAGCGCCGTGTTCGCGGTGACCGTCGGCATCGCGATCGTGCGTTACCGGCTCATGAACGTGGGTCTCATCGTCAAGCGCGGGCTCCTGTACGCGCTGACGTGGGCGGCGGTGGCGCCCGCGCTGCTCCTGACGCTGGAGCTCGTCGACGACGTCGTCCCGTCGTTGCTGGGGGGCGACGGCGCCGTGAGCCGCCCGGCCACCGTGCTGACCGTGATGACCGCGCTCATGCTCGCCTTGCCCGTCATGCGCAAGCTGGAGGAGCTGCTGAACCGCGTGATGTTCCAACGCCAGCGCGCCATCTCGGAGGCGCTGCTCGCCCTCAACCGGGAGCTGACGAGCATTCTCGAGGTGCCCCGGCTGGCCGCCACCCTGACCTCGGGGCTCGTCACGCGGATTCCCGTCGCCTCCGCGTCGCTCCACGTGCCGGCCGACGACGGCGAGACCTTCACCTGCCTGTCACGCTCGACCAGCGACGACGGTGTCGAGACGGCCGACGACACCGTCCCGCGCGACGTCGCCCTCTGGCTGCGTGCGACCCGGCGCGTGCTGGTGGTCGACGAGATCGGATGCGAGACGATCGCCGACGGGCCGGGAGCGGCCGCCGTGCAGGCGCTCGAGCGGCGCGGCGTCGCCCTCGTGGTCCCGATCGTCGTCGACGGCGAGGTGGCGGCCATCCTCGCCATCGGCGACAAGCTGTCGGGCGAGGTCTTCGAGTCGGCGGAGATCGAGCTGATCGAGATGCTGGCGGCGCGCGCCGCCAGCGCGCTCAAGAACGCGCGCCTGTACCAGCATCTCGAGGCGCAGATGCAGGAGCTCCAAGCCACGCGCGATCTGTACGGCCGGGCGCGGGAGGCCGGGCGCGCCAAGGAGCAGTTCCTGGCCGTGCTCGCCCACGAGCTCCGCAATCCGCTGGGTCCGATCGTCAACGCCGTGCACGTGCTGCAGAGCGTGGCCGGCCGCGATCCGCAGGCCTCACCGATGATCGCCACGATCCGACGCCAGGCGCAGCAGCTGGCGCGCATCGTCGACGACCTCCTCGACGTGTCGCGCGTCCAGCTCGGCAAGATCCGGCTCACCGAGGAGCCCGTCGACCTGGCGCGGCTCGCCGTGCTGTGTGTGGACGCCCTGAAGACCTCCGGCAAGAGTCACGGGCGCGTCGTGGCCGTGCAGGTTCCGAACGAGCCGCTCGTGGTGATCGGCGACGCCGTGCGGCTCGAGCAGGTGCTCTGGAACCTGCTCGACAACGCCCTCAAGTACTCGCCGCCGGCCTCGCCGATCGAGGTCGATGTCGTCCGCGAGGACGACACGGCCGTGCTGCGCCTGCGCGATCACGGCATCGGCATCGCGCCGGAGATGCTGACCAGCATCTTCGAGGTGTTCACCCAGGCCGACACGGGTCTCCACCGCGCGCAGGGCGGGCTGGGCCTCGGCCTCGCCCTCGTGCGGTCCCTCGTCGAGCAACACCACGGCTCGGTGACCGCGCACAGCGAGGGCGCCGACCGCGGCAGCCTCTTCGAGGTCCGGCTTCCGGTCTCACGTCATCCGGCGCCCGTCCTGACCGACGCTCCGACGAGTCCGCCCGCCCAGCGCCCCCGGCGCGTGCTCGTCGTCGAGGACAACGCGGACGCCCGCGAGGCGTTGCGCGCGCTGCTCGAGCTGTCGGGCCACGACGTGCGGAGCACGGAGGACGGCCCGCGCGCGCTGGAGGTCGTCCGCACGTGGCGGCCGGATGTCGCCCTCATCGACATCGGACTGCCCGGCATGAGCGGCTACGAGCTCGCCGCCGAGCTGCGGCGCACGCCGTTCGGCGACGGCCTGCTCATCGCGGCCGTCACCGGCTACGGGCAGCCGGAGGACCGGCGCCGCTCGATGGAGAGCGGCTTCGATGCCCACCTCGTGAAGCCGGTGACTCCGGAGGCGCTCCTGGAGCTCGTCGCCGCCGACCGGACGCAGCGCTGAATCGACGGCTGCCGAGTCTCCTGCGGCTCTAGGGCATTCCGTAATTGTCGATGATCCAGCGGGAGATGGAGTGCCGGCTCGGGAGGCCGGGGAGGTTGTCGCAGTCGAACCAGCGCGCGTCCTCCAGCTCGTCGGTGTCGATGACGATGTCGCCGCCGGCGT
Organism: Candidatus Rokuibacteriota bacterium; assembly: GCA_044869815.1. Taxonomy (GTDB): domain Bacteria; phylum Methylomirabilota; class Methylomirabilia; order Rokubacteriales; family CSP1-6; genus AR12. The sequence goes on along the minus strand of JBIOXS010000005.1, from coordinate 17,624 downwards.
AGGTGGCCACGAAGCCGATCATCATCTGGCTCGGAAACGGCCAGTTCTGGCTGCCGACGTAGTGGATGTCCCTCACGTCGACGCCGACCTCTTCCTTGATCTCGCGCGCGACGCAGGCCTCCAGCGATTCCCCGTTGTCGACGAAGCCGGCCACCAGCGCGTAGCGGTTCGGCACCCAGCCCGTCTTGCGCGTGAGCAGGACGCGCTGGTCGTCGCGCACGAGGACGATCGTGGCCGGATGCAGGTGCGGGTAGTGCTCGTAGCCACAGCGCGGACATTTCTTGCCCCACTCGCCCTCGATCCGCGCCGTCGGCTCACCGCAGCGCGGGCAGTGGCCGCTCGTCGACTCCCACCACAGCGCCTGAAGCGCCATCCCGCCGAGCGACAGCAGCTCGTCGGGCAGCCGCGTGCCGCGCATGGGGACGACCGTCTCGCGCGCGAGCCCGGCCGGCAGCAGAACGTGCGCGGCCACCGGCACCACCCACACCGGCTCGTCGCGGTAGGTCCCGAGCCAGAACGGCTCGGTGCCGTCGAGGGCGAGCGGGCAGCCGCCGTGCGGAAGCCGAAAGCCGCCGGGCTCCGGCACCACGAGGAGATGTTGCTCCTGGGCGAGGATCCAGTGGCCGCGCTCGCCGGCGGGCTTGCCGCCGCGCTTGGCCGGGGTGAAGTCGCGGCCGAGGATGTCCCGGTTGAACGGCAGCTGGACGGTGAGCGGGGTCGTCATGTCCACCACGGATAGAACGGCGGCATGTCCTTGCCGGGCCGCCCCGTGAATCGCGGCGCGCGCTTCTCGAGAAAGGCGGTGACGCCCTCGTAGGCGTCCGCGGAGCGTCCGGTGTGCCACATGCCCAGCGAGTCGATGCGGTGGGCCTCGCGCGGGTGACCGGCGCCGAGCATGCGCCACAGCATCTGACGGATGAGCGCGACCGAGACGGCGGACGTGTTCTCCGCGATCTCGCGCGCGAGCTCGCGGGCGGCCGGCAGCAGCCGGTCGGGCGGAAGCACGCGGCTCACGAGCCCGCCGGCGAGCGCCTCCTCCGCGGAGAACACGCGACCCGTGTACGCCCATTCCGCGGCCTGGGCGAGCCCGACCAGGCGCGGAAGAAACCAGGTGCTGCACGCCTCGGGCACCACGCCCCGCCGCGCGAAGACGAAGCCCATCCGGGCCGCCGTCGAGGCCAGGCGGACGTCCATGGCCAGCGTGAGCGTGATGCCGAAGCCGACGGCGGGGCCGTTGATCGCCGCGATCACGGGCTTCTTCATCTCGAAGATGCGCAGGGTGACGAGGCCGCCGCCGTCGCGGTGCTCGTCCGGCCGCTCGCTCCGACCATCCCTCGGGCCGAAGGTGGCGCCGCCGCCGCCGAGGTCGGCGCCGGCGCAGAACGCCCGGCCGGCGCCGGTGACGATGACCGCGCGAACGCCGTCGTCGGCGTCCGCGCGGTCGAAGGCTGCGACCAGCTCGCCGATCACCGTCGTGTTGACCGCGTTCAGCCGCTGGGGGCGGTTCAGCGTGATGGTGGCCACGGCCTCGTCGACCGCGTAAAGCAGCGTCTCGAAGCCCATCTCAGAAGCCGAGCGCCCGGATGTCCTTGCCGACGTGGCTGACGACCGCCTCGGCCGGCGCCGGCGCGGTCGCCGGAAGCTTCTTGAGGGCGGGCATCACCTCGGCCGCGAACTGGCGCATGCTGCGCTCGGCCTCCTCGTAGGGCATTCCCGCGTAGGAGAACACGCCGACATAGTGGCTGTTGCCGGTGCGCCGGTGGATGTCGAGGATCTGCTCGTAGCATTGCTCGGGCGTGCCCGAGACCTGCAGCTTGACGAAGTAGTCGATCACCGTGTCGGTGCCGTACTCCGCGATCTTCTCGGTCATCTTGCCGTAGTACTCGTAGCCCTTGGTCTTGCCGAGGTGATCGGCCTGGAACTGATAGTGGTCGAGCACCGTCCGGTAATAGCCGCCGATGTAGCGTCGGGCCATCTCGCGCGCGCGCTCGGCGTCGCGGTCGCAGAAGGTCCAGCCCGCCGAGATCGGTGGCGGCGCCTCCGCGCCGTTCACCTGGCGATACACGGTGCGATAGGTGTCGAGCTCCTTGGCGACCTCGTGCCACGGCTTCTGCGGAATGATCAGAATGCCGACGCCGAGCTTGGCCATGATCGGCAGCGACTCGGGCGACACGGCCGCCGCGTACGTGCGGCCGCGGAACGACTTGAACGGCGCCGGCCGGATGGCCGCCCGCGGCTGCTTGACGAAGGCGCCGTCGTACTGGCAGGACCCCGTCTCGAGCCCGGTCAGGATCATCTCGGCGCATTCCACGAAACGTGGACGCGCCTCCTCCATCGACAGGCGGAAGCCATCGAACTCGACCTTGCCGGCGCCGCGCCCGAGGCCCAGGATCAGGCGGCCGTCGGAAATGTTGTCGAGCATCGAGATCTCTTCGGCGGCGCGCATCGGATCGTGCCACGGCAGCACGACCACCATGGACCCGAGCTGCGCGCGCTCGGTGCGCCCGGCCATGTAGGTGAGGAACTGCAGCACGTCGGGACACATCGTGTAATCGGTGAAGTGATGCTCGACGCCCCAGATGGACTCGAATCCGAGCGGTTCCGCGAGGTCGGCCAGGCGCAGCTCCTGACGATAGACCTCACGATCGCTGCGCGACTTCTGCGGATTCTGGAAGACGGCGGCCATTCCGACGTGCATGAGCGGTCTCCTCTGTACCGGAGCGTCGCCTCCTCTCTCGCCGTGGGTGGCCTGAGAGAGACGCGCGGGGCTCCGTTTGTATCGGAGCGCTCTGTCCGCTACTCTCGTGGGTGGCCTGAGAGAGACGGGCGGGGCTCCGTTTGTATCGGAGCGTCGCCTTCTCCGTCGCCGTAGGTGGCCTGAGAGACGCGGGCGGGCTCCGAACGCGTCCGAGCGTAGCGCCCGGGTGGGCGGGGCGTCAATCGCGCACGGCGCCACGCCGCGCCGGCGTCACCGGCGGACGACGAGCTCGGCGTCGCCATCGCGCGCGAGGAGCTCCACGGCCGCGCTGTCGGTGCCCTGCGTGACGCGCAGGGCCAGCCGGGACTTGGCGATGCGAAGGCCGCGGATCTCGATCCACGTGAGCCACGGCGGCAGGGTGGGACGCGCCAGCGTCAGCTGATTGTCGGCCGCCTCCGCACGGAGCGCCAGCATGGCGGCGGTCAGATGGAACACCACGCCCGCCGCCCATGCTTGCGGCGAGCAGGCGACCGGGTAACGCGTGGGCCCGTGGCCGGGCACGCGGGTGAAGCCGCAGAACAGCTCCGGCATCCGGAGGTTCTCGAACTGCAGCACCGTTTCGAACAGTCCGCCCGCCAGCGTGACGAAGGGAGAGGTCAGGCCGTAGGCGCGCATGCCGGCGGCCGCGAGGGCGGTATCGTGCGGCCACACGGAGCCGTTGTGATAGCTCATCGGGTTGTAGAGCCGCTCGCGGCTGCTGAGCGTGCGCACACCCCAGCCGCTGAACATGTCGTCCTCCATCAGCCGCCGGCTGACGATCTGCGCGCGCGAGGCGCCGACGATGCCGGTCCACAACAGGTGTCCGGCGTTGGACGCGATGACCCGGCACGGCCGGCCCGCGCCGTCGAGGGCCAGCGCGTAGAAGGCCTCGTCCGGCAGCCAGAAATCCGATTCGAAGCGCTCCTGCAGCCGCCGCGCGCGGGCGCGCAGCGGCGCCGCGCGTTCCTGGCGCCCGAGGATCTCCGCCATGAAGGCGGCGCCCAGCAGCGCCGCGTATTGATAGCCCTGCACCTCGGCCAGCGCGATCGGCGCCTCCGCGAGCGTCCCGTCGGCGTGCATGACGGCGTCGTGCGAATCCTTCCAGCCGTGGTTGATGAGGCCGACCGGCGAGCGCCGCCGGTAGGCGAGATAGCCACCGCCCTCCGCGGCGCCGGCAGCCTCCATCCACGCCAGCGCGCGCTCGACGGCGGGCCAGGTCTCGCGCGCGAAGTCGACGTCGTGCGTCCACTTCAGGTGCTCGGCGGCCAGCATCACGTAGAGCGGCGTGGCGTCGATGCTGTCGTAGTACGGGATGAACGGGATCTCGCGGGTGGCCGCCATCTCGCCGCGGCGGAGCTCGTGCAGGATCTTTCCCGGCTCCTGATCGGTGAACGTGTCGTCGATCGTTCCCTGATGCCGCGCGAAGTAGCGCAGGACGCCGCGCGCGATCTCGGGCTCGAACGGCAGCACCTGGAGCGCGCTGATCAGCCCATCGCGGCCGAAGGGCGCCACGTACCAGGGGATGCCGGCATCGGGCACGAACCCGTCGGGCGTCTCCGTCAGCAGCAGGTGCAGATCCTGCCGCGAGCGGGAGAGCCAGTGGTCGAAACGGTCGTGGCTCGTGCGGATGCGCGCCGCCTCGCTCTCGAGTCGCTCGACGGTGGCGCGCCGGCGGCCGGCCGCGTCGTGGAAGGCCAGGGTCCGCGGCGCCGGCGCCGGCTCGCGGGCGGCGGTGACGACCACGGCGATCTCGAGCCGCTCCCGCGGCGCCAGCGTGAGCCGATACTCGGCGCTCTCGGCATCGAGGTGCGCTGGCGGCGGCTCGAAGGTGAGCGTGGTCATGCGCACGACGCCGTCGAGCCCGCGGTAGCCGAGGCGGACCATCTTGCCGTCCACGCGGGGTGGCAGCGGCTCGCCGCGACACGGTCGCGGATGGCCGCGGACCTCGAAGACGTCCACGAAGTCGGCGGCGAAGCTCAACGTCAGCTCGAGATCGTGGCGGTCCGGGACGAACCCCTCGATGGCGAGCCACTGGTAGAGCTGGCCGCCCAGGATCGTGAGGCGCCGCAGCAGCCGCGTCGAGCGGCCCGGCAGGACGACCATCGGGTTGACGAACACGTCGGGATTGGTCAGGTCGATGGCCGCTTCCAGCGCGTCGTCCGAGAGGCCCGCGTTGAGCATCAGGCCGCGCTGGCCATGCAGTCGCAGCTCGAAGAGGCTCAGGAACCGCGTGTCGTCCATGTAGAAGCCGAACTCGCCGGGGATGTTCGGGAAGTCGCCCCGGCGATCGGCGACGAGGAACGCGGTGTCGTGCTTGAGGACGAGCTTTGGAAGGTCGGCGGCGACGCTGGAGGCGAGGATGTAGTAGTGCTCGCCGATGATGAGATCGTCGCGCGCGCGCTCGTCCGTCATGCCGCCTGTGCGTGCGCGCACGCGCGCCGGTAGAGCGCCTCGTAGTCGTCGACCATACGGGCGACGCTGAAGCGCCGCTCGAAGTCACGACGGCACCCCGCGCGATCGAACGTCTCGAGGCGCCGCACCGCGTCGACGAGGTCCGACACCGAGTCGCCGAGGAAGCCGCTGACGCCCGACCGCACGATCTCGGCCACGGAGCCGCAGGGCCGGGCGATCACGGGCGTGCCGCAGGCCATGGCCTCGAGCATCACGAGGCCGAACGGCTCCGGCCAGTCGATGGGAAAGAGCAGCGCGCGCGCGCCGCCGAGAAACGCCGACTTGTCTTCGTCGCTGATCTCGCCGACGAACTCGATCAGCGGGTGGTCGAGGAGCGGGGCCAGCACCCGGTCGAAGTACTCGCGGTCGGCGGCGTCGATCTTGGCAGCGATCCGCAGCCGCAATCCCGACTGCTTGGCGACCTCGACGGCGACGTCGGGCTGCTTCTCCGGCGACAGCCGGCCGAGGAAGGCGAGATAGTCGCCCGGCTCCGGCGCGAAGGCGAACCGCTCGGGGGCGAGCCCGTGGTGCACGGTGCCGGCCCAGGTGACGCCGATGTCGGCGAGCGGCGAACGCTGCGCGTCGCTGATCGAGACGAGCGGCGCGTGCTTGAACTGCCGGTAGATCGGCAGCAGGTACGGCAGATCGAGCCGGCCGTGCACGGTGTGCAGCGTGGGCGTGGACACGAGTCCCGCGAACGGATAGGCGAGATAGTCGACGTGGCAATGGATCACGTCGAAGTCCCGGGCGTTGCCGAAGACCAGATCGAGCTGCCGGATGGTGTCGGCGGTGAGCAGGTCCCGGCTCGTCGCGTCCAGACGCAGAGCACGCTCGGCGACGGAGGCCAGCCGCGCGGAGGTGACCGAGTCGCCGCTGGCGAACAGCGTGACCTCGTGTCCCCGCCGCACGAGCTCCTCCGTCAGGAGCGAGACCACCCGTTCGGTACCGCCGTAGAACTTCGGGGGGACCGCCTCGTAAAGCGGCGCGACCTGGGCGATGCGCATCGACGTGGAAAAGCTTTGCAAAGGCGGCGCCAGCGACTTGGGCCGAAGCCATGATACCTTCCAAGACCCGGAGGATTTTGCCGCGATGCTGAGCTCACGCGACAACGACCTGCTGACGCTCACCGGGCCCGCCACGCCGATGGGCGACTTGCTGCGCCGCTACTGGATGCCGGTCGTGCTGTCGACCGAGGTCGCCGCCGGCGGCCGCGTCAAGCGCGTGCAGCTGCTCGGTGAGCGCCTGGTCGTGCACAGGACGCCGTCCGGCCGGGCCGGCGTGATCGCCGAGTTCTGTCCGCATCGCGGCGCCTCGCTCTACTTCGGCCGCAACGAAGAGGGCGGGATGCGCTGCGTGTACCACGGCTGGAAGTTCGCGCTCGACGGGCAATGCCTCGAGATGCCGAGCGAGCCGCCGGAGTCGAGCTTCGCGGCCAAGGTCTGTCACACCGCGTATCCGTGCACGGAGCGCGGCGGGGTGATCTGGACGTGGATGGGGCCCGGCACGCCGCCACCGCTTCCCGAGCTCGAGTGGACGACGCTGCCCGGCGATCACGTCTTCGTCTCCAAGCGCGTGCAGGACTGCAACTGGTTCCAGGCGCTGGAAGGCGGCATCGACTCGAGCCACATCTCGTTCCTGCACGCGCCGATCGACTACACCGACCGCGGCATCGCCGAGGACATGGACCGCGCGAGCTTCGGCGTGGGCGCGGCCGTGCAGACCGGCGATCGCGCGCCGCGCTTCGACGTGGTGGACACGGATTACGGCGCCCTCATCGGCGCCCGCCGCACGCAGCCCGACGGCCGCTGGCACTGGCGCGTGACGCAGTTCCTCTTGCCGTTCTACACGATGCCGCCGGTCGGGGTCGGCGAGAAGGTCGTGCAGTCCCATATCTGGGTGCCGATGGACGACACGCACGTCGTCAACTGGATGGTGACGTGGCACGTCGAGCGTCCGCTGACGCGCGAAGAGATCGCGCTGCACATCGAGGGCAAGGGCGCCCACGTCTGCGACTACGCGCCGGAAACCTCCGAGCCCTACGGGGACGTCCGCACGGCGGCCAATCGCGACAACGACTACCTGATGGACTGGGAGTCGCACCGCACGAAGATGTTCTGCGGCATCCCGGGCTTCGGCGTCCAGGACCAAGCCATCCAGGAAAGCCAGGGGCCGCGCGTGGACCGCCGGCGCGAGCGGTTGGGCTCGAGCGACACGGCCATCATCCAGGTCCGGCGCCGGCTGATGACCGCGGCTCGCGCGCTGCGCGAGCGCGGAGAGCCCCCGCCGGGCGGCGATCCGCGCTCGTTCTGCGTGCGGTCGGCGTCCCTCGTGCTCGCGCCCGACGCCGACTGGGTGGCCGCGGCGCGGCCGCTCGTGCTCGTGCGCCACGACCAGACGCTCACGCTCGCCTGACCGCGATGCCCGGGCGCATGACGGGCCGCGTCGCCCTCGTCACGGGCGGCGGCGGCGGGATCGGGGAGGCGACCGCGCGGCTCTTCGCCGAGGAGGGCGGGGCCGTCGCGCTCGTGGACGTCGACCGGCGCGCCGCCGACGCCGCGGCGGCGGCCATCGCGAAGGCCGTTCCCGGTGCCTGGGTGTTGCCCCTGGCCGCCGACGTTGCGCACGAGCCCGAGGCGCGGCGGGCGGTGGCCGACACCGTGAGTCGCTTCGGGGCCCTCCACGCGCTGGTGAACGTCGCCGGCATCCGCGTGTACGCGGCGCTGGCGGAGGCGACGGACGAGGACTGGCGGCGCATCGTCGACGTCAACGTGCTGGCCACCGCGTTTTGCGCCAAGGCCGCCTTGCCCTCGCTGCGCGCGGCCGGGAACGCGACGATCGTGAACGTCTCGTCGGTCTTCGGCGTCCTCGGCCGCGCCGGCATGGGACAGTACGACACCACGAAGGCGGCCGTCCTCGGCTTCACCCGCGCGCTCGCGGTCGAGGAAGCCGCCCACGGCATCCGTGTGAACGCGGTCTGTCCCGGCGGAACGATCACGCGCTATCACATCGAGCGCGCCGCCCGGGAGGGCGTCTCCGAGGCCGAGCTGCGCCGCTCACGCGCACAGGACAACGGCCTCTTCGGCCGGTGGGCCGAGCCGCGCGAGGTCGCCTACCCGATCCTCTTCCTCTCGTGCCCGGAGTCGTCGTTCATCACCGGCACCACGCTCATGGTCGACGCCGGAAAGTCGGTCATCTGAGCCAGCCGCGCGCGACGTTCTTCGGGCTCACACCGGATCGCGTGCTCGATGCGGTGGAAGTCGGCGGCCTGCGCTGCACGGGCCGCTGCCAGCCGCTGCGCGCGTTCGAGAACCGCGTGTACGAGGTCGAGCTCGAGGACGAGCGCCGGCTCGTCGTCAAGTTTCACCGGCCGGGGCGATGGTCGAGGGAGACGATCCTCGACGAGCACGCCTTCCTCGGCGAGCTCGCCGCCGCCGAGATTCCGGTGGTGCCGCCGCTTGATCTCGGCACCGGCACCACCCTGGGCGAGATCGACGGCATCTTCTACAGCGTCTTTCCAAAGGTGCGCGGCCGCATCATGGACGAGCTCGACGCCGAACGGCGCCGGCTGATCGGCCGCACCATCGGCCGCATGCACGCGGTCGGCGCCGCCCGCGATGCCAAGCACCGCCCGCGGCTCAGCGTGGAGCGTTACGTCCACGAGCCGCTCGAAGCGCTCGCGGCCGGTCACTTCATGCCCGAGGCGCTGCTGCCGCGCTATCGCGACGTCGCGCTGCGCATCGCCGCCGCTGTCGCGCCGTCGCTGGCCGCGGCCCGTGCGCAGCGGATTCACGGCGATCTCCACTGGGGCAACGTGCTGTGGACGTCCGACGGGCCGGTGCTCGTCGACTTCGACGACATGCTCATCGGCCCGCCGATCCAGGATCTGTGGCTGCTCGCCCGCGGATACTCCGAGGAGGCGCAGCGGGAGCGCGAGGACCTGCTGGCCGGCTACGAGCTCTTCCGCGCGTTCGACCGCTCCACGCTGGTGCTGGCGGAGCCGCTGCGCGCGCTCCGCATCGTCTACATGTCCGGCTGGATCGCGCGCCGCTGGGACGACCCGGCGTTCCCCGTCGCCTTCCCCACCTTCAAGCACGCGAGCTACTGGATGAGCGAGTACGAGGAGCTCATCCGCATCGCCGAGGCCCTTTAACTCCGGCGTTGTGGCGGGCGGGACCTGTCGCGGGTGCGCACCCGGCGCCACCCGACCGGGAGCGCGGGCGGTCGCCGCACCGTCGCACGCCGAACGACGCCGCTAGCGCTTCAGCTCGAACTTCTGGAAGGTGTGGCAGTCGGCGGGGGCGAGGCCGCGGCTGACGGCGAAGGTCCATGTGACCTCGCCGACGTAGACATCGCCCTTGGAGTCGACGGCGAGGCCGTGGGGCGCGGCGAAGCTGCCGGGCTTCGTGGCCTCCGGTGTTCCCCAGCGCGCGAGGAGGCGGCCGTCGCGATCGAAGACGCTCACGCGGCCGTGCTTGGCGGTCTCCGTCACGCCGTGCCGCCGGGACGTCTGGCCGGGGTGCCACCAGAGCTCCGACACATACGCGCGGCCGGCCGCGTCGAACACGAGGTGCGTCGGCCGCTGCGTGTCGGTCCACTCGCTCAGGTACTCGCCGTCGGGGCTGAAGATCTGGATGCGATCGCTCTCGCGGTCGCAGACGAACACGCGGCCGTCGGCGGCCACCGCGATGCCGTGGGGGATGTAGAACTGGCCGGGCCCGGTACCGGGCTCGCCCCACGAGCGCTTGAGCGTGCCCGTTGCCGAGAACTGGTGCACGCGTGAGTTGCCGTAGCCGTCCGACACGTACAGGTCGCCGCGGGGACCGATCGCGATGTTGGTCGGCCGGTTGAACGGCCCGGCCGGACGCTGAATGGTCATGTAGTCGCGCCCGTCGTATCCGGTGTCGGAGGGCCGGTCGAGCGTGCCGAGCGTCTTCAGCAGCTTTCCTTCGGGCGTGAACTGCCGCACGGTGTGATTGCCGTCGTCCGTGCACCATACGGTGCCGTCGAGCGCAACGCTGATGCCGTGCGTGCGGTACGTGAACTCGCCTTCGCCCCACGAGCGGAGGAAGCTTCCCTTGCGGTCGTAGGCGATGATCGGATGGGCGCCGCGGCAGATCAGGAACACGCGGTCCTCGCCGTCGACGGCGACGCCGGCCACGTCGCGATGCTCGTAGCCTTTCGGCAGCTGCTCCCAGCCTTCGACGACTTCGTAACGCATGGTGGCTTCCTCCGCGCGGATGATGCGAGACGCGCGAGGGTCCGTCAAGTGCGGTATGCTCGACCGCCCATGGACGGCACCGCCGACGTCCGCGACGTTCACCGGTTCGACGTCGCCGCGCTCGAGCGCTATCTCCGCGAGCGCATCGACGGCTTCACCGGGCCGCTCACGGTGCGTCAGTTCCGCGGCGGCCAGTCGAATCCGACGTACTATCTGGCCGCCGGCGGCCGCGAGTACGTCCTGCGCCGCAAGCCGCCCGGCAAGCTGTTGCCGTCCGCGCACGCGGTCGACCGCGAGTACCGCGTCCTGGCGGCGCTGGCCGCCCACACCACGGTGCCGGTGCCGAGACCGTACCTGCTCTGCGAGGACGAGACGGTGATCGGCACCATCTTCTACGTGATGGACTGCGTGCACGGGCGCATCTTCCGCGATGCGAACCTGCCCGGCGCCACCTGCGCGGAGCGCACGGCGATCTACGACTCGATGAGCGACGTGCTGGCGCGCCTGCACACGGTCGACTGGCGGAAGATCGGGCTCGCCGACTTCGGGCGGCCCGGCAACTACTACGCGCGACAGATCCATCGGTGGAGCCAGCAGTACCGCGCCTCGGAGACGGAGAAGATCGAGGCCATGGAGCGGTTGATGGAGTGGCTGCCGGAGCACATTCCGGCCAGCGACGACACCACGCTCGTGCACGGCGACTACCGGCCGGGCAACATGATCGTGCATCCGGCGGAGGCCCGTGTGGTGGCCGTCCTCGACTGGGAGCTCTCCACGCTCGGCCATCCCATGGCGGATCTCGCGTACAACTGCATGCCGTACCATCTCGGCAACGAGTGGGAAGGCCTGCGTGACGCTCCCCTGGCCGACCTCGGCATCCCCACCGAAGCCGCGTATCTCGACGCCTATTGCCGGCGGACCGGCCGCGATCGCATCGACGACTGGGAGTTCTACATCGCGTTCGCGGAGTTCCGCCTGGCCGCCATCGCGCAGGGGATCATGGGGCGCGTCATCGCCGGCACCGCGAACGATCCGAACGCCCGCGAGCGCGGTGAGCGCGCGCGGCCGCTGGCCGAGGCCGGCTGGCGCCTCGTGGAATCGCGCGCGCGCTGATTCTCGGCCGGTGGCATCTGGGTTGCTGCCTTCTCCCTCCGGGAGACTCTAACCAGGAGGGCAGCAATGAAAAAAGTACTCCTCGGGATCGCAGCCCTGGTCGTGGCCGTGCCGCTGATAGCGGACGCGCAGACCACGCCGCCGGCCGATAAACCGGCCTCCGACCGCTCGATGAGCAAGCCGCGCGACACGCGGCCGGCGTGGAAGAACGATGCGGCTCTGCACGACTCGGGCGACATCATCGGCACCCGCATCAAGAACGCCGAGGGCAAGGACATCGGCGAGATCGATCGGCTGCTGATCGATCCTCAGAGCGGCAAGGTCTCGCACGTCGTCGTGGGGCTCGGCGGCTTCCTCGGGGTGGGCGAGAAGAAGGTCGTGGTGCCGTGGTCCGATCTGAAGATGGGCGCCGCCCAGAACGGAAAGAAGGCCACCATCACGATGGACCAGGCCAAGCTCGAGAGCGCCCCGCGCTACGAGCGCAGCGCGCGCGCCGAGCGCTCGCCGGCGGCCAGCCCGGCGACCTCTCCACGCGTGAAGGACACCGACAGCGGCACTAAGAAGTAACGAATCCGATCGCGCGCCGTTAGAGGAACGCCCCGGCTTCGGTCGGGGCGTTCTTTCTTCTACGCGATTTCGAAGAGGCCGGCGGCGCCCATGCCGCCGCCGATGCACATCGTGCAGACGACGTACTTCACGCCGCGGCGCTTGCCCTCGACGAGCGCGTGGCCGACCATGCGCGAGCCGCTCATGCCGTACGGATGCCCGATCGCGATGGCGCCGCCGTCAACGTTCAGGCGGTCCATGGGCAATCCGAGCTTGTCGCGGCAATAGACCACCTGCACGGCGAAGGCCTCGTTGAGCTCCCAGAGGCCGATGTCGTCCGGCTTCAGGCCGAATCGCTGCAGCAGCCGCGGCACCGCGAACACGGGACCGATGCCCATCTCGTCCGGCTCGCAGGCCGCCACCGAGAGACCGCGAAACACGCCGAGCGGTTGGAGCCCGCGCCTGGCGGCGACGGCGGCGTCCATCACGACGCACGCCGAGGCGCCGTCCGAGAGCTGGCTGGCGTTGCCGGCCGTGATGTGCCCCTTCTCGCCGGTGACCGGCTTGAGTGACGCGAGGCCCTCGGCGGTCGTGTCCGGACGATTGCCCTCGTCCTGCTTGAGCGTGACCTCCTCGATGCGCACCTCGCCGCTGGCCTTGTCGACGACGACCTTCTTCGTGGTCATGGGAACGATCTCGGCGTCGAAGCGTCCGGCCTTCTGGCCCGCCGCGCAGCGCTGCTGGCTCGTGAGGGCGTACTCGTCCTGCTGCTCGCGCGTGATGTCGTAGCGCTTGGCGACGACCTCGGCCGTCTCGATCATCGTCATGTAGATCTCGGGCTTGTGCTCCTCGAGCCACTCGTCGCGCAAGCGGTGCAGGTTCATGTGCTCCGTCTGCACGAGGCTGATCGACTCCAGCCCGCCCGCCACCACGATCGGCACCTTGTCGACGATCACGCGCTGGGCGGCCAGCGCGATCGCCTGCATGCCCGACGAGCAGAACCGGTTGACGGTCATGCCGGCCGTGGTCACGGGAAGCCCGGCCCGCAACGCCGCCTGCCGGCCGATGTTCTGGCCGGTCGCCCCTTCGGGGAGCGCGCAGCCGAGGATCACGTCCTCCACCTCCGCCGGCTCGACGCCGGCGCGCTTCACGGCCTGGCTGATGACGTGCCCCCCCATGTCGGCGCCGTGCGTGTTGTTGAAGGCCCCGCGATACGCCTTGCCGATCGGCGTCCGGGCGGTGGAAACGATGACGGCCTCTGCCATGGGTGGCTCTCCTTTGTATCGGAGCGCCGTTTCCCCCTCGCCCGTGGGTGGGCTGAGAGAGACGGTGGTGGCTCCGCCGCGGTCATTATAGCTGCGGTCAGCGCGCGCTCAGCTCGAACGCTTCGGCGAGGAGCTCGTACGAGCGAAGGCGCGTGGCGGCGCTCTCCGTGATGGTGACGACCACGATCTCGTCGACGCCGTAGTCGTGCGCGAGCGCTTCCAGGCGTTCGCGGCACTGCCGCGGCGTCCCGGCCACGCGACGGCGGCGCGCCTGCTGAACGATCTGCTGCTCCCACGCCGTGTAGTGATGCGCGGCCGCTTCGGCCACCGTCGGATAGCGGCCGCCGCGCCCGGTGTAGAGCCGGGCGATGAAGAGATCACGACTCGTGGCCAGCTGCTCGGCCTCGGCCTCCGTCTCGGCGCAGACAACGAAGACGGCCACACTCGCCATCGGCTCGGCGCGCAGCGGCGAGGGCTTGAACTGGCGGACGTACGCCCGTGTCACCTCGGCGCCGCCGTCGGCGTTGATGAAGTGCGCGAACGAGAACGCGGCGCCGAAGTGCGCCGCCAGCGCCGCCGACTGATCGCTCGAGCCGAGCAGCCACACCTCGGGCATGCTGTCGCCGGTCGGCATCGCACGCACTTTCGCGAACGGATGCCCCGGCGGCGGCTCGCCGCCGAGCCAGGCCAGGAGATCGCTCACCTGCTGCGGGAAGAATTCGGGCGATCCGCCGCCCGGTCCCGCCAGCGCGCGGGCAGCCAGCTGATCGCTGCCCGGTGCCCGACCCAGGCCGAGGTCGATGCGCCCCGGGAAGAGGGTCTCGAGCACGCGGAACGACTCGGCCACCTTCAGCGGGCTGTAGTGCTGCAGCATCACGCCGCCCGACCCGACGCGGATGCGCACCGTGCGCGCGGCGACCTGGCCGATCAACACCTCGGGCGCGGAGCCCGCCAGCGCTGCCGTCGAGTGGTGTTCCGCGAGCCAGTAGCGGGTGTAGCCGAGCCGATCGCACGCCTCCGCCAGCGCCAACGTCTCGCGGATCGCGTCTGCCGGCCGGGCGCCGCTGCGCACGGGAGACTGGTCGAGAACGCTCAGGCGGGCCATCGGGTCACGGCTATGGTATCAAGGTAGCCATGAGCCCGGATCTCGCGCCGTTCTTCGAGCGTCGCCAGCGCTTCGCGGCCGCGATCGGCGACGCCCTCGCCGTCATCCCCGGCGCCGCCGAGTCCGTGCGCAACGGCGATGTGCACTTCGAGTTTCGCCAGACGAGCGACTTCTTCTTCCTCACCGGCTTCGACGAGCCCGACGCGGTCGCCGTCGTCAACCCCGCGCACGCCAAGGAGCGGTACGTGCTGTTCGTCCGTCCGCGGGACCGCGAGATGGAGATCTGGAACGGCCGCCGCGCCGGCGTCGAGGGCGCCATCGCGACCTATGGCGCGGATGCGGCATATCCCATCGACCAGCTCGAGGCCAAGCTGCGCGAGTACGCGGTGGATCGGTCCGTCATTCACTATCGCCTCGGCAACGCGGCCTTCGACGCTCGGGTGACGCGGCTGGTGGCGGAGCTCCGCGGCGCGCGCGCGCGCGGCTTCACGACGCCGGTCCGGATCGAGGATCCGGGCGCGCTGCTCCACGAGCTGCGCCTGCGCAAGACGCCGGCGGAGATCACGCGGCTGCGCCGGGCCTGCGAGATCAGCCGGGACGCCCACGCCGAGGCCATGCGCTACGCGCGGCCGGGCCTTCACGAATACGAAGTGCAGGCAGCGCTCGAGTTCGTGTTCCGCACGCGTGGCTCCGCGCGCAACGCCTATCCCTCGATCGTCGCCTCCGGCGCCAATGGCTGCATCCTCCACTACGTGGAGAACACGCGGCGCATGGAGGACGGCGAGCTACTGCTGATCGACGCCGGCTGCGAGTACGGCTACATGGCCTCCGACATCACGCGGACGTTCCCGGTGAACGGCCGCTTCAGCGGACCGCAGCGCGCGATCTACGAGATCGTGCTCCGCGCCAACCAGGCCGGGATCGCCGCCGCCAGGCCGGGCGCGAGGTACGAAGCGATCCACGACGCCGCTCGCCGCGTCCTCACCGAAGGGCTCGTCGCGCTCAAGCTCCTGCCGCGCACCGTTGCCGATTCGCTGGCCATGCATCACTATCGCGAGTTCTACATGCACGGCACCGGCCACTGGCTGGGCATGGACGTCCACGACGTCGGCGACTACCGGATGCACGGCGTCTCGCGCGCGCTCGAGCCCGGCATGGTCTTCACCGTCGAGCCCGGCCTCTACTTCGATCCCGAGCGCGAGAGCGTGACATTCACGCTGCGGGAGTACAGCGAGGACGAGCAGTGGGAGCGGCGCTATCGCATGGGCGTGGCCGCCGCCAAGAAGGTCGAGGAGGAGGAGAAGGCCAAGGCGCAGACGGTCACCCATCCGGTGCCGAAGGAGTTCCGCGGCATCGGTATCCGCGTCGAGGACGACATCCTCATCACGCCCGGCGGCCACGAGAACCTCACGGCCGGCACCCCGAAGACCATCGACGAGGTCGAGCGCACGTGCGCCGAGGCCTCACGACTGCCGAGGCCCTGACCGTGAAGACGCTCGAGGGCAAGACCGCCATCGTCACCGGCGGCGGCAGCGGCATCGGCCGCTCCGTCGCCCTGATGCTCGCCGCCGAGGGCGCGCGCGTGGCCGTCGTCGGCCGGCGCAAGGAGCCGCTCCAGCAGGTGGTGTCCGAGATCGAGCGCGAGAAGGGCACCGCCGTGGCCCGGACGTGCGACATGACGAAGTCGTCCGAGGCGCGCGAGCTCGGGGCGTGGGCGGTGAAGACGTTCGGCGGCGTCGACATCCTCATCAACAACGCGGGCGAGTCGTCGCACGCCCGGAGCATCCGCTGGACACCCCAGGATCAGTGGGAGTCCGTCATCAACGTGAATCTCACCGGCGTGTATGCGCTCACGCAGTCGGTGCTGCCGTCGATGCTCGATCGCGGGGCGGGAACGGTGGTGACCGTCGCCTCGCTGGCGGCGTTGCGGCCGGGCGGGCTCGGCGGCGTCGCCTACGGCGCGGCCAAGGCGGGGGCGCGCGCGATGATGCAGGCCACGCACGCCGAGCTGCGCAACAAGGGCATCCGCGCCTGCACGATCATCCCGGCCGAGGTCGACACGCCGATCCTCGACAAGCGTCCGCTGGTGCCCGACGCACAGGCGCGCTCGACGATGATGCAGGCGGAGGACATCGCCAGCGCGATTCTGCTCGTCTGCACCATGCCGCAGCGGACCGTCATCGAGGAGATCATCATCTCGCCGACGTTCCAGCGCGACGTGTCGAAGGACGTGGCGGCGGGGTGGGCGGCAGGGGCGCCGCCCGGAGCGAAGTAGCGACCGGCGCGCCGGAGAGGCGCGCCGGTCGTCATCGTCAGTACGCGACTGAGCCTACCGCCGCAGGCAGTCGCGGTACGCCTGGACCGCTCGCTCCAGCTGCTGATCCTGAGCGCCCGACGCGCTCGTCGAGCTGCTGACCGACCCCGAGCCGCTCACCGTCGAACCCGAAGAGACGGTGCCGCCCGCCGATGCGCCCGAGGGCGTCGTCGCGGTGACGCCGCCCGATGCCGACGGCGAGCTGGCGGTGCCCGATGCCGGCGAACTGACCGTGTTCCCCGAGGGCGAGCTCGTGCTGAGGCCGGTGCCACTCGAGCTCGTGGTGCCGGTGCTCGCGGCGCCCGACGGAGCGGTGCCGCTCACCGACGTGCCCGCGCCGGACGGCGTGGTGCTGCTGACGGAGCCCGACGTGCCGGCGCCGGACGTGGGCGGTGACGCGGCCGGCGACTGACTGGCCGAGACCCCGGCCGCCGCCATCGCTTGCTGGTTGCAGCGATCGAAGTCCGCGCGCGTCATGGTACCGGCCGCGATGGCCGCCGCTGGTAGCAGGACGGCGAGGATGCCGGCAATGGCCCCAAGGCCTTTTGCGATGTTCGTCATGATGGACCTCCTTGAAGATGCGAGAGCCGTGGCGGAGGTCTTCAAGTTCATTGCCACCGGCCAGGGGTCAGCGAGCGTACGATTTGCTCCGGGGCACCGGCGTACCATCGAGTGCCCACGGAGCACCGGCGGTGCCGCCCGGTGATACTATCGGGAGCCACACTCGCCCGGACGAAAGGAACCGCCATGAGGGAAGCCGTCGTCATCGCCAGCTCCCGGACGCCGCTCGCGAAGTCCCAGCGCGGCTCGTTCAACATGACGCTGCCGTCGGATCTCGCCGCCCACTGCATCAAGGACGCGCTCGGCAAGGTGCC
>JBIOXS010000004.1:0-3262 GCA_044869815.1 Candidatus Rokuibacteriota bacterium | reverse complement strand
TGCGCCGTCCCGTCGTATCTGCCGTTACTTCTTCTGCCAGTAGTGCTTCACCGCGATGTCCATGGGCGGCGTCATGCGCTGCGCGTGGGCGACGGTCTTCCTGGCGTACTCCCGCTGCGCGTTGAGGACCTTGGCGAAGAACGGATTCTTCTGCGCCTCGCCCTCGAACGCCTTGTCGATTCCCTCGAGCTCGGCGCGCAGGATCTCGTCGGGCGTCCGCAAGATCTGGACGCCGTGCTTCGTCGCCAGCTCTTCGGCCGCCTTGCTGTCCTGGTCGACGGTGTACGCGCTCAGCCGCGTGACCTCCGCCATGGTGGCGTACTTGACGATGGCCTGGAGGTCCGGCGGCAGCTCCGCCCACTTCCTGCGGTTGACGATCAGCTCGTGAAAGGTCGGCGGCTGCCGGAAGCTCGGCATGTAGTAATACTTCGCCGCCTGCTGGAATCCCATCACGATGTCACGGCTCGGGATCGCCCACTCGGCGCCGTCGATGACGCTACGCTCGAGCGACGGCACGATGTCGCCGCCCGCCATCCCGACCGTGCTGATCCCCATCCGCTTGAACATCTCGAGCCCGATCCCCGACGAGCGGAACTTCAGCTTGCGCAGATCTTCCAGGTTGTTCATCGGCCGCTTGAGCCAGCCGAAGGCCTCCCAGAACGGCTGGATGGTCGTGAAATGCGCGACCACGTCCATCTTCAGCTCTTTCTGCAGCAGCTCGTTGTAGAGCTCCTGGCCGCCGCCGGAGAACAGCCAGGCCGTGAACTCGTTCTGGCCCATGCCGAACGGGCCACCGAGGGGCGAGCCGAAAAGACCGGCCGCGGAGTTCTTGCCCGCCCACAGGCCCGGCCACGTGAGTCCGCCGTCGAGCGCCCCGCGGTTGACCGCATCGAGCACCTCGAAGAAGCCGACCACGGCCCCCACCGGCAGCGGCTCGATCTTGAGACGGCCGCCGGACATCTGGTCGATCGACTTGGTGATCTCCAGCAACGAGCGATGCGGATAGTCCGTGATCGGAAACGCGCTCTGGACCTTCCAGGTGAAGGTACGCGGCTGCGCGGGCGCGGGCGGCGCCGCGAGCGACGCGAGGAGAGCGACGACGGTGACGCTCATCACGGCGGTGACCAGCCACGTGCGCTGCTTCATCTCTGGCTCCTTTGCGGACGCGAGCGGGGGAGCTCCATGAGGGTGCTGGCGGATATCCTAGTCGCGGCCGGTTACTTCGTCGATGGGCCGAAGGTCAGCGCGCTGTCGCGACCCCCGAGCTGCGGGAGGCGTAGCGTCGATAGCAGCGGGCAGCGTTGTCCCAGAGCAGCTTGCGCCGAGCCTCATCCGAGATTGACGTCCAGCCGAGCACCGCCTCCACCGACTTCGGAAACCAGCTCTCCGAGTGCGGGTAGTCCGTGGCGAACATCAACGTGTCCTCGCCCACCGCCTCGATGGCGTGACGCAGCGACTGCTCGCCCTCGTGGAGCTGGATGCTCTGGAAGTAACGCGGACCCCGGAGATAGCCGCTCGGACGCTGGGCGAGCGGCGGCAGAGCGTGGCGCGACATCTCCGCCATCTCGTCGAGCCGCGCCGCCCAGAACGCGAGCCAGCCGTGTCCGCACTCGAGCGCGGTGACCCGCAGCTCCGGATAACGGTCCAGCACGGCGCCGCCGATGAGGGCGGCCACGTTGCGTTGCGCGTTCCAGACGTGACCGGCGGCGCGCTGCAGGAAAACGCTGCCCCAGGTATCCCACGCCCCGGGCGGATAGGGAACGGTCATCGTGAAGGAGTGGATGACGACCGTGAGGTCGTGCGCCTGCGCCGCCGCCCAGATGGGCTCCCAGTCGGGATCGTCGAGCGAGAGCGCCGGTGGACAGATGGGGAAGATCCCGACCGGCCAGCCCTCGCGGCTGCAGCGCTCGATCTCGGCCACCGAGCCGTCGGCGTCGCGGGCGGAGACCAGGATCACGCTCGTCAGCCGATCGGGATAGGGCGTGCAATAGTCGGCGACGAAGCGGTGATACGCCTGGTACATCGCCTGCTCGAGCGCGACGTCGTCGACGTCGCAGAAGCCCGGCACGCTCCCCGAGGGCAGCACCATGTTGACGTCGACGCCTTCCACGTCCATGTCGTTGATACGCGCGTGCGGATCGACGCTCACACGGTCGTCGGGGAACGGCGGGCCTTGCCAGCGGACGTCCCAGGGCGTGCCGCCGTCCTTCAGGCCGCGGCTGGCCGACGACGGCGCCGCCACGCGCTCGCGCGAGCCGAGCCGGCGGTCGAGCGGCGGCACGCGGCCGATCCGGTAGCGCGACATGCCGGCCTTGGCCGGTAGGCGCTGGACGAGCGGGCCGAGGGCGGCGAGGCGCCGGCGGTCGGCGGTGGCGAGATACTGCTCGATCGGCTCGGCCGGCTCGATGATATGGGTATCGGCGTCGAAGATGCGGTATCCACCGCGGGCCATCGAGCATCTACCCCTTGCGGAGCCTGGGATCGAGGGCGTCGCGCAGCGAATCGCCGAAGAGATTGAAGCCGAAGACGCCGAGGCTGATCGCGATGCCGGGGAAGACCGGCAGCCACGGCGCCTTCTCCGCGTACGAGAGCGCGGAGCCGGAGAGCATGAGGCCCCACGACGGCGTGGGCTCCGCCGCGCCGAGTCCCAGGTAGCTGAGCGCCGCCTCGGCGAGGATGGCGCCGCCGAGCTGCGCGGTGAGCATGATGATGTAGGGCGCCACCACGTTGGGCACGATGTGCCACAGCACGATCCGCCAGCGCGGCGCCCCCAGCGCGCTCACCGCCTCGACGTAGACGTTCTCCTTCACCGACAGCGCCGTCGCCCGCACCACCCGCGCCGCGCGCGGGATGATCGGGATGGCGATCGCGATCACCACGTTCTGGACGGCCGGTCCGAGGATCGACGCGATGGCGAGGGCCAGGATCAGCTGCGGAAACGCGAGCAGGATGTCCATCAGCCGCTCGAGCAGGAGATCGACCTTCCCGCCCAGGTAGGCGCTGACCACGCCGAGCAGACCGCCGAGCGTGCACCCCATGAACGACGCGGTGAAGCCAACGAACAGGGCGATGCGCGCGCCATAGATGAGACGGCTGAGCAGGTCGCGCCCGAACTCGTCGGTGCCCAGCCAGTGGTCCGCGCTCGGCCGGGCGAACTGCAACGCGTAGTCCGCGTGATAGGCGTCGTACGGCGCCAGCACCCGGGCCAGGGCGGCCACGGCCATCATCGCGAGGATGATGAGGGCGCCGGCGGCGCCGAGCG
>JBIOXS010000003.1:0-30715 GCA_044869815.1 Candidatus Rokuibacteriota bacterium | reverse complement strand
CCGATGCGCTTGGCACGTTCGAACAGGCTCAGCCGCCCTCGAGCTGCCGCCGCCGGATACTGCGCGAGCATGGCCTGCCGTCCCACCACGACCGCCGCCGCCGCCGACGGCGCGTCGACCTCGTAGCGCGCAACGATGGCGCGCCGCTGGTGGTAAAAGTCGACGACCCACCTCATGCCGTTCGTGATGCGTTCTCGTTCATTGGTGGCGTGTCATCGGCGCCAGCCGCCCGGCAGCCATGCCCGTGGCCTCGACTGCGAACGATCGCTCACAGTCATGTCCAGCAGCCGCTCCCTTCCCGCCATGACCGCCGCCGCGATCGTGGGAAAGGTGACCGCGGATTCTTCGATGGTCGCGCCCTCGTAGTCGGTGATACGCCAATGCCACTCCTGAGATCTGGGCGTCGAGATCGCTGTCACCTGCATGGCGTCTCCTTGTCCTTGTCCGAGCCTCCATTTTCTCGAAGCGCGACCTGACCGCCAATTGGACCTTCGTCCAATCGAGCCTCCGCGGTGACGCGACGGATCGCCTCCAGCACCGTCGCGGCATCGAACGGTTTCAGCAAATGGGCGGCGGCGCTGGACTTTGCGATACGGGCGCGGGTCATCGCGTCGTCATGGGCGGTGATGAAGATGACGGGCACGGCGACTTTCTCCTGCAGGTCGAACCCGCTCGTCCCCTCCATGTGGATATCGAGGACCAGACAGGCGGCGCGACCGACAGAAAGCCATGCGAGGAACTCGCGGGCGGACTCGAACGCCACCGCCTCGTACCCGGCGGACGTCACGACTCGAAGGAGGGAGCGACAGATCGAGGGATCGTCGTCCACGATCGCGATCACGGATGCATCGTTCACGCAAGACTCCTCTCTGCCACACACTGCGCGCAGAGGAGCCCGTGGCGCTATTGGACCTTGGGGACACGGCATCGGGCGACCCGCGACCGCCCGCGAGCCGCGCCGATCACGTCTTCGCGACGATCACGCCAACGTCGTCGGCCAGCCGCACCAGCTCGGCCAGGGAGCCGGCCCGCATCTTGTCCATCACGCGGGCCCGGTGCACTTTGACCGTCTTCTCGACGATGCCGAGCTGCGCCGCGATCTGCTTGTTCGGCATCCCGGTGACGACCAGGGCGAAGACCTGCTGCTCCCGGGCGCTGAGCGTCTTGACGCGCGCGTGAATCGAGCTCGACCGCGCTTGTCTTCCGAGATCGCGCGTGTCCTTTTCCACCGCGCGCTGGATGGCGTCGAGCAAATCCTTGGCGGCGTACGGTTTGGTCAGGAAGTCGATCGCTCCAGCCTTCATGGCGTTGACGCTCATCGGGACGTCGCCGTGGCCGGTGACGAAGACGATGGGAATCCGACGCACGGCATGCGAGAGGGTCTTCTGAAGATCGAGGCCGGTGATCCCGGGCATCCGGACGTCCAGGACGAGGCAGCACGGTCCGGGCGTGGGCGCCGCCTCGAGGAATTCACGCGCCGAGCCGAAGGCCGCGACCGTGTATCCGGCCGACTCCAGGAGCCGCGTCAAGCTCTTGCGCACCGAGGGGTCATCGTCGACCACGAACAGCGACGCGGCGGCCACCATCAGGGCGGAAGATCGCCGCAGGCGGGCAGCGTGAATCCGAACGTCGCGCCTCCTGCCGCATTGTTCGAGGCACGCAGCTGCCCGCCATGCGCGTGAACGATTGTCCGGGCAATGGCGAGGCCCATGCCGAGTCCCTCAGGCTTGGTCGTGTACAGCGGCTCGAACATCCGCTCGATGTCGTCCGCGTCGATGCCGACACCCGAGTCCTCGACGACGACCAGGACGGCCGCGTCGTCGGCGCGGGCGGTCCGGATCGCCAGGGCCCGGTCGCGACCATTGGATTCGACCATGGCCTCCAGCCCATTGAGAACCAGGTTCAGGACCACTTGCTGGAGCTGAATGCGATCACCGCGGATCCCGGGCAATCCCGGGGCAAGATCCACCGTCATCGGAACGTTCCGCAGCACCACATCGTGCCGGACGAGGTGCGCGACTTCAGCAACGACGTCGTTGATGTCGAGGGCGACATGAGCGAGGTCGCCCTTTTTGACGAGCGCGCGCAGTCGATGAATCACCGCCGCAGCGCGCTTGTCATCGGCGACGATGTCGGCCAGGATCTCGCGCAGCCCGGCGAGGTCCGGCCGGGCGACATCGAGCTGCCTCAGCGCCACCTCCGCGTTGTTGAGGATCGCCGTCAACGGCTGGTTCAGCTCGTGCGCCAGCGAGGCGGTCAGCTCTCCCATGGCCGAGACGCGGCCGATGTGCGCGAGGTGCTGGCGGAGCCGGGTCGCCTCGCGTGCCGCCTGCGCGCTCGCGAGGGCATTCGTCACCGCCTCGCCGACGAGGTGCAACTGGTCCATCAGCTCGTTAGGCCACTCGCGCTCGGCAACGACGGTCGCCACCACGAGACCGCCGAGCACGGCGCCGCCGCCCCGCAGGGGCAATGCCACCAGGGACTTGATGTCCGGCAGCTCGTCAAGCCCTGAGATGCGGACCACGTCGCCGCTCTGCAGCCGGAGCCTCAGCCACGAGACACGGGTCATGTCAGTCGCGCCAGAGAGGCTCCATGCTTGTCCGGCATCTCCGTGGGCCGGAAACTCGATCAGCTCGGCGCGGTCCACCCCGAGAAAGTCGCGGATCGCGGCCAGCGCGCCATGGACGGCCTGGTCGAAATCGAGAGTGGACACGTTGGCGAACCTGGCGGAAAGCTCCGAGAGCAGCCGCTGAAACCGCAGCCGCTCGGCCAGCGCCGATTCCATACGCTTCCGCTCCAGGGCGCTGGCAAACGCCTCGCTCAGCAGACGAAGCCGCTCCACGAGTTCATCCGGCCAATCGCGCTCGGCGCGAACGGAGTCGAAGGACAAGACGCCGAGCATCGGCCCCCCGGCCTGAAGCGGAATGGACAGGTGAGAGCGTGTCCCGAGACGTTCGTAGCTCGCCCGGTCGGCCGCCGCCTCCGGCGGCAGGGCCTCGGTCCGAGGCAGGCGGACGACGGTGCCTCGCCGGAGCATATCGGCCGTCCACGGAAATTGCCCGGCGGCGAGGATCGATGGAAGCGTTGCGATGCCGGGCTCGGCCCAGGAGACCCGCACACCCGGCCGACCCTCGATGTACTCGTCGAGGTTGCCCCGGTCCATTCGGAGGAAGCCGACCATTTGCCGCAGGCCGCTCTCGAGGGCGGCATCCAAACCTTTGGCGTCGACGTGAATCAGCCCGGCCGAAAGGTCGGACAGCAGGGTCTCGAACCGAACGCGGTCCTCGAGAAGGCGCTGCGCGCGGCTGCCTTGGCCCATGCCCTGTACTCTACGCTTCCGCGACGCCCTGGGCCCCGCGACCGTTGGACCAACGTCCAATAGAAGCCGCTCACACGCCCTGGTAGTGTGGCCCCGCTTGGTGGGGCCGCCATGAGTCTTCAATCCACGGTGACTCCGGAAGAGCTCGCGCCACATCTCAGTGCACATCGGCCGCCGGACCTGACTCCGGCGCAGAAAGCGAGCGATCGCTTTCCGAGAGAGAAGGAGGACTCGATGATCCAAGTGCCACAGTGGTTCAAGCCGGTCATATGGGGCGCTGTCGTGGGAAGCGTGGTGACCATGATCGTTGGCTTCAGTTATGGCGGGTGGACGACGAGCAGTACCGCCGCGCGCCTTGCGAAGCAACAGGCTGACACGGCGGTGACCGCCGCCCTGGTGCCGCTCTGCATCGCGCAGTCGAAGTCCGATCGCGCCGTGGCGAAAAAGATGGGAGAGCTCAAGGCCCTGACGTCGTCCTATGACCAACGCGACTTCGTGACCAAGACCGGCTGGGCGACGGTTCCCGGGACCGAGGACGCCAATCGTGATGTCGCCGAAGCGTGCGCAGCCGCACTTCTGAAGACCGCCTCGAAGTAGTCTCGGCCACAGGCGACCGCCGCGACGACACGGCGTTGCGGCGGCTCCGTCCGCCTTCGGCAACTGCCCGGCGGCCCGACGTCAGGACCGCGCTCGAGAATCGATCTGGAACTCCGCCGCCCACCGGTCGAGGAACAGCGCGAGCATCTTCGTCCGCTCGAGGAGCGAGGCCACCTCGATGAACTCCTCCTCGCTGTGCGCGCGGCTGCCCTTTGGCCCCATGCCGTCGAGGGTGGGCGCGACGGCGGAGGTGTGGTTGCCGTCCGAGCCGCCGCCGGTCTTGATCGCCTTGACCTCGACGCCGAGATCGCGGCCGACCTGCTGCATGATCTGAAGCAGACGCTTCGTGCCGGACAGACCCGGCGGCCACGGCGGGAAGTGGATCTGGCCCTCGAAGCGCGCGGTCGTGCCGGCGACGTGCGCCTTCTCGCAGATCTTCCGCATGGCGACGATGGCCGCGTCGGCGTCCGTCTGGCTCCACGCGCGCAGATCGACCTCGGCCACGGCATGCGGAGCCACGACGTTCGGGCGCTCACCGCCGCGCACGGTGCCGACGTTCACGGTGACGCCCTTGTCGAGATCCGTGAGCGCGTGCAGCGCGGCGATCTTCTGCGCAAGGGCCCAGATGGCGCTCGCGCCGAGCTCGGGCTGAAGGCCGGCGTGCGAGGCCTTGCCCTTCACTTCGAGCTCGAAGGTGCCAGCGCCTTTGCGCGCCATGACGTACTCGCCGCCGGGGCGCGCCGGCTCGAGGATCCCCACGCTATGGGCGCGCTTCGCCTCCTCCTGGATCAGCGGGCGCGACGTCGGTGACAGCCGCTCTTCGTCGGAGTTGAAGACGATGGCGATGGTCGTCTCGTCCCACGCGCGGGTGCGCGCCTCACGGTGCGCGCGGAGCGCGTAGAGCAGCGCGGCGAGTCCGCCCTTCATGTCGTAGACACCGGGCCCCCACGCGCGGCCGTGCCCGTCGATGCGGAAGGGCCGCTGCTTGGCGGTGCCGGAGGGAAACACGGTGTCGTAGTGGCCGACGAAGAGAAAGCGCTTGGGGCCGCCGCCCGGCTTCTCGCCGACGAGGTGGTCGCCGAATCGCTCGGTGGCCACCCGCCGCAGCGTGAAGCCGAGGCCGCGCAGCCGCTCGGCGAGGATGGCGCCGACGCGGTTCACGTCCAGCACGTCGTCGGTGCCGCTGTCGTGGTTCACGAGCCGCGCGAGGAGCTCGATCTGCTCGTCACGCCAGCCGTCGAGGCGGTCTAGGAGTTGTCGCATGACCGATATGGTAACGTGAGCGCCCCAGGGAGGCGCGCGTGCAGATCGGCGTGGACATCGGCGGCACGTTCACCGACATCGTGGCCCTCGACGACGGCGGGCGCCTCGTCCTCGCCAAGGTGCCGAGCACGCCGAAAGACTTGCTCGAGGGCATCGCGGAGGCCACCACCCGCGTGCTCGCGCTGGCGCGAGCCAGGCCGGCAGACGTCGAGCGGTTCATCCACGGCACGACCATCGCCACCAACGCCATCCTCGAGCAGAAGGGCGCCACCACCGCGATCCTGACCACCGAGGGATTCGAGGACGTGCTCGAGCTCGGGCGCATGAAGCGCTCGCGCATGTACGACCTCGCGATGGACCCGGAGGTTCCGACCTTCCTGGCGCCACGCCGCCGCCGCATCGGTGTCCGCGAGCGGCTCGATGCCAAGGGCGGTGTGCTGGTGCCGCTGCACGAGGACGACGTGCGCGCGGCGGTGCAGATGCTCCGGGCGCAGGGCGTGGCCGCCATCGCCGTCTGCTATCTCTTCTCCTTCGTGAATCCGGCGCACGAGCGGCGGACGCGGCAGCTCGTGGCCGAGCTCGCGCCGGAGATCAGCGTCTCCCTCTCGTCGGACGTGGATCCGACGTTCCGCGAGTACGAGCGGCTGTGCGTGACCGCCTTCGACGCCTACCTCGGCCCGGTGGTGCAGCGCTACCTCGCCGGCCTCGCCGACACGTTGCGCGCGCTCGGCGTGTCCGGGGTACCGCTGATCATGCGCTCGCGCGGGGGGATAGTTTCCGCGTCGCTCGCGGCACAGCAGCCGGTGACCCTGTTCCTGTCAGGGCCGGCGGGCGGTGTCATCGGCGCGGGATTCGCGGCGGAGCGCTCGGGCGTGCGCGATTTCGTATCGCTCGACATGGGCGGCACCAGCAACGATGTGGCGGTGGTGCGCGAGGGCAAGCCGTTGCTCGCCGGCGAGGGCAGCATCGGGCCGTACCCGGTGCGCACCCCGATGGTGGACGTCAACACGATCGGCGCCGGCGGCGGCAGCATCGCCTGGATCGACGCCGCTGGCGGGCTCCGTGTCGGCCCGCGCAGCGCGGGCGCCGAGCCCGGCCCCGCCTGCTATGCGCGCGGCGGCGACGAGGCGACGGTGACCGACGCGAGCGTCGTGCTCGGCTACCTCAACCCCGCGCGCTTCGCCGGCGGCGCCATGACGCTCGACGTCGCCGCCGCCGAGCGCGCGGTCGCCGCCATCGGCCGCCGGCTGGGCGTCGACCCGGTCACGGCCGCGGCCGGCATCCACCGCGTCGTCAACGCGCGCATGGCCGATCAGATCCGCCTCGTGACCATCAAGCGCGGCTACGATCCGCGCGAGTTCTCACTCGTCGTCCTCGGCGGCGCCGGCCCTGTCCACGGCGCCGCGCTGGCAGAGGAAATCGGGATGGCGGAGGTGTTGGTACCGGAGGCCCCAGGAGTGCTCGCCGCTTTTGGATTGCTCGCCGCCGCCATCGAGCATCATCACGCGCGGACGCTGCAGGCGCGCACCGACGCGGCCGACCTCGGCGCGGTCAACCGCTGCCTCGAGGACCTCGACGCCGCCGGCCGCGCCCGCATGAGGGAGGAAGGCGTGGCGGCGCCGGACCTGCGCGTCGCCTACGCCGCGGACATGCGCTATGTCGGCCAGGCGTACGAGCTCGAGGTGCCGATCTCGGCGCCCGTCACGGCCGCCGCCGTCCCCGGCATCGTCGCCGCGTTCCACGCCGTGCACGAGCGAGTCTACGGCTACGCGCGCACGCAGCAGCCCGTCGAGTTCGTGAACTTCCGCGCCGTGCACACCTTTCCGCTGCCGCGGCCAGTGGTGACGCCGGCCGCGCGCGCGCACGGCACGCTCGAGGAGGCGCGACTCGGGGAGCGGCGCGCCCACTTCGGCGAGTTCGTGCCGACCCCGATCTACGAGCGTGCACGGCTGCCGGTCGGTGCCCGCCTCGCCGGCCCCGCCATCGTCGAGCAGACCGACACGACCACGGTCATCCCACCGGGCGTCACCGCGCTGGTGGACGGCGCCGGTAATCTGCGATTGCGGAGAGACCGATGACGCTCGACCCGATCCTGCTCGAGGTGCTGCGCAACCGTCTCGACGCCATCGCCGACGAGATGGAGCTGACACTGCTCAAGAGCGCGGCCTCGCCGATCGTCAAGGAGGGGCTCGACGCCTCGGCCGCGCTCTTCAACACTCGCGGCGAGACCATCGCCCAGGCGGCAGCGATTCCCATTCACCTCGGCGCCCTGCAGTTCGCCGCTCAGCGGATCGTTCGCGCGTTTCCCCCCGAGGGCATGCGCGACGGCGATGCCTTCCTCCTGAACGATCCTTACGACGGCGGCACCCATCTGCCCGACATCACGCTCGCGGTGCCCGTCTTCTCCGACGGGCGCGCCGTCGCGCTCGCCTGCACGATGTGCCATCACCAGGACGTGGGGGGCCGCACGCCGGGCAGCGTCCCGACCGACGCCACCGAGCTCTTCCAGGAGGGCGTGATCATCCCGCCCACCCAGCTCTTCCGCGCCGGCGAGCTCGACGAGAACCTGTTCCGCTTGCTGACGCGCAACGTGCGGCTCCCGGACGTCTTCACCGGCGATCTCATGGCGCAGGTGGCGGCCGGTCGGCTCGGTGGGGTGCGCCTGCGCGAGCTGTTCGCGGCCCACGGCGCGGCGATGGTGGTGGCGTATATCGAGGAGCTGCTCTCGCGCGCCGAGCGCCTCACGCGCGCCCAGATCGAGTCCATTCCCGACGGCGACTACGCCTTCGAGGACTGGCTCGACGACGACGGTGTCGCCATCGGCCATCCCGTCAAGATCGCGGTCACCCTGCGCGTGCGGGGCTCGGCGATGACGTTCGATTTCACCGGCAGCGACGGCCAGGTACGCGGCCCCTTCAACTCGGTGCCGGCGTCGACGATGTCCGCCGTCTACTACGCGGTGCGCGCGATCTCGGACGCGTCGATCCCGAACAACGGTGGCTGCTTCCGCGCTGTCGACGCCGTGCTGCCGGAAGGCACGATCGTGAACCCGCGGCCCCCGGCGCCGGTCAGCTGCCGCACCGCCACCATCAAGCGCATCGCCGACACGATCCTCGGCGCGCTCGTGCGCGCGCTCCCCGGAAAGATGCCGGCCGCGAACTCCGGCACGCTGCTGGTGATGGCGTTCGGCGGCCGTGATCCCGACACCGATCGGCCGTTCGTGGCCAGCGAGCTCGCCGCCGGTGGCATGGGCGCCCGTCCCGACAAGGACGGCATCGACGTCATCGAGACCGACGTCTCGAACTGCATGAACATCCCCGTGGAGTCGGTCGAGATGAACTTCCCGCTCCGCATCCCGCGCGCGCGGCTGTGGAGCGGCTCCGGCGGCGCCGGCCGGTTCCGCGGCGGCCTCGGCCTCGAGAAAGTCTTCGAGGCGACCACGACCGACGTGATGGTGTCGCACCGTGGCGAGCGCTTCGCGTCGTCGCCGTGGGGGCTCGAGGGCGGCGGGCCCGGCGCCCGCGCCCATGCGTTCGTGCTCAGGAAGGACGGCACGCGCGAGGAGCTGCCCTCGAAGAAGATGATCGTGCTCCACCCGGGCGATCAGCTCTGGGAGTACATCGCCGGCGGCGCCGGCTACGGCGACCCGCTCGACCGCGATCCGGCTGCCGTCCTCGCCGACGCCCGCGATGGCAAGATCACGACCCCCGCCGACTACGGCGTGGTCCTCACCGCGGACGGCACCGCCGTCGACGAGGTGAAGACGAAGGAGCTTCGCGAGGCGATGCGCCGGGCGCGCTAGCCGTTCCGGTACTTGGCCACGATCTGCCGGTACGACGTGGCTTGCCAGCGACGCATCCGCCGCCCCACCGGCTCGACCGTCGGATTGTGGCCGCTCGCCGAGTTGCGGAAGACCGTGCGTGGCGGGACGCGCGTGCCCGGGTAGACGACGGAGCCGGCGGCCACCAGCGCGCCCGCGCCGATCCTGGCCCCGTCGAAGACCACCGCGTTGACGCCGACGACGGCGCCGTCGGCCACCGTGCAGCCGTGCAGGACCGCGCCGTGGCCGATCACGCAGCGGCGGCCGACGACCACGCGCCCGTGCAGCACCGCGTTGTCCTCGATCAGGCTGTCCTCGCCGACGCGGATCGGCTCGAAGTCACCCCGTAGCACGGCGCCGAACCAGATGCTGGCGCGTTGCGCCACCGTCACGCGGCCGACCACGTACGCGCCCTCGGTCACGAACGCCGATGGGTGGATCCGAGGGCGATGCCGCCCGAAGGGGATCGCGTTCACGTGGTATCGGCTCGCCGCCGGAGCGTCTGCTTCAGGCCGCCCGGCCTGAATCCTCCGCCCTCGCGCTCCACGGCGCTCCACCACTGGTCGAACTCCTCGCTCCGCTTGCCCGCCACGTGGAGCAGGAAGTGGTGCTCCCACGCGCGGCCCTGCCCCATGAAATCGAGCGTGTCGTTGATGGACTTCTTCACGGCTCGCACGGCGAAGGCGGGCAGCGCCGCGATGCGGGTCGCGAGCGCCTGGACCTCGTCGTCGAGCTGCCCGGCTGGCACCACGCGGTTCACGAGGCCAAGGCGGTGCGCCTCCTGCGCGTCGATCGCCTCGGCGGTGAACAGCAGCTCCTTGGCCTTGCGCGCGCCGATCTCCCAGGGCTCGATCAGCAGCTGCACCCCGGGCATGCCCATGGCCACCACCGGATTCGCGAAGCGCGCCGTCTCGTCGCACACGATCAGGTCGCACATGCACGCCAGCATGAGGCCGGCCGCCACGCAGTGGCCGTGCACCTGGGCGATGGTCGGCGTGGGCAGGTTGCGAATGCGAAACAGCTTCTCGAGGAACAGGCGGCGCTCCATCTCGATCCGCGTGTGATAGGTGTAGCCGCGGCGGTCGTAGCCGGGGTACTCGAGGTCGTGCCCGGCGGAGAACGCGCGGCCTTCGCCGCTGAGGACGATCACGCGCACGTCGGGGTTGGCGGCGCCCTCCGCGAACGCGGCGTCCATCTCCTCGATGAGTGTCGGGTTCTGCGCGTTCAGCTTGGCGGGCCGGTTCATGCGAATTCTCAGAATCGGCCCCGCTCGCTCCACCTTGATCGCCTCGAAGCCCATGCTCACTGCCTCCGTAGCTTTGCCATCAGCTCGCCGTACGCCTTGAGCTGTGACGGCCACTCCCGATAACCGCACACCGGCCCCAGCACGATGTAGTCCGCGCCGGCGTCGACGTAGCCCTGGACGCGGTCGATGCAGGCCTCGACGGGACCGGCGATCCCGAAGCGACTCAGCATCTCCTCGCCCGGCAGGCGATAGACGCGGTCGATGTAGGCGGCGCCGGCCGTCCGGGACTGCGCGACATCCGCCCCCGTGTGGCTGAAGAGGAACACACCCCAGGTGAAGCCCTCGGGCGATCGCCACTCCTCGGCCAGCAGCTCCAGCGTGCGCGCCTTCAGACGCGCGAACTTTCGCTCGCTCACGAACGCGCCGATCCAGCCGTCACCGTGGCGCGCCGCGCGTCGCAGCGCCCCCTCGGAGCTGCCGCCGACCCAGATCGGCAGCCGTGGCTGGAGCGGGCGCGGCGCGATGGCCACGTCCTCGAGCGCGAAGTGACGGCCGGAATAGCTGAACCGCTCGTTGGCGAACAACCCGTGCACGATCTCGAGCATCTCGTTGGCGCGCGACCCGCGCTCGGTGAGCGGCACGCGCATGGCTCGGTACTCGGCGGCATGGTCGCCGCCGACGCCGACGCCGAAGATCATCCGGCCACCGGAGAGCACGTCGAGGCTGGCCACCGTCTTGGCGATCAGCACGGGGTCGCGCAGGGGCAGGATGATGACGTCGCTGGCGATGCGCACGCGCGAGGTGGCCGCGGCGAACGTGGCGAGCACGACCGTCGATTCGAGGATCGGCGCGTGCCACTGGATGTGATCGCCGACCTGCACGGAGTCGAAGCCCACCGCCTCGGCGGTCCGGGCGAACTCCGTCAGCGCGGGCGCATCCGGCACGCCTGCCGAGTAGGCGCCGATCGCGATACCGAAGCGAGTCATGACGCGCCCCCGAGGTAGGCGGCCTTCACGTGGGGGCTGCCGGCGAGATCGCGGGAGGAGCCGCTGAGCGCGATCTGCCCCATCTCCATCACGTAGGCGCGCGAGGCGATGGCCAGCGCCATGCGCGCGTTCTGCTCGACCAGCAGCACGGACACCCGCTGCTCGCGGTTGATCGACTGGATGATGCGCCCGATCTCCCGCACGACCATGGGCGCCAGGCCGAACGAGGGCTCGTCGAGCAGGAGCAGCCGCGGCTCGGCCATGAGGGCACGGCCGATGGCCAGCATCTGCTGCTCGCCCCCGCTGAGCGTGCCCGCGAGCTGCGAGCGGCGCTCGGCCAGGCGCGGGAAGCGACGCTCGACGGCCTCGAGCGTGCGGCGTATCTCCGCTCGCGAGCGCCGTCGATAGGCGCCCATGTTGAGATTCTCGAGAACGGTCATCTGGGAGAAGAGCCGCCGGCCCTCCGGCGCGTGCGCCAGCCCCAGCGTGACGATGCGGTGGGCCTTCCAGCGCGAGATCTCCTGGCCGTCGAGCGCGATCCGGCCGCCAGTGCGCGGGATCAGGCCGGAGATCGCGCGGAGCATCGACGTCTTGCCCGCCCCGTTGGGGCCGATCACGGCCACCACCTCGCCCTCGGCCACGGTGAGCGACACGCCCTTGACGGCGGCGACGCTGCCGTAGCGGACCTCGAGCGCGCTCACCTCAAGCACGGGACTCCTCGGCGCCGAGATAGGCTTCGATCACGGCGGCATTGGCCTGCACCTCGCGCGGCGTCCCTTCGGCGATGCGGACACCGTGGTCGAGCACGGTGATGACGTCGCACAGCTCCATCACCGCCCGCATGTCGTGCTCGACGAGCAGGATCGTCTTGCCCTCGGCGCGAAGCCGCCGGAGCGCGGCGATCGTGTCCTGGCTCTCGGTCGCGGCGAGCCCCGCCAGCGGCTCGTCGAGGATCACGAGCTCGGCCCCCGTCGCCAGCACCATGGCCAGGCAGAGCGCCTTCTGATCACGGTGCGGCAGGCTGCCGGCCCGTTGCTCCGCGACCTCGGCCAGCCGCAGCGACGTCAAGAGCTCGTGGGCACGGGCGCGCAGCGAGCGTTGGCGTTCCCGATAGGCGCGACTTCTCATCAGCGTCGGCACGAAGGCCGTCGTCGCGTGAATGTGCCCCCCGATGAGGACGTGTTCGAGCACGGTGGACTCCGGGAACAGCGTGGCCGCCTGGAATGTCCGGGCGATCCCGCGCCGGCAGATCTCCGACGGCCGCAGCCCCGACACGCGATCGCCCTTGAAGCGGATCTCGCCGGAGGACAGCGGCAGCACGCCGGTGACCAGGTTGAAGACGGTGCTCTTGCCGGCGCCGTTCGGCCCGATGACGCCGTGGATCGTGCCCGGCGCGACGCTCATCGACAGGTCGGTGACGGCCTGCAGACCCCCGAAGCGCTTGCTGACGTTCCGCAGCTCAAGGAGCAACGTGCGCTCCTTCCCGCTCGGCGGGACCGGCACGCCGCCGGCGCGCGAGCGCCTGCGCGATGCGGCCGGGCAGCGAGACGAGTCCCGCGGGAACGACCAGCATGACGATCATGAGCACGACGCCGTAGACGAGGATCTCGTAGTGGTGCAGCTCGCGCAGGAACTCCGAGATGATCGACAGCACCACGGTGCCGACGATCGGACCCCACACTGACTGCGCGCCGCCGATGACGGTGAAGACGACCAGCAGCACCATGGGCTCGAGGCCGAAGTCGCTCGAGTGCAGGACCTGGTGCGAGTGCGCGAAGAAGACCCCGGCCACGCCCGCGAAGAAGCTGCCGAGCACGAACACGCCGAGCTTGTAGCGGACCACGTCAACGCCGAGCGTCTCCGCGAGCAGGTCCCGCTGGCGGATGGCGCTCGCCACCAGACCCAGGCGCGAGTACTCGCTCCGGATGAGGACGGCGGCGGCGATCACGAACAGCGCGTACATCAGCCAGTACTGCGGGAGCTTGCCGGTGAACGCGACGGCGCCGCCGCTGAGCGGCAGCGCGTGCGGCCGCGGGATCTCGACGAGGCCCGAGGGACCGCCGAGGTAGTCGGCGAAGAAGTTGTTGAAGAAGAGCCGCAGGACCTCGAGGAACGCGAAGGTGATCAGGAAGTAGTAGGGCCCGCTCACGCGGAGGGCGATCCGGCCCACGGGGACGGCGGCCAGCGCCGCCACCAGCGGCGCCACCGGCAGCGCCGCCCAGAACGACCAGCCGGCGCGGGTCACGAGCAGGGCCGAGGCGTAGGCGCCGATGCCCATGAACGAGATGTGGGCCATGTTGAGCTGGCCCGTGCTCATCTCGAACCGCAGGCTGAGCGTGAGCACCAGGTTCATCAGCAGCGACGTCGCCACGTCGAGATGATACGAGTCGCGCGTCAGGAGGGGCACGGCGGCGCCGGCCACGGCCAGGAGGCCGAAGCCGAGGAACGGCGAGCGCGCCGCGCTACGCGGCACCAAACAATCCGCGCGGCCGCAGGAGCAGGATCGCGATGACGACGAGGAACCCGAGCATGTTCACGGCGGCGCTCGACATGAACAGCGTGCCGATGCCCTCCACCGCACCGAGCAGCAGGCCACCGAGGACGGCGCCGGGCAGGCTGCCCATGCCACCGACGATGATGATGATGAAGGCCTTCACCACCGGCAGCGCGCCCATCGTGGGGCTCACGGCGAAGATGGGCGCCAGCAGCGCGCCCGCCGCGCCGGCCAGCGCGCAGCCAATGCCGAATCCGAGCGCCGACATCGCCTCGATGTCGATGCCCTGGAGCGCGGCCGCGTCCCCGTCCTGCGCGACGGCGCGCATGGCCTGGCCCGTCCGCGTGAGCTTCAGAAAGAGGTAGAGGCCGGCCATGAGGACTGACGCGGTCACGATGACGACCAGCCGCTCGCGCGAGATGATGAAGCCGAACACGCGGACGATGCCGGACACGGCCGACGGCACCGACTTGTCGAGCACGCCGAAGGCGAGCTGCGCGGAGGCCTGCAAGACCCAGAGCAGCCCGAGCGAGACGATGAACGCGTTGAGCGTCTTGCCGCGCAGGTGCCGGAACACCACCCGCTCCGCGACCACGCCGGCCGCGCCGACCGCGGCGACGGCCACCACCAGGGTCACGAAGTAGTTCAACCCGAGTACGGCGAAGACGTAATACGTGACGAAACCGCCCAGCATGTAGAACTCGCCGTGGGCGAAGTTGATGATGTCGAGGATCGAGAAGATCAGCGTCAGGCCCAGCGCGACGAGGATGTAGACGACGGCCAGACCGAAGCCGTTGAGCGTCGCCTGGATCAGCAGATCGATCGACAGGCTATTTCTTCTTCAGCGCCGCGGGGACCACCTGGGCGACGTCGACGATCTTGCCCGCGCGGACCTCGCTGATGACGAGCGGGTACAGGAACTGCCGGTCGATGCCGTACGTCTCCTTGCCGCCGATCACCAGCGGCCCCCACACCGTCTCGAACCGCTCCTTGGTGAGCACCTCGAGCACGCGGTCGGTCTCGACGCTGCCGGCGCGCTGCATGGCCTGGGTGAAGACGTCGAACGCGGCGTAGTTGGCGACGGCGATGACGCCGGGCACCTCGCCGTAGCGCTTTTCGTAGGTGTCGCCGAACTTGCGAACGGCGCTGTTGACGTGCTCGCTCTTGACGTTGATGTTGGCCGGGCTCCACACGCCCTCGGCCGCCTCGACGCCGGCCACGCCGATGATGGTGAAGGGGTTGGTCCCCGCCGTCCAGCCCTTGGCGCCCTTGAAGCCGAGCTCCATCGCCTGCTTCAGGATGAGCCCGGCCTCACCCGCCGGCGCGGCGGCCACGTCGATCATGTCCGGCTTCTGCGCGAGGATCTTCGTCAGCACCGGATAGAAGTCCTTCGTGCCCCGCTCGTAGTATTCATCGGCCGCGATCTCGAACCCGAGCGTCTTCAGCGCCTTCACGACCGCGGTGTTCGTGTCCTTGCCGCTCGTGTCGTTCGGCGAGATCGCGGCCACGCGCTTGATCTTCGGATGGGTGTCCTTCACCCAGCGATAGAACGGCTCCGTGAGCTCCCACTGGCTCAGCATGGAGCGGAACGAGTACGGCTTCTCGGGCGCCAGGTTGGTCGTCCCCCAGCACACGAAGGCGAACAGCACCTTGTTCGGCTCGGTGATCGTCTGGGCGGCGTTGCAGGTCGCCCCCACCGCATTGCCGATGACGTACTTGACCTTGTCCTGGAACACGAGCTTGTTCGTCGCCGTCGCCGCATCGGCCGCCTGCGCCTTGTGGTCGTAGGCCACGAGCTTGAGCTTGTAGACATCGCCGCCGACCTTGAGGCCGCCGGCCTTGTTGATCTCGTCGGCCCGCATCTCGGCTCCGCGCTGGAGCTCGACCCCGTAGGAGGCGGCGCCGCCCGACAGCGGACCGAGCAGGCCGATCGTGAGCGTCTTCTCGGCCGCCGGCGCCGCGGCGATGCCGGCGATGACGACCGCGACCGTGAGGACGGCGAGAACGGCGATGCTGCGTCGGGTGAGCATGAGTATCCTCCTAATGGAATCGGGGAATGACGGTCTGGCCGAAGAGCTCGAGAGCGCGCAGGACGCGCTCGTGCGCGGGGCCGCCGGGATGCCGGAAGCGGATCAGGAAGTAGTCCGCGCCGACCTCGCGGTTCCAGGTCTGCACCCGCTCGACGCAGTCGTCGGGCGAGCCGAGGATGAGGCGCTCGAGCGAGATCCGCGCGAGATCGAGGTCCTCTTCCTTCTTGATGTCCTGATAGTAGGAGCCGTGTCGCCAGTAGTAGCGGTGCGTGCTCAGCAAGCCGGCTTCGTACTCCGCGATGGCCTGCTCGCGCGTCGGCGCCACGAACCCCTCGCGGAAGACGACCACCTTATGCGGGCGCCCGCGGCTCTCGGCCGTCGCGCGGTACAGCGCCACGCGTCGCTTCAGGCGCTCGGGCAGCTGGAAGGAGTCGGCCAGCAGCGCGTCGCCGAGGCGGCCCGCGCGCTTCATCGGCTCGTCGCCGAGCGCGGCCACCCAGATCGGCGGATGCGGCTTCTGCACGGGCTTCGGCGTCACCATCACGTTCTGGAGCGTGTGGCGCTTGCCCACGAAGTAGACCTTGTCCTCCGTCCACGCGCGACGGAGGATCTCGATCCCCTCCTCGAACAGTGAGACACGGTCGCTCACCTTGAGGCCGAACGCCGCGAAGTCGCCTTCCTGATAGCCTTGCCCCACCCCGAGGATCAGCCGGCCCTTGGAGATGATGTCGACGACGGCGCAGTCCTCGGCCAGCCGCGTC
Source organism: Candidatus Rokuibacteriota bacterium (assembly GCA_044869815.1). Taxonomy (GTDB): domain Bacteria; phylum Methylomirabilota; class Methylomirabilia; order Rokubacteriales; family CSP1-6; genus AR12. The sequence continues at coordinate 14,199 of JBIOXS010000003.1, read as the reverse complement.
GGGTGATAGAGCGGGAGGATCGCGATCCCGGTCCCGATCCGGATGCGCGAGGTGCGCGCGGCGATGGCAGCGGCCAGCGGCAACGGCGACGGGAAGTAGCCGCTCGGCTCCTGGTGATGCTCGGTCAGGAAGAACGAGTCGAAGCCGCACCGCTCGGCCTGCTGCGCCTCGGCGATGACCTCGTCGACCATCCGCGTGAGGTCCGCCCCCGGCGCCGGATGCGTGTTCGCCATCACGCCGAACTGGATCACGTGGTCCTCGTGAGCAGCCGCCGCGCCTTGCCCTCGCGCCCGTACGTGTACTCGCGCAGGCTGCCGGCCGCCACCAGCTCGACGGTGACGCGGATGCCCAGGTCCGACTTGAGCCGGTCCTCGAGAATGGCGGCGAGCTGGGGCTGCTCCACACTCGCGTCCTTCACCTCGACCCGGACGGTCATGTCCTCGCGGATCTCGAGCCCGGAGCCCTTGCGCTCGACGACGCAGAGCCACTCGCCGGTCGTGCGGTCGTCGGAGGTCACTGCCCTCACGCAGGCCATCGGGAACACGTTGGTGCCGCGGATCTTGACCATGTCGTCGCTGCGGCCGAGGAAGTGATCCATCTTGCGCGTGGAGCTGCCGCAGCCGCAGCGCTGCCGGCCGTCGCTCACGATGCGGATGTAGTCACGCAGGTTGTAGCGGATGAGCGGCGGATGGTGGCGGTAGAGGCTCGTGATGACGAGGTTGCCCTTCTCGCCGTCCGGCAGGATGGCGTCGGTGTCGACGTCGGCCACCTCGATGATGAACATGTCCTCCATCAGGTGCAGACCGTCCCGCTCCTGGCACTCGAACGCCGGCAGTCCCACCTCGTGCGTGCCGTAGTTGTCGAAGACCGGGCAGTGCCAGGCGCCTTCCATCATCTTGCGCAGGCTGCCGTCGAGGTCGGGGCCGAGGAAGGTGGCGATGAAGCGCGTGCCCAGCCGCCGCAGATCCATCCCTTCCTGCTGCGCCACCGAGGCGAGGTGCAGCAGATATTCCGGGAACCCGGCCCAGAGATTGACGCGCCAGTCGAAGGCCACCTCGAGCTGTCGCCGGCTCGGCGTGACGTTGCCGCTGCCGGTGGTGACGGGCGCGATGCCTGACCAGTGCAGGCAGCTCAGGTAATAGAACCAGCCGAGATTCGCCGTCGACAGCGTCGAGGGGATCTGCATGACGTCGCCGGGCCGGGCGCCCTGGATCCAGAGCGCGCGCGAGCCCTGGATGCCCTGGATCTCCCACTCGAGCGGCGTGAACAGCGTCGGCCGCGGCATGCCGGTGGTGCCGCCGCTCGACTGCAGCTTGATCGGCGTACGCGCGCCGTCGGCGCGCGTCAGGCCTGGATGCTCGCCGAACGGCGGGTGGGTCTTGATGCTGTCCTTGAAGTCCTCAACGGCCACCATCGGCAGCTTCGTGAGATCGTCTCTGGACTTGATGTCCTCGCGCCGCACGCCGTGCGCCTGCCACTTCCGCTGGTAGAAGGGATTCTTCGCGGCCCAGTCGAGGATCTCCAGCAGCCGTCGGTTCTGGACCTCGTCGATCTGCTTGCGATCGTGGAGGAACACCGTCTCGGCGTAGTCCTTCGACGGCGCATAGTCGCGAACGAGCCGCTCGAAATCGATCGACTTGTAATAGTACGGGACGGTCATACGGACCCCCCTCCGGCGCGCCCGCCGCCTCACGACCGGCGCCGTCGAAATCGCGAAAAGTCCGGCGCGCGCTTCTCGAGAAACGCGCGCGCGCCCTCCTGCTGCTCCTCGCCCCAGAACTCGGGTCCCGTCAGGTAGCGCCGCAGCTGGTCGCCCTGGCCCAGCAGCGAGCTGAACTCCTCCACGAACGAGGCTTTCAGGATGCGCAGGCACGTCGGCGACAACGCCAGCAGCTCCGCGCACCACTTGTTCACCTCGTCGTCGAGCTGCTCCATCGGCACCACGACGTTCACCAGGCCCATCTCGTATGCCTGCCGCGCGCTGTACCGCCGCGCGAGCATCCACATCTCGCGCGCTCTCTTGGCGCCGACGACGCGGGTGAGATAGCTCACGATCCCCCCGCACGCCGGGCTGCCGACCCGCGGCCCGTTCTGACCGAAGACCGCGTGCTCGGCGGCGATGGTGAAGTCGCAGAAGTAGGCGATGTGGTTGCCGGCGCCGACGGCATAGCCGTTCACGCGCGCGATGATCGGCTTGGGGCAGTGCGACAGCGTCTGGTGGAAGAGATAGGGCTCGAGGATCTGCCGCTCGAGGCCGCCTTCCTTCTCCCAGTTCACGTCGCCGCCGGCGCAGAACGCCTTGTCGCCGGCGCCGGTGAAGACGATGACGCCGACCTCCGGATCCGCGCCCGCCGCCTCGATGGCGAGCGTCATCTCCTTCAGGGTGTCACCGGTGAACGCGTTGTACTGCTTCGGGCGGTTGATGGTGATCCGCGCGATCTGATCGCGGACGTCATAGAGCAGGTCCCGGTATGGCATTGAGCGGCCGATAGTGTCTCCCCGGGACGGCCGATGTCAAGGCGAGGAGACCCTCGCTCCGACGGCGGCTAGCTGCCCGTCTCCGCCACCGTCATGACTTCCAGGAGATGGCCGTACGGGTCCTCGAAGTAGAATCCGCGCCCGCCGCGGCGGCGGTTGATCTTGCCGTCGGTGTGGTGATCGGGTCCGCTTCCGTACGGGATGCCCCGGGCCTTCACGCGGCCGAAGATCGCGTCGAACTCGGCGTCGCTCACATGGAACGCGTAGTGGTGACTGTTGCCGGTCCCCGGGTCGAAGCCCGGGCCGCCCCAGGCTTCCGGCTCGTCGGCGAAGTCGAGCGTGAGAGCGTCGTTCACCTGCACCTGTGCGAAGTAGCCCTTGCCGGGCTTGACCTTCAATCCGAAGATCTCGGCGAAGAACTCGGCCGAGGCCGTCTTGTCCTTGGCCGGCACGATCGTGTGATCCAGACGAATGGTCATCGGTGCACCTCCGGGCGCTTCTTACTTGCGCGGTCCCTGGAACGACAGCGTCGACGCCCGCTTCATCGCCTCGACCACGGCGTCCGGACGCATGAGCACGGTCGTCTTGCTGGCCTTGACGTGGCCGGGTCCCAGCGCGGCCAGCACGAACGTCGTGACGGCCGTCTCGTCCGGCGCCTCGAGCACGATGAACCCGTCGTACTCGCCGAACGAGTAGTACAAACTTTCGAGCCGGCACCCCGCCTTCTGGGCGAGCGCTTGCACGGCCGTCGCGCGGTTTTCCGGGTTCTTGGTCAGTGCGGCCCACGCCTCGGCGGTATACGCGAACTGGACCATGTAGAGCGCCATCGCCGATCCTCCCTCTGAGCGACGTTGAGCGGCCCTTCGCACGGTGTGCCGAGAGGAAGCCTGCCTAGTCCAGCCCGAACGCCTCGGCGAAGCGCCGATATGACTCGAGGTGATCGCCGTACTTGCGGTGGCCGGCCGTGTGCTGCGCGCAGGCGAGCAGCAGGCGCTCCCGGTCGCCTGCCTGGCTCTTCCAGTAATCCTCGGCCAGGCACAGGCCCAGCTCCTGGTTGTGCGGATCGTTGCCGATCTTGGCCGCCGCCGTCGTCAGCGTCTGGACCAGCGGCGCCCGATCGGCGCCTGACTTCAGATAGGCCGCCGTGAGACCGACGGCTTCGTCGGGCCGAAGCGCGAGCAGCGCGGCCTCCAGCCGCTCGAGCAGCGGGCGGGGGCCGAGGGACGCCGCACCCGGCGGAGTCACGATCGCGCGGCGGCCGTTGTCCGGCGTGTTGGCCTGGTGCTCGGCGGCGCGGTTGACGAACGAGGTCGCCACGAAGAGCAGCTTGAGCCGGTGCGGGTGCTCGAAGGTGTCGAAAAACCACGCGAGCGTGTTGCAGTACTCGTAGCCGTGCTGCGACATCGAGAAGTTGTTCGGCGCGCCCGTGTCCAGGATGACCTGCGCGGAGGCCACCTGGATGGCGTCGAGAATCCGGCGTGGGCTGCGCCCGGCCTTGAGCAGGGCGACCACCGCGTCGATGGCCGACCACTCGCGCTGGCGCGTGATGATCTCGACCAGCATTGCCTCCTCGGCCGTGCTCAGCGGCGCCTCCTGGCGCAGCAGCTCCGCGTCGCGTCCGTCGAGGAAGTTCTGCACCACGTTGCAGCCCATCTCGTAAGTCGAGTACCAGCGCGGGCCGACGGCGAGATCCGGCACGCCTGCGTAGAGGACGTGATGCGCGGACTCCCAGCCGAGCGCCTCCCCGAGCTCGATGGTGGCGCGTGCGCGGAACGACTTGTGACCGGTCGTGTAGGAGCGGTTGTGCAGCATCCTATCCTGCACGTCGATCAGCCCCGCGAATGCCAGGTGGGCGAGCACCTGCCGCCGGTGCGGCACGTCCTGCATGAGCCCCAGGAACACGCGATAGGCCTCCAGAACGGCGCCGCACTGCACGAGCGCCAGCCAGTGGTTCAGCCGCTCCGCGATCGGTCCCTCGAGGCGCAGCGGCTCCTGATCCGGCCAGTGCGCTTCGGGCATCGGTGGCGCCTGGTTCACCGTGATCTCGTAGAGCCGCGTGTAATGCCCCGGCGCTTTGCCGAGGAGCTGGTTCCACGGGTCGAGTCCGCTCGGGATGTACCAGACCGACTGGGCGACCGGCAGCATCGTGAGCGCGGGCCGCACCATCGCGCTGAGCGGCAGGGACACGCGCTCGCTCAGCAGGCAATGGTCGTTGTTGACGAACTTGACCACGCCGTCGTCGAGCCGCTGGTGGTAGGGCACGTGGGTGTACGGCGCGTGGATCCGCACCGTCTCCGACAGGATCTCGGCGGCCGGCCGCTTCTGCTTGATGAGCTCGTAGAGCGCCGCGCTGGCGCCGATCTGGTCCCGGGCGAGGATCCGCTCCTCGAGCCGGGCGTAGTCGGACGTGAGCGCCATGGCCGGGAGTATACCGCTCACGCGAACACGAACGCCCGCGCCGGATTGTCGACGAGCAGGCGGCGCAGGCCGGCGTCGTCCAGGCCCTTGCGGCGCAGGCGCGGCACCACGTTCACGAGGAGGTGGTGGTAGCCGTAGCCGCCGTACTTCGTCAGCGAGGTCTTGTAGGCGATGTCGTGCGACATCAGGATCTGATCCTGGTGGCCCCGCGCGATGAGCGCGAGGATCTGCTTCATGCGGCCGCCGTCGTTCGGCATGTCGAAGTCGGGATTGTAGGGATAGTAAGAGTTCTCCATCCCGAACAGGTCGTACTCGAGCCACACGCCGGTGTCCGCGAGATCGTAGAGGTGGCGCTCATCGGCGATGGTGCGCTCGATGTGGCACATGATCGTGCGCCGCACGTCGCCGCCCTGCTTCTGCACGAGCTCGACGAGCTGCATCGGCGCCGTCTCGTGCCGGCCCGGGTGGATCATGAGCGGCGCGCCCGTCTGCCGCTGCGCCTCGACGGCCGCGCGCACCACTTTCTTCTCGTTCTCCGTCCACGGCCACGTGTTGCCGATCTCTCCGATGAGCCCGGCCTTGATCCCGGTGTTGCCGACGCCGACGGTGACCTCGCCGACCACCTCACGCACGAGCGAGTCCTCCGACCGCCGGTCCATGCCGGCTGGATGCGCGGCGGCGACGTAGTAGCCGGCGCCCATGACGATGCCGAGCCCGGTCGCCCGTGAGATGCGCGCGAGCGCGAGCGGATCGCGCGCGAGGCTCACGTTGGTCGGATCGACCACCGTCTGGCCCCCGGCGCGCTGGAACAGCACGATCTCGTCCTGCGCCGTCCGCTCGTCGAGCAGGCGCAGGTTGTCGAGGTTCGAGTTGAAGTGCTGGCGCACCCAGCCGACGTTCGCGAGCGTCACCGGCTGATGCGCGAGGCCCTTGTCGCTCGCCGCCGCCGGCGCCTGGAACATCACCTCGAAGTCGATCAGGAGATGCTCGTGAGGAAGCGTGATGCCCAGGCTGTCCGCCGCGACGGGACCGAGCACGGTCTGGGCCTTGCCGGAGAGCGCGTTCGGCATGACGTCCTCCTCCTGCGCCACCGGATTATAGGCGAACCGCGCTCAATTGAGCTGACTGCGGAACCGCCAGGCGCTGATGGCCACGAACAGGCTCGCCAGCGCGACGAGCGCGAGCAGGTTCGGGTAGACGACGTCGAGACCGGCGCCCTTGACGAGCACGCTCCGTGCGATGGCGGCGAAGTGGGCGATGGGATTGAGCAGCGTGAGCGGCTGCACCCATTTCGGCATCGCCTCGATCGGGGTGAGGCCGCCGGACAGCATCGCCAGCGGCGGATTGATGAAGAAGCTGATGAGCTGCGTCTGGTTGGCCGAGCGGGCCAGGGTCGAGATGAAAGTCCCGAGGCCGATCCCGGTCAGCACGCAGCAGGCGCAGGCGGCCAGCAGCAGCGCGGCGCTGCCGCGAAACGGAACGCCGAACACCACCCGCCCGACCGTGATCACCAGCATCACCATGGTCATCAGCAGCACGAACAGCGGGACCATCTTGGCCGTGATCATCTCGAGCGCGCTGGCCGGCGTCATGAGGAGCTGCTCGACCGTGCCCCGCTCCTTCTCGCGGATCATCGTGGCCGCCGACACGAGCGAGCCGTTCAGGATGATGAGCGTGCCGAACACGCCGGTGACGATGAACCAGGCGTTCACGAGGCCGGGGTTGTAGAGCAGAGCCGTGCGCAGCTCGACCGGCGCCGCGCGCGCGCCGGCCAGGTCCCGGTTGAGGAAGGCCACCGCGCCCTCGACGTAGCCCTGCGCGATCTGGGCGGTGTTGGCGTTGGCCGCGTTGAGCAGGACCTGCACGGTGGCCGGCCGTCCCCGTGCGCGCAGGCGCGCGAAGTCGTAGGGGACGACCACGCCCATGTCGAGCCGCCCGACGCCCAGCTCTTCGGCGAGCGTGGCCGGCGTCGCGTAGGAGCCGGCCAGCCGGAACGTCGGGTTCTGCGTCAGCACGCTGATCAGCTCGCGGCTCTCGGCCGTCCGGCTCTCGTCCACGACGCCGAGCCGGAGATTCCGGACGTTCGAGTCCAGCGCGAAGCCGAAGAGGAGGATCTGCAGCGTGGGCGGCACGATGAGCGAGATGGTCAGGCGCCGGTCGCGGCGGATCTGCCGCAGCTCCTTCAGGGCCAGCGCCCAGAACCGACTCATGCCTTCACCTGCATGCGTCGCATCGCCCGCCACGCGAGGCCGTAGAACACGAGGCCGATGGCGCCGACGGCCAGCACCGCCCACCACATGGCCGCCCAGCCGCCGCCCTGGAGGAACGCGTCGCGCACGATCAGCACGTAGTAGCGCGCCTGCACGAGGCTCGAGATCCACCGCAGCGCATCGGGAATGTTCTCGATCGGGAAGATGAGGCCGGAGAGCAGGAACGCCAGGAGGAAACCGCCGAGGGCGACCGCCTGCACGGCGGCCGCCTGGTTCGGGATGGCGGCGCCGACCAGCGAGCCGAAGGACACGACGCAGAAGATGAACAGGGCGCTGCCGGCCACCAGGGGCGTGGGATCACCGGCGAAGTGCAGGCCGAAGAGGGTGAACATCAGGACGGCGAGCAGCACGCACTGCACGAACCCGATCACCATGCCGGCGAGAATCTTCCCCAGCAGGAACTCGTGCGCCGAGATGCTCGAGACGTATACCTGGAGAATCGTCTTCTGTTCCCCCTCCCGTGACATGGCCAGCGCGGCGAGCACCGTCGGGAAGATGGAGAGGCCGAGCACGAGGAACCCCGGGCCGTAGAACTTCTGCGGATCGCGCCCGGGGTTAAACCACAGCCGGGTCGCCGTCTGGATGGCCGGGACGCGCTCGTCGCCGACCTCGCGCGCGAAGGCGCGCGTGATCTGTCCGGCGCTGCCGCGGATGAGCTGCGCGGTGTTGCCGTCGGTGGCGTCGACGAGCAGCTGGGCCTCGACCGGCCGCCGCCGGCGGATCGCCTGCTCGAAGCGCTCCGGGATGATCAGCGCGGCGCGCGCCCGCCCCCGCGCCAGCATCGTCTCCGGCGAGGTTGCCGGCGGCAGGGTCACCACGCGGTAGGTCAGCGAGGTACGGAAGGCGTCGGCGTACCGCCGCGACAGCGGCGTCTGGTCGAAGTCCTGAATGACCATCGGGATGTCGGTGACCGTGAGCGACACCGACGTCCCCATCAGCGCGGTGAGGCCGACCGGCAGCACGAGGGCGAGGCCCAGCGCGAGACGGTCGCGCAGGAGCTGGGTGAGCTCCTTGCGGGCCTGGGCGAGGATGCGCCGCATGCGTCGGCCGTCAGGCGGCGACGGCGCCCTTCTCGACGATGGCCAGGAAAACATCCTCCAGCGTGTAGTCGTCGTCCCGCACTTCCAGCACGCGCACGCCGTCGCGCGCGAGCCCGGCCGTCAGCGCGCGCGCAGCGGCCTGCGCGTCGCCGTCGACGATGACGTGGAGCCGATCGCCGAAGAGGGAGACGCGCCACGGATCCATCGTCGTCTTCAGCAGCGCCACGGCCCGCCGCGGGTCGTCGGCGCGAACGTCCAGCACACGGCCGCCCTGCGCCGCCTTCACGCCGCTCGGCGTTCCCTCGGCCACCAGCGCGCCCGCCACCATGAACCCCAGCCGGTTGCACTGCTCGGCTTCCTCGAGATAGTGCGTGGTCACGAGGATCGCGGTGCCGTGGTCGGCGAGCCGGTTGATCATGGCCCAGAAGGCGCGGCGAGCGATGGGATCCACGCCGGACGTTGGCTCGTCGAGGAACAGCACGCGCGGCTCGTGCATGATGGCGGCGCCGAAGGCCACGCGCTGCTTCCAGCCGCCGGGCAGGCTTCCCGTGAGCTGGCCGCCCTTGCCCTCGAGGCCGGCGAAGCTCAACACCCACTCCTTGCGCGCCGCGCGCTGCTCCCGGGGGACCTGATAGACCCCGGCGAAGAAGTCGAGGTTCTCGACGATGGTGAGATCGTCGTAGAGGGAGAACCTCTGCGACATGTAGCCGACCTGCTGCCGCACGGCTTCCGAGCGCAGCTCCCCTGCCTCACCCGCGAGCTGGACTTCGCCGGCGGTCGGCGGCAGCAGACCGCAGAGCATCTTGATCGTCGTCGTCTTCCCGGCGCCGTTGGCGCCGAGGAGGCCGTAGACCTCGCCGTGGCGCACTTCCAGATCGATGCCCTTGACCGCCTCGAAGTCACCGAACGTCTTGCGCAAGCCACGCGCGCCGATGGCGATGGCGTCGTCGGCCGGCGTGTGATCGCGGAGAGCGGGGAACGGCGGCACCGCCATGTCGCCCTCGAGGCCGCGCAGGATCGCCACGAACGTGTTCTCGAGCGTCGGCGCCGCCGACCGGAGGCTGCTCACGTCACCTCCGAGCCGCTCGCGGACGGCCCGTTCGCCCGCGTGCGTGTCGCGGACGAGCACGTCGAGGCGATCGCCGAAGCGCTGGACGTCGGCGATGACGCCATCACGCTGGGCGAGCGCCGCTTCCGCTCCCCGCAGATCGCCCGCCCGGACCTCCAGGCGATGCAGACCGAGACTCTGCCGCAGCGCCGCCGGCGTCCCCGTCCGGTGCAGCCGTCCGTCGTGCATCAACGCCACGCGATGACAGCGCTCCGCCTCGTCCAGATACGGCGTCGCGAGCAGGATGGTCATCCCCTGCGTCGACAGCTGAGCGAGGGCGTCCCAGAACTCGCGCCGCGAGACCGGATCGACGCCCGTCGTCGGCTCGTCGAGCAAGAGGATGCGCGGCTCGGCCACCAGGGCGCACGCCAGCGCCAGCTTCTGCTTCATGCCGCCGCTGAGCCGGCCGGCGAGGCGTCCGGTGAAGCGCTCCATGGCGAACATCGACAGATAGCGGCGTCCGCGCTCGTCGATCTCGCGAACGGGAACGCGCCGCAGCTCGCCGACGTAGCGGAGGTTCTCGGCCACGCTCAGATCCGGGTAGAGGGTGAACGCCTGCGTGAGGTAACCGACGTAGGCGCGCGCCTCCCGCGCCGGACGGCCGAGCAGCTCGGCCTCGCCCGAGGTCGCCTCCATCACGCCTCCGAGAATCTGGAAGGTCGACGTCTTGCCGGCGCCGTCCGGCCCGATCAGCCCGAAGATCTCGCCCGCGCGCACGTCGAGGTCGATGCCGCGCACCGCCTCCACCACGCCATACCGCTTGGCCAGCGCGCGGGTCCGGATGGCCACCTCTCTCATCGACGCGCCTGTCGCGCCGGCCAGTCGCCGCCGTCGACGAGGATCTCGCCGTCCGCCGGCATGCCCGGCTTGGCAAAGCCCACGGCGCCGCGGAGCTGGAGCTTGACGCCGACCACCTGCTTCACGCGATCTTCACGGAAGTACGTGTTCTCGGGCGTGAACGACGCCTGCGGATCGATCCGCATCACCTGCGCGTCGATCGGCGTGGCCGGCGCCGAATCGAGGTACACGCGCGCGGGCTGGCCGATGCGGACCCGGCCAATCTGCCCCTCCGGCACGAAGGCGCGCAGGTAGACGGCCTCGAGGTTGACGAGGGTGATGATCGGCGTGCCGGCCATGACGACCTCGCCCGGCTCGGCCGTGCGCGTGGCGACCGTTCCCGTGAAGGGGGCGACGACGTGCAGGTCGTTCCGGTTGGCCCGCGCCTCCTCGAGCTGGGCGCGTGCGCGCTCGGCTTCCGCCTGGGCGGCGGCGATGTCGGCCTGCGCCTGGAGGATCTGGCCCTGCACGGCGGCGGCCTGCGACGAGCGGATGGCCGGATTCACGAGGTTCGCGCGCGCCGCCGTCAGCGCGCCCCGCGCCGCTTCCACCTGGCGCTTCGAGGCGGCCACCACCGCCGCCTGCGCGTCCTCGTTGCTCTCCGCGCGCCGTGCCTCCTGCTCCGCGATCAGCTCGCGCTTGAACAGTCGCGCGGCCGCCTCGCGATCCCACTTCGCCTGGGCGTGCGAGGCCTCGGCCTGGGCCAGCTGCGCCTCCGCCGCCGCCACCTTGCCTTCCGCCTCGTTGACGCGGCCCTGCGCGTCGGCCTTCGCCTGATCGACGCCGAGGTTGCTCTGCCGGAGCTGCTCCTCCAGCACCGCGATCTGGTGCTGGGCCAGCCGGACGCGCGCCTCGGCCTGCCGCACGGCCGCCGTCGCCTGCTGCTCGCGCGCGCGGATCTGCTCGTCGTCGAGGATGGCGACGACCTGGCCGGCCTGGAGCAGATCGCCTTCGCGCACCGTGATCTCACGGATGCGGCCGGACGTCTTGGCGGCGATCGCGGAATCGTCGCCCTCGATGCGTCCGCTCAACGCGATCACGCCCGGCGGCAGGCCCGAGGGCGCGAGCACGAAGCGCCACACCGCGAAGCCCGCGACGCCGAGGACCAGCGCCGCGACGAGGACGACCAGCCGACGGCGGCGCGGGGTCATGCCCGGCGCCTGGCGCCCGGCCGCTCGGCGGCGAGGCCGTGCGAGAGCAGATCCTGGATGTGTTTCACGTACGCGGCGGCGTCGGGTGGCTTGATCGGCGGCCGTCGCGTGGCGAGCACGCGCTCGCGGAAACGCGCGGTGGCGAAGAAGAACACGAGGCTGCCCACGAGGCTGAGATGCGTCAGCAGCGGGTCCACGGGCCGGAAGTCGCCGTCGCGCACCCCGCGCGCCACGATGCGCTGCACGGCACCGAGAATCCGCGCCGGCTGGGCGATCAGCGCCGGATCCAGGTGCTTGCCGCCCGCGACCACCTCGCGCAGCATCATCGCGCAGAAGTGCGGGTGACGCCGCGTGGCCATCTCGCCCACGAGCGCCACCAGCTCCCGCAGCACCTCCGGCGCCGGCCGCGGCGACCCGGCCAGCCGCTCCACCCCGGCCACGATCTCGCCGAAGGTCGCGGTCACGATGGCGAGGTAGAGCTGCCGCTTGCCGCCGAAGTGATAGCTGATCATGGCCTTGTTCACGTGGGCCCGCTCCGCGATGGCCGCCACCGGCACGCCGTCGTAGCCGCGCTCGGCGAACAGCTCGGCGCCGGCGGCGAGCAGGGCGTCACGCGTGGCGGCGGCATCGCGCCGGCGGCTGCGGACACCGACGAGGGCGGTCGCGGACTTCATCGGGGGCCTCCTGATCGCTGAGTCAACTAAACGTATGGTTAATAACTTTGTCGCCGCCGTCAAGCGTCACTATGATCGGGGCAGATGCCGACCGTCATGTCACACGCCGTGGTCGGTCTGGCGCTCGGCACGCTGACGTCGTTCCCGACCCGGCGGCGCGCGTTCTGGCTGGCGTCGGCGGCGCTGCCGATGTTGCCCGATCTCGACGTCGTGGGCCGCGCGCTCGGCATTCCGTTCTACTCGACGTGGGGGCATCGCGGCGTGTCGCACTCCTTCGCCGCCGCCGCCGTCGTCGGAGTTGTGGCTGCGTTGTTGCTCCATAGGCGGCTCGAGACGCAGCGGGCGCCGCTCGCCGTGTACTTCGCCGCCCTCACCGCGTCCCACGGGGTGCTCGACGCCCTGACCAACGGCGGCCCGGGGGTAGCCTTCTTCGCGCCGTTCGACGGTACGCGCTACTTCTTCCCCTGGCGGCCCATCCCCGTCTCGCCGCTGGCGTCGCACTTCTTCGGCGAGTGGGGCTGGCGTGTCTTCACGGCGGAGCTGGCGCTGATCTGGCTCCCCGCAGGGCTCATGGCGCTTCTTGCGGGGCGCTTCGTCCGACGCTGAGCTCTTTTCAGTCCTTTCGCGTCACACGCTTGATCGCATGGGCCATGAGCTGGGCGCGGCTCCGGACTCCAAAATGACGATAGAGGGCGGTCACGTACTCATGTGTCGTGGCCTCGCAGCGCCGCGATCACCGCCGGTACCGCCCGTCTTCTCCCCGGCCGACCGGCCGAGGCCCAGGTTGCCACACGGCGATTCGTCATCCGCGAGGATTGATTCGGCCGGATGTTCCCGACGCTTCCGCCCTTCGACTCCCACATCACCGCCGACAAGCGGGACGCGTTCACGGCGGCGCTGCGGGACATCGGCCGCCCGGGCGGCATGCTCGACGCTCACGACGACCTGAAGCAAGGGCCGGTCTTGCTGATCACCGATCCGAATCTGAACGTGAACAACCCCAACAACCCGACCATGACCGCCGGCGCCGCGTTCATGGGCCCGTTCATGGACCACGACATCACGTTCGATCTCTCGTCGCGCCTCAACGTGTCGACGGACCCGTCGACGTCGGCCAACTCCCGGACGCCGGCCTTCGATCTCGACTCCGTCTACGGCGCCGGGCCGGCCACCGACCCGCAATTCTATGAATCGCCGGGCAAGAGCGGTCAGGCCACCAAATTCAAGATCGAGAGCGGAGGGCTCCAGGCGGCCTTCTTCCGCTTCCACAACCGCGCGGTCGACCTGATCAACAGCCAGGTCCCCCGCCAGGCACCGGATGAAGTATTTCAGCGAGCTCGTCAGCTCACCACGTGGCACTACCAGTGGATGGTCGTGCACGAGTTCCTGCCGAAGTTCGTCGGTCAGGCGATGGTCGACGACATCGTGCGCAACGGGCGGAAGTTCTACACGCCGCCCGTGGGTCAGATCCCCGTCGAGTTCCAGGGAGCCGCCTATCGCTTCGGCCACTCGATCGTGCGCCCGTCCTACCGCGCGAACCTGGCGGGGGACAACGGCCAGCCGTTCTTCGCGCTGACGTTCGATGGCACCCAGGCGGGCAGGCTCGACCCTGACGATCTGCGCGGCGGCTGCCGCGGGCCCCGGCGCTTCGTCGGCTGGCAGACGTTCTTCGACTTCGGGGGCATTCCGCGGCCGGGCGATCAGGGCGGCTTCCTGCGAGACGACGTGCGGCCGAACAAGCTGATCGACACGCACATCTCCACCCCGCTGTTCGACCTGCCCATCGGCGCCATCGCCTCCGGCCAGCCGCCGACGTCGGTGCCCGAGCGGAATCTCCTCCGTCAGGTCACGTGGGGGCTGCCCTCGGGGCAGAGCATCGCGGAATTCATGCGCGTCCCGATGCTGTCGAAGCGAGACCTGGTGGCGCTGAAGGACTATCGCCTCGGTCTCGACGAATCCACCCCGCTCTGGCTGTACATCCTGAAGGAAGCCGAGGTCATGGCGGGCGGCCAGCATCTCGGCCCCGTGGGCGGCCGCATCGTGGGCGAAGTCATCCTCGGGCTCATCCAGCTCGATCCTGACTCTTACGCGTCGTCTCCGGACTGGCGACCGACGCTGCCGACCATCACCGGGCAGGTCACCGGCGACTTTCGCATGGTCGACTTCCTCGCCTTCGCGGGCGTCGATCCGACGAGCCGAGGACAGTAGGCGCCGGGCATCTCG
>JBIOXS010000002.1:0-57125 GCA_044869815.1 Candidatus Rokuibacteriota bacterium | reverse complement strand
TCGCCGAGAAGGAAGGCTTCCAGCTCAAGACGTTCGCCGTCCCGCCTCCGGGCGTGGAGATGGGCGCCCAGGTCCTCGACATCGCCCAGCGGTTCCGCGCCGACTTCGTCATCGCGCACCTGTTCGGGGGGGCGCCCGGCGTGTCGATCAAGGAGTTCAAGCGGATCGGCTATCCGCTGCGCAAGGTCGTGTCGTTCGTCTGGGGCGCGGCGGAGGCCAACATCGAGGCGGGCGGTGGCTTCGCGGCGGCGGAGGGCTACTACGCGATGCAGTTCGCCGGCGTGGGCACCGACTATCCCGTGCTGAACGAGATCCGCGAGATGTACAAGAAGCAGGGCAAGGAGCCGCCGAAGGAAATGGCGTCGACGGTCTTCTACAACCGCGGCGTCCTCATCGCGGCGCTTCACGTGGAGGCCATCCGCAACGCGCTGAAGGCCAAGCCGGACGGCAAGATCACCGGCGAGGACGCCAAGAAAGGGTTCGAGAAGATCAGCAACTTCACCCTCGGCGGGCTCGTTCCGCCGCTCAAGGTCACCGCGCAAGATCACGAGGGCGGCGGGCTCGTGCAGATCTGGCAGGTGAAGGGCGGCAAGTTCGTGAAGAGCACCGAGTGGTTCGCCGCCTACCAGGACGTCGTGGCGAAGCACATCAAGGACTCGGGAGCCAAGAAGTAGCCGAGCTGGCGGCCGGGGCGTTCGCTCCGGCCGCCGCATGCTTGGGCTCGGCCATGCTGAGGCTCAACAACATCGAGGTCATCTACGACAACGTCATCCTCGTCCTCAAGGGCGTGTCGCTGAACGTCCGCGAGGGCGGCATCACGACGCTGCTCGGCGCCAACGGTGCCGGCAAGACGACCACGCTCAAGGCCATCTCCGGTCTGCTGCCCTCCGAGCGCGGCGCGATCACCAAGGGCGCCATCGAGCTGGCCGGGCAGCGCATCGACCACCTTCCACCCTACGACGTGGTCAAGCGCGGCGTGGCGCAGGTGTTCGAGGGCCGACGCGTGTTCGAGCATCTGACCACCGAGGAGAACCTCATCGCGGGCGGCCACGTGCAGACCGACCGTGGCCGCCTGCGCGAGGGGGTCGAGCGAGTGTACGGGTACTTTCCGCGGCTCGGGGACCGGCGGCACGTCCAGTCGGGCTACCTTTCGGGTGGCGAGCAGCAGATGCTCGTCATCGGCCGGGCGCTCATGTCGAGCCCGCGGGTGATGCTGCTCGATGAGCCCTCGCTGGGGCTCGCGCCCATGCTGGTCGAGGAGATCTTCGGGATCGTGCAGCGGATGAACCGGCAGGAAAAGCTCACCGTGCTGCTGGTCGAGCAGAACGCGACGCTCGCGCTGGCCATCGCCGAGCACGGCTACGTCATGGAGAACGGTCGCATCGTGCTGGAGGGAGCGGCGGCCACCCTGCGTGACAACGCCGATATCAAGGAGTTCTACCTGGGCCTGACCGAGGTCGGCGCCCGCAAGTCGTACCGGGACGTGAAGCACTACAAGCGCCGTAAACGCTGGCTGAGCTAAGCGCAATACAGAGGCGCGCCACGGCTGCGCCGGGGCGCGCCGAACGTTGGGGGCTTGGGGGCCTTCCGGGGCCCCCATCAAAGGAGATCTCCACATGAAACGCAGCGGGGTGTGGGGGAGTCTCGTTCTGATGGTCGTATCGCTCGGGCTCGCCGCATGCGCCTCGATGGGCTCGGAGCCGAAGACGACGTCGTCGCCGTCGCTGTACCGGCGGCTCGGGGGTCGCGAGGGCATCGCCGGCGTCGTGGACCAGTTCGTCGTCAATGCCTTGGCCGATCCGCGCATCGGCCCCGCCTTCAAGGCGTTGCCGGCTGCGAAGGTGGGGCCGCTGAAGACCAACATCGCGGACTTCATCTGCGAGAACGCCGGCGGGCCCTGCTCCTACGGTGGACGCACGATGCCGGAATCGCACAAGGGGCTCAAGCTCGCCAAAGAGGACGTCGAGGCCTGCAATGCGGCGCTGGCGAAGGCGCTCGATCAGAAAGGTGTGGGTGCCGCCGACAAGAACGAACTCATGGCGCTCGTCGCGGGGCTGATGCCGTCCATCGTGAACCAGTGATGCCCGGGCCCAACCGTGGCGCCGGCTACTGGAACCGCGAACGCGAGACCATGTCGGTCGGCGCCCGAGAGGGCTATCAGACGCGCTGGCTGTCGGAGCTGCTGGCGCTGGCGTGGGAGAAGGCGCCGGGCGTGCGCCGGCGACTCGAGCAGGCGAAGCTGACCCAGCGTGACTTCCGGTCCACCGAGGATCTCGCGCGCTTGCCGGTCATCCGCAAGAGCGCCATGCCCGATCTGCAGAAGGCGGATCCGCCGTTCGGCGGCTTCTGCACCGAACCGCTGTCGCGAATCCGCAAGATCTTCGTGTCGCCGGGCCCGATCCTCGAGCCGATGGGTCCGGAGCTCGGCGGCTTCCACGCGGAGACCGGGCTCTTCGCGGGCGGCTTCCGCCGGGGCGACGTCGTCCTCAACACGTTCGCGTACGCGCTGACGCCGGCCGCCCACGAGCTCGACGAGGCGCTCAACATCCTCGGCTGCACGGTGGTGCCGACCGGTGTGGGCCAGACGGAAATCCAGGTGACGATGGCGCGGACCGTGCGCGCCACCGGGTACGTCGGCACGCCGTCCTTCCTGCTGACGATCCTCGGCAAGGCGAAGGACATGGGCATGGACCGGCTGCCGTTCCAGGTCGCGCAGGTCGGTGCGGAGCCGTTCACGGAGGCGATGCGCCGCGAGCTCGCCGACACGCACGGCATCATGGCGCGTCAGGGCTTCGGCACCGCCGACGTCGGCATGCTCGCCTACGAGTGCGCCGAGGCGAACGGGATGCACCTGATCGAGGACGCGATCACACAGGTGTGTGACCCGACCACCGGCGAGCCGCTGCCGCACGGTCAGATCGGCGAGCTGGTGACCACGGTCAACAATCGCACCTATCCGATGATCCGGTTCAGCTCCGGCGACCTCACCCTGCTGACGGACGAGCCGTGCCGGTGCGGCCGCACCTCCGCGCGCATGCTAGGCTGGCGCGGCCGCGCCGACGAGGTCACCAAAGTCCGCGGCATGTTCATCCATCCGCGCCAGGTCGACGAGATCGTCAGCCGCGTGAAGGGTGTCGAGCGCTCGCAGGTCGTCGTCGATCGCGAGGGCCACAACGACACGCTGACGCTCCGCGTGCAGCTCGCGAGCGGCGCCGACGCCCGCGCCGCTTCGCAAGCACTGGAGGCGGCCATCCGCGATGTCATGAAGCTCCGCGGCGCCGTGGAGGTGGTGGCGGCCGGCATGATTCCGGACAACGCCAAGAAGATCTCCGACGAGCGCAAATGGAACTGAGCGCAGGCCTCGGGATCGTCTGATCCTTCCGTATCTCGGCGCGGCCGTCGCCGCCGGCGTCCTCGGCGGTATCCTGGCCTTCTTCTGGGCGCCCGGTGTGCAAGCGCGGAGTGCGGTGCAGCACTTCGCCGCCGGCGTGGTCATCGCCGCCGTTGCCTCCGGCCTCATCCCCGACGTGGAGAAGTTCGGCACACCGCTGGGCATCCTCGGCGGCTTCGGCGCGGGCGGGCTGGCCATGATCGGCCTCAAGTGGCTCGTGCTGAGATTCGAGAAGCGCGAGAAGGCGAGACACAAGCTGCCCGTCGGGCTCGCGGCGGCCGCGGCCGTCGACACCCTGATCGATGGCGCCATCATCAGCGCGGGATTCTCGTCGGGACGGCACCTCGGCGCCCTCCTCGCCGTCGCCCTCGCCGTCGAGCTCTTCTTCCTCACGCTCTCGGTCGGCGCCGAGTTTCACACGACGCCCTCCAAGCGCTGGCACGGCCTCGCAGTGACGACCGGGATCGCCATGCTGCTCCTGGTGGGGGCGGGCGGGGCGTTCCTCGGCCTGCGCGGCGCCTCCGAGGCAACGGTGGCGGTGATGCTCGCCTTCGGCGCCGCTGCGCTGATCTATCTGATCGCCGAGGAGCTCCTCGTCGAGTCGATAGAGGCGGAGGAAACGCTGCTGGTGACGGCGATGCTCTTCGCGGGATTCACGGCCCTCCTCGGGCTCAAGTTACTGAGCCCGCCCTGACATGGGCCGGCCCTCAGGGCTGAGCCAGGCGTTTGTACCACGCCCGGGTCGGTAGGGCTTCAGCCGCCACAGCTCACGCCGTAGACTCCCGGTCGACTCTGAGTCGTGTCACTCGCCGCCCGTCGACCTCGACGACCGTCCAGCGATGGCCGCCGTAGGAGAGCGATGTGCCGGGTTGAGGGATCGCGCCGAGCATGTGCGTCACGAAGCCGGCCGCCGTCGCGTAATCCGGCGAATCGGGTACCGGAATGGCGAGCCGCTCGCGCAGCTCACGTATGGGGGCGATCCCGGCGACCTCGAAGGCACTATTCGAAAGCCGGGTGATGAAGACGGTACGGCCTCGCCTTCCTCCCTGATCTCCCCGACGATCTCCTCCAGCGCATCCTCCAGCGTGACGAGACCGACGACTGCGCCGTACTCCTCCACGACGAGTGCCAGGTACTGTCGAGTGCGCTGGAACTCCCGCAGGACCGTGCTGATGCGGGCCACCTCCGGGATGAAGTGCGGAGGATGAAGCAAGTTCGGTAGAGCGGGTGCCTCTCCGCGGGCGACGACGCTAAACAGGTCGCGGATCGTGACGACACCCAAGGGATTCTCGATGGAGTCGCGATACACGGGGAGACGGGAATGGCCGAGCTCGGCCGCTCGAGCAAGGACCTGGCTCGGTGGCGTCTGGACGTCG
The DNA here is from genome assembly GCA_044869815.1 of Candidatus Rokuibacteriota bacterium. GTDB lineage: Bacteria > Methylomirabilota > Methylomirabilia > Rokubacteriales > CSP1-6 > AR12. The sequence goes on along the minus strand of JBIOXS010000002.1, from coordinate 52,358 downwards.
AGTCCGACGATGTTCATGCGCGGGACCATGATCTCCCGCGCCGTCGTGTCCGTGAACTCGAACACGCTGTGAACGAGCTCCTCCTCGATCTTGTGAAACACGCCCTTGGCCGCGCCTTCCCGCACGATGTATTTCACCTCTTCTTCCGAGATGAATGCCGACTCCTCCGCCCGGCCCATGCCCAGCAGACGCAGAAGTGCGTTCGTTGAAGCGGTCAGCACCGCCACGAGCCAGCCGGACGCGTGACTCAACCGGGAGATGGCAGGGGCCACCCAACACGACAGCCGCTCGCGGTTTCGAAGAGCGACCGCCTTCGGCGTCAGTTCTCCTACGACGAGCGAGAAGTAGGTGATGATCAGAATGACCAGGACTCGGGTGATTTTTTGAGCGTCAGCGCCGCGCCGGCGCCTCGCGCTCCTGCTTCACGGAGTTGTGTCAGCCGGGCGACGCGGGCGGTGACCAATGCGATCTCCGAACCGGAAAAGAATCCATTGGCGATGATCGCAACCGCGACCAGAAGAACCTCGCTCCGGATATTATCCATCCTGACCCGTCCTTACGACCTCACTGCCGGCTGTTCAGCGCGTAGCACGGCTTCGTTGCCTCCGGCGTGAGCCAGGCGTTGTACCAGGCCTGGTAGTAGGGCTTCAGCCGCTGCAGCATCTCCGCGTGGCGCCGCTGTCGCGGTGAGATGGCGCGAGCCGCCTTGCGGATCTCGCGGTAGAGCGCGTCGACGTCGAGCGACGTCATCCGCCGCTCCTCCATGACCACGCGGCCGCCGACGATGGCCGTGTTGACGTCCTCACCCATGGCGCGATGCACGAAGGCCTCGGCGATCGGCAGCTCGCCGGTCGCCCACGGATCGCGCAGCACGCGGTCGAGATCGACGAGGATCATGTCGGCCTTCAGCCCGGGCCTGAGAGCGCCGATCTCGCCGCCGAAGCCGACGGCACGCGCGCCGTTCACGGTGGCCATGCGCAGCACGTCGTAGGCGTCGAGGGCGGGAGTCCGGAGGTCGTAGTCGGGCACGCGGTGGAGCTTGTGCAGCATGCGCAGCTCCATGATCGCGTCCTCGTCGTCGTTGATCGTCTTGTCGTCGAGCCCCATGGCGACGTTGACGCCGCGGCGATGCATCGTGTAGATCGGCGCCAGGCCGTTGCGCATGCCGAGGTTGCAGCTCGGGTGCGTCGTGACCGACGCGCGCCGGGTCGCGAGCCGGTCGATGTCGTCCTCCGTCACCCAGATGGCGTGGCCGAGCGCGAGATTGTCGTCGACGAGGCCGAGGTCGTCGAGCCAGGCGATGGCGCTCTTGCCGTATTTCCGGAACGAGAACGCCTTCTGGATCGGCGTCTGCACGCAGTGCATGTGGATCGGCACCTTGCCCAGGCGGTCGGCCGTCTCCTTGGCGCGGCGGAGAAACCGCTCGGTGCAGGCCTGGGCCCAGCTCGGGGAGAGCAGCACGCGCGTGTCGTCCGAGGCGAAGCGACCGTGCAGGTGCTCGAACAGCGCGAAGTAGTCGTCTTCGAGATGGTCGCTGTCGAGGTGGACGAGCGGCTCGGCGAAGGCCTTGAGTTCCGGCGGCAGCGTGCCGAGGAACGCCTCGCCGTCGAGCACGAGCTTGTCGACGTTGCGCACGCCCGGCGCGAAGGCGAGTCGGATGCCGCAATTGAGGTAGGTCCGGATGGCCGTCTCCGCGCGGGCGCGCGCCTGCGGGCCCTCGGTGTCGAAGCCCATGTGGTGAATCGTCGTGCACCCGCTGCGCAGGTGCCGCCAGGCGCCGAGCGCCGCCGTCAGCTCGGGCTCGAACACCGGCATGAGCGCCCAGTCGAGCAAGTTGTTCTCGAGGTAGTCGTTGAGGACGCCCTTCTGGATGGGACTCAGCGCCCGGCCGTGGCTGTGCGCGTCCACGAGCCCGGGCATCAGGAGCTGCTTGCCGTTGCCCACGACACGGGCGCTCGGGTGCGCCCGACGAAGGCGCCGCCAGTCGCCGACGGCGGCGATGCGCGCGCCGGTGACCAGCACCGCCGCATCGCCGAGGACGGGAGCCGCGCGGTCGGCCGCGTCCGGGATGACGAACCGGCCGCGCACCAGGAGATCTCGGCTCATGGGAGCCCGGCGAGCCGCTCGATGATCGTGAAGGCGACGCTGGTGTCCTGATCACCGAGCCCCGCCGCCAGCGCGGCCTGCTGGTAGCGCTGCGCGACGTTGGCGAAGCTGACGGGGACGTGGAGCTCCTTGGCGATCGTGGTGAAGGTCTCGAGGTCCTTGTTCATGAGCTGGACCTTGAAGCCGGGCGCGAAGTTGCGCGGAACGATAGCCGTCACGATGCGCTCGAGCGCCTTGCTGCCGCCGCTGCTGGCCTTGACGACCTCGTACACGGTCATCGGATCCAGCCCCGCTTTCCGGGCGAGCACGACCCCTTCCATCATCGCCAGCGAGTTGACGCAGGCCATCATGTTGTTGATCGCCTTTACGGTGTTGCCGGCGCCCACGGGACCCACGCTGAAGATGTTCGGACCGATCGACCGCAGCACCGGCCGGACGCGCTCGAGCACCTCCGGGTCCCCGCCGACCATTACCGCCAGCGTCGCCGCCCGCGCGCCGCTGACGCCGCCACTCACCGGCGCCTCCAGGAAGTGCACGCCCCGCTCGCGGGCGCGCGGCTCGATCTTCCGCGGAGTGGACGGCAACACGCTGCTGAGATCGATGAGGATGATGCCGGGACGCGCGCGCTCGACCAGACCGCCCGTGCCCAGGTACAGGGCCTCGACGTCGGGGGAGGCGGGCAGGCAGGTCAGCACGACGTCCGACTGCTCGACCACCTCCTGCGCGGAGCCGGCCTTGCGCGCGCCGGCGGCCACGAGGTTCCCCATGGCGGCGGGGTTCATGTCGAAGACGGTCAGCGGGAAGTTCTTGAGCACGTTGCCCGCCATCGGATTACCCATGTTGCCGACGCCGATGAACCCTACGGATGTGGTCATGTGTGGTCTCCTCGGGTCGGGATGATACCCCAGCCGCGCAATTGACACCGTGCACGGGGCCGCGAGAGGATGCCCGCCATGCTGCTGACCAGCGTGCCGGCGATGATGGAATGGGGACTTCACGGCGAGCCCCTGCCGCGTCGCCGCGCCCTTCGCTGGCGGCTAGGCGCCCTCGTGGCGTTTTTCCTCCTGTGGAGCGTGGCCGGAGGCTTCGTGCAGGTGACGCGTCCCTTCAACCCGCTGTTCCTGCCGGCGCCGTGGGTCGTGCTCGGCGCCATGGTGGAGCTGGCGGCGAAAGGCCAGCTCTGGCAGCACGTCGGCGCCACCCTCGAGCGCGTCGCCATCGGCTTCACCGCCGGCGCCGTGCTCGCCATCTTCCTCGGGCTCCTGGCCGGTCAGCTGCGCACCGTGCGCAACGTGCTCGAGCCGGTCATCGAGCTGCTGCGCCCGATCCCGCCGCTCGCCGTGCTGCCCCTCTTCATCGTGTGGGTCGGCATCGGGGAGGCGTCGAAGGTCGGGTTCATCACGTACGCGACGTTCTTTCCGATGTTCGTCACCACCGTGCACGGCGTCGCGCAGATCGACGGGCGGCTGCTGCGGGCGGCCCAGAGCCTCGGCGCGGCCCGTCGCGACCTCTTCGTCCGCGTGATCCTGCCCGCCGCGCTACCCGAGGTGCTGACGGGGCTGCGGCTCGGCGTCGCGCTGTCGTTCTTCGTCATCGTCATCTCGGAGTTCGTCGGCGCCGAGGAGGGCCTCGGCTACCTCATCAACGACGGCCGCAACTTCTTCCTGGTCCCTCAGATGCTCGGCGCGGCCGTCCTGCTGGGCCTCCTCGGCTACGCCGGCAACGGCGCCGTGCGCGCCCTGGAGCGCCGGGTGCTGCGGTGGCAGCTCCCGCGATAGCGCCGTGAAGATCCAGGTGCGCGGACTCTCGCGGACATTCGTGACGGCCGGCCGCGCCATGCCGGCCCTGGTGGACGTGGACCTCGACGTCGCCGAGCGCGAGTTCGTGTGCCTGCTCGGGCCCTCGGGCTGCGGGAAATCGACGCTCCTCAACATCGTCGCCGGCTTCCTGCGGCCCTCGGCCGGCGACGTCGTGGTCGACAGGCGGCCGGTGACGGGGCCGGGCGCGGATCGCGGCGTGGTCTTCCAGGAATACGTGCTGTTTCCCTGGCTGACGGTGGCCGGCAACGTGGAGTTCGGTCTGCGCTTGCAGCGCACCGCGGCTGACGCGCGGCACGCGACGGTGAAGCGCTATCTCGAGCTCGTCGGGCTGACCGCCCACGCCGAGAAGTATCCGATCCAGCTTTCCGGCGGCATGAAGCAGCGCGTGGCGATCGCGCGCGCGCTCGCCAACAATCCGGCCATCATCCTGATGGACGAGCCGTTCGGTGCGCTGGACGCGCAGACCCGCGAGGTGCTGCAGGACGAGCTCGGTCGCATCCAGCGCGTCGAGCACAAGACCGTGCTGTTCGTCACCCACTCGATCCGCGAGGCCGTGTACCTCGCGGATCGCGTGGTGGTGATGACGTCGGCGCCGGGACGGATCAAGCAGGTGTTCACGATCAAGCTGCCGGAGGTGCGCGACCGCTTCGCGCCGGAGTTCACGCAGTACGAGAGCGAGATCACGCGCGTGGTGAAGGAAGAAGTGGCCAAGGTGCACGAATGAGCCGCACGCGCATCGCGGCCCTGCTCGGGGTGCTCGTCGCCTGGGCCGCCGTCTCGTACGGCAACCTCGCCCTCGGGTTCATGAACCCCGTGCTGTTGCCGACGCCCGGCCAGGTGGCGCGCGTCTTCGCGGACGCCGTGCGCGACGGCAGCCTGCCGCAGCACATCGGCACCTCGCTCGTCCGGGTCGCCGTCGGCTTCGGCGCGGCCGCCGTGGCCGCCCTCGCCCTGGGCCTCTTGGCGGCCATGTGCCTGCCGGTTCGCCTGATGGTGGAGCCGGTCATCGAGTTCGTCCGGCCCATTCCGCCGCTGGCGTTCCTGCCGATGTTCCTGGTGTGGTTCGGCCTCGGCGAGGCCTCGAAGGTCGCCTTCATCGGCTACACGACGTTCTTCCCGATGTTCGTCGCCATCGCCGCCGCCGTGCTGCGCGCCGACGTGACGCTGCTCCGCGCGGCCGCCAGCCTCGGCGCGAGCCGCCTGGACCTGATCCGGCGGGTGATCGTGCCGTCGGCGCTGCCCGGCATCATCGTGGCGCTGCGCCTCGGCTGGGCACTCGCGCTCTTCGTCATCGTCGGCGCCGAGTTCATGGGCGCCGACGCCGGTCTCGGCCACCTGATCATGGAAGGCCGCACCTTCTTCGTCCCGGCGCAGATCGTCATGGGCGCCCTCGTTCTCGGGCTCCTGGGATCTGTCGTCAACGCGCTGCTCCTCGGCGCCGAGCGGCGGCTGTTCCGCTGGCGCGAGGCGGGCGCGATCTCATGACTCGCGAAAGGAGTCGCTCATGCGTGTGCTGATGGCCGTGCTGACCGTGCTCTTCGCCGTCGGTCCGGTGGCCGACGTGCTCGCCCAGAAGCCGGAGCTGAGCGAGGTCGACGCCTGGCTCGTCCGCGATCCGCAGATGTCGGCGCAGTTCGCCGTCGCCGATCAGATGGGTCTCTTCAAGGCCGAGGGTGTCAAGGTGAACATCCGCTGGTACATCGCGGGCACCGACCTGCCGAGCATGTGGGGCGCCGGCAACATCCATCTCGGGACCGCGACGGCCACCATGGTGGTACCCATCGCCGCCTCCGGGCAGGCGATCTACAACATCGCGCCGCAGAGCGACATCGGCGGCGTGCAGCAGGTCGTGCTCGGCAAGAAGGCGCAAGAGATCGTCAAGACCCCGAAAGATTTCGAGAAGCTCAAGATCGGGATGCCCAAGGGCGCCTCGGTCACGATGGCGATCCAGGGCATGGCCAAGGCCAACGGCGTGGACTTCAGCAAGATCCAGTTCGTGAACCTCTCGCCGCCGGACGCGGTGACCGCGCTCGCCAAGGGCGACATCGACGCCATGGCCGCGTGGGCGCCGTGGACGTTCCGCGCCGTCAAGGAAGCCGGTGGCAAGGTCTACTTCACGGGCAATCGCAGCAGCATCCCCGGCAAGGAAGGGCCGGTCGACTGGCTGCAGGTGCACGCGGGGATCGTCGCCAGCGGCAAGATGCTGAAGGACAACCCGAACACGCTGAAGGCGGTGCTGCGCGCCACGCGGAAGGCGACCGAGGTGCTCAACAAGGACCGGGAGAGCACCGTCAAGATCGTCGCGCGCGAGATGAAGATCGACGAGGAGCTCGCGAAGGAGATCATGACCTACAACATCTACTCGATGGAGATGAACGACAAGATCGTGCGCGGCATGAACGACTTCGTCGACTTCCTCCACTCGCTGGACCGCATCAAGCAGAAGTTCCCGCCCGACCAGGTCTTTTACACCAAGCTTCTGGAAGAGGTCGATCCCGCGCTCGTGAAGTGGAAGGCGAAGACGGAAGTGAAGTGATCGACCGCGGTTCAGTCTCGGGGCGTCGCCGGCGCGCGCGACAACAGATTGAAGGTCACGAGCGCCGCGACGCCGGCCGTGGCCACGGCCATGCTCATCGGCCGCAGCGTGCCGTCATAGAAGCGGCTCACGCCGAGCGCGTAGAGCGCGGAGCCCGTCAGCTGGACGAAGCCGAGGACGGCCGAGGCCAGGCCTGCCATCCGCGGAAACGGACCGATGGCTCCGGCGGCGGCGTTGGGAAGGACGAAGCCCAGGCCGAAGGCGAAGCCGAACATGGGCCCGACCACCGAGGCCACGGTGGCCACGCCGATCCAGGCGAGGATCGCCATCAGGATGCCGGCGGCGGCGCCGATCGTCGTGCCGGCACGGAGCATCGTATCGATCCCGAAGCGCGGGCCGATCTTCACGGAGACGAAGTTGCCGGCCATGAGCCCGCTGGCGACGGCGGCGAAGCACAGGCCGTAGACGGTCGGTGAGACACCGAGCACGCCGATGAGCGCGAACGACGACCCGGTGATGAACGCGAACTGGCCGCCGAACATCAGCGCCGCCACCGCGACGTAGGCGAGGTAGCGCGGATGGCCGAGCAGCACGGCCAATCGCCGTCCGCTCGGCTCGCTTGCGAGCGCGCCCGCGTAGACGTTCGTCTCGGGGACGACGCGCGACGCCGTCAGCAGGAACACGCCGCCGAAGGCGCCTTGCACGACGAAGACGGCCTGCCAGCCGGCCAGCGCGTGCACCCAGCCGCCGATGACCGGCGCCAGGATCGGGGTCAGCGCCTGGGCGGTGCCCATCGCGGCCAGGATGCGCGCCGCGCGCGCCGGCTCGTAAAGGTCGCGGACCACCGCGCGCGCGATCACCGGGCCGCTGCCGGCGCCGAGCGCCTGGATGATGCGCGCGACGATCAGCGCGCGGATCCCCGGCACGAATGCGCAGGCGGCGCCGGCGAGCGTGTATACCGTCAAGCCGGCGAGCAGCACCCGGCGGCGGCCCAGACGGTCCGACAGCGGGCCCCAGAAGAGCTGCGACACGGCCAGGCCGGCGAGGAACAGCGTGACCGTCAGCTGCGCGGTGGCCGCGCCGGTCTCGAAGGCGGCCGTGATGGTCGGCAGCGAGGGCAGGAACATGTCGATGGAGAGCGCGCCGACGCCGACGATCGCGGTGAGGAGCACACCGAGCGGCACGGACGCGCGAGGCCGCGAGAGCACCGCCGAATATTGTAGACTGCGCTCCAACGGTATCTGGATTCGACAACTCGGAGGGGGCCGGCCGACGGCAAATGAAAGTTTTCAGCGAGCAGCACGACATGTTCCGGGCGACAGTGCGGTCGTTCGTCGACAAGGAAGTGGCGCCGCACGTCGAGGCGTGGGAGGCGGCGGGGCGGATGCCGAAGGCGCTGTGGCGCCGCATGGGCGAGCTGGGCTTCTTCGGGCTCGAGTACGACGAGAAGTATGGCGGCGGCGGCGCCGACGTCATGATGTCGGCGGTGCTCCACGAGGAATGCGCGCGCTCGCGCTCCGGCTCCTTCGCCATGGCGGTCGGCGTCCACTGCGACATGGCCTCGCCGCACCTCTACTGGACCGGCAGCGAAGCGCTGAAGGAAAAGTACCTGCCGGCCATCTGCCGCGGCGAGAAGCTCACGGCCATCGCGGTGACCGAGCCGGGCGGCGGCAGCGACGTGGCCGCCATCCGCACGCGCGCCGTGCGCGACGGTGATCACTACGTGATCAACGGCGCCAAGATGTTCATCACGAACGGCGCGACGGCCGACGTCTACTTCCTGGCCGCGCGCGTCGAGGCCGGCCGGGACCGCCGGCGGCACCAGGGCATCTCGATGTTCCTCGTGGAGCGAGAGACGGCCGGCTTCAGCGTGAGCCGCACGCTCGACAAGATGGGCATGCGCGCCTCCGACACCGCCGAGCTGTCGTTCCAGGACATGCGGGTGCCGGCCGAGCACCTGCTCGGGCGTGAGGGCGTCGGCTTCTACGAGGTCATGCGCGTGTTCCAGCGCGAGCGCCTGGTGGCGGGGCTCCACTCGGTGGCGATGTCCGAGCGTGCCCTCGAGGACACGATCGCGTACGTGAAGGAGCGTCAGGCCTTCGGGGGACCGCTCTCCGACAAGCAGGCCATCCGGCACAAGCTCGCGGAGATGGCCACCGACATCGAGGCGGGCCGCTGGCTGACCTACGCCGCCTGCCAGAAGTATCAGGCCGGCGAGGACTGCGTGCGGGAGATCTCCATGGTGAAGCTCTTCACGGCGGAGATGGTGAACCGCGTCGCCTACGGCTGCGTGCAGCTCCACGGCGGCTATGGCTACATGCGGGAGTATCCGGTGGAGCGCTTCGCGCGGGACGCGCGGCTCATGACCATCGGCGGCGGGACCAGCGAGATCATGAAGGACATCATCGCCAAGGCCATCGTGCGATGAAGCTCGAGGGGCGCGCCGCCTTCGTCACCGGCGCCGCCAGCGGCATCGGCCGCGGCATCGCGCACGCGCTCGCCCGCGAGGGCGCCCGCGTCACCGTCGCTGATCTGAACGCGGCCGGCGCGCGCGCCGTCGTCGCCGAGATCGAGAAGGCCGGCGGCGTGGCCTTCGCCGAGCCGCTCGACATCACCGACGTGGCGGCCGTCGACGCCGCCGTCGACACGTGCGCCGGGCGCGCCGGAGGATTGCACATCCTCGTCAATTGCGCCGGATGGGACAAGCCGATGCCGTTCGTCGAGACCACGCCGGAGTTCTGGGACCGGATCCTCGCCATCAACCTGAAAGGCCCGATGGCCTGCACGCGCGCGGCCCTGCGCCACATGATCAAGCAGGAATCGGGCAAGATCATCTCGATCGCCTCCGACGCCGGCCGCATCGGCTCCAGTGGCGAGGCGGTCTACTCGGCGGCCAAGGGCGGCGTCATCGCGCTGACCAAGACGATCGCCCGCGAAGTCGCGCGGCACCGCATCAACGTGAACTGCATCTGTCCCGGTCCCTCCGACACCCCGCTCTTCCAGAACGAGTTCGTGGCCACGAGCCCGAAGCTGGCGGAAAGCCTCAAGCGCGTGATCCCCTGGGGACGGCTCGGCCTGCCCGACGACGTGGCGCCGGCGGTGGTCTTTCTCGCCTCCGACGACGCGGGGTTCATCACCGGTCAGACGCTCTCGATCTCCGGCGGCCTGACGATGGTGTGAGGCATTCGCGGTCACGCCACCGACGAAGCCATGACGGGCTCTGACGCCGGTGTGCGGGCCGGCCGACGGCAGCGCCGGCGCAGCGCCGCGAGCACGAAGTCCACCGCCTCCCGCACCACGTCGGGATCCCGCACCAGGCGCCGGTGCCCGAGCCCGCTCGTCGTCGAGAGCGTCGCCGCCGGCCACGCCTGCGCGATGCTCGCGCCTTCCTGCCAGGGAACTTCCGCGTCCTCCCGATCGTGGATCACGAGCAGCGGCGTGCGCATCTGCGGCGCGAACCTCGCAACGTCGAGGGTCGACCACGGCACGCCGAGCCGGCGCTCGATGCGTTCACGCATCAGCTCGCGCGCGCGGCGGCGGAAGCCGAGCGACTCCAAGATGATGTCGGCGTGCAGCGTCAGGTCGGCCGGGGGCGCCACGAAGACCGCGGCATCGGCGTGCAGGCCGTCCCTGAGCGCGCAGGCGGTGGCGGCGGCGCCGATGGAGTGCGCGATCACGCCGCCTACGGGGCCCAGCGCACGGCTCACCGCGTGAATCGCGGCCACGAAGGCGACCAGCGACGACTCGGAAGCAGGCGACCGGCCGTGGCCGGGCGCATCGAACGTGGTCACCGAATGGCCGCTCGCGACCAGGGACGGTACGAAGCTCGCGAGCTGCGCGCCGCGGCCGCCCCAGCCGTGAACCAGGAGCACGGCGGGCCCGTGACCCCAGGTCCACGTGGTGATCGGCGTGCCCGCGTCGACGATCGTCGTACGCGCGGAGGCGAGCGCGGTCGCCTCGTGCTCCGGCTGCGGATGGCGCGGCGGCGCGAGGAACAACCGCTCGGCGACGGGCGCCGCCAGCGCCGGCGCGACGGCGCTGAGGGAGCCGAATGCCGGGCGAAGCAGCCGGATGCGCCACGGCACCTCTCTTGACCGAACGGCCGTGCTTTTTTGCATCGCCACGAATTCCTGGTCCGTCATCGGAAGCCTCCTGGGTTAACGGCGCCGGGCGCCGGTCTTGGACGTGGATGCCGGGGCGGCCGCGGCGCGCTGCAGCAGCGCCTCGAACGCCCGCTCGGTGCGCGCCCGCGCCCGCGGATCCTTCATGAGGCGCGAGGCGTGGGCGTAGCCGAGCATGATCGATTGCAGCTCATAGGCGAACTGCTCGCAGTCGAGATCGGCCGAGAACTCGCGCTCCTGGACGGCGGTGCGCGCCGTGTTGGCGAGTGTATCGAGCCAGTCGTGCTGGCTGCGCACCACGTAGTCCCGCGCGGGGCCGGGGCGGTCGTCGAGCTCCGTCGCCGCCGCGTTGAACGGACAGCCGCCGGGCAGGCTCGGCGATGTTTCCCATGCGAGCCAGCGCTCGAAGAGCGCCCGGACGCGGCGGATGCCACGGGGGGCGCTGAGCGCCGGCCGCACGACCTCGTCGACGAATCGGCGGGAGGCGACCTCGAGCACCTTCACCTGGAGATTCTCCTTCGAGCCGAAGTGGGCGAAGAGGCCGCTCTTGGAGAGCTCGAGGTCATCGGCGAGCCGGCCGATCGTCAGGCCTTCGAAGCCGACTTTCGTGGCCAGCCCGAGCGCATGCAGCAGGATCGTCTCCCGGGTCTGCTCGCCCTTGCCCATGGCTGGGATAATAGTACGACCGTTCGGTTCTGTCAAGCCCGGCCGCGAAGGGGGACGCCGCCACCCCGCCGGTACAATGACGCGCGTGTCGGCCCCCGAGTTCGTCGCCATCGGCCACGTGACGCTCGATCGCTTCGGCGATGTCGTGCGTCCTGGCGGCGCCGCGCTCTATGCCGCCGTCGCCGCCGCTCGGCTGGGACTGTCGGCGGGCATCCTCACCAGCCATGCCGACGATTTTCCGCTGGAGCTGCTGCCGCCTCGCATCGAGCTCGTCAGCATCCCCGCCGCGGCCACCACCGTTTTCGAGCACGAGCAGGTGGGCGGCGAGCGCCGGCTCCTCGTGCGCGCGACGGCGCAGCCGCTCGGCGTCGACGATCTGCCCGAGGACTGGCATGACCCGGAGCTGGTGCTGCTGGCCCCGGTGGTGAACGAGGTGGACGGCGCGCTGGTGACGGCGTTCGAGGGCGCCACGCTGGCGGCCGAGGCGCAGGGCTGGCTGCGCGCGGTCGCGCATGACGGGGCGGTGCACACGCAGACCTGGCCGTCGCCCAAGGGTGTGCTGAGCCGGCTGCAGGCGCTGTTCCTGAGCGGCGCCGACGTGCGCGGGCAGGAGGCCGCGATGACCGAGTGGGTGCAGCGGGTGCCGGTGGCGGCGGTGACGGCGGGGGCTCGCGGCGCGCTGCTCTACGTCAACGGTGAGCGCTACGACGTGCGACCGCGCCGTGCGCGCCAGGTCGATGCCACGGGCGCCGGCGACGTCTTCGCGGCGACCTGGCTGGTGCGCTACCGCATGTCGGGCGATCCGTGGGAGGCGGCGGAGGCGGCGACGTGCGCCGCGTCACTCGCCGTCGAGGCGAACGGCTGGTCCGGCGTTCCCGACGCCGCCGGCCTCGAGGCGGCGCTGAAGGATTATCGCCGCGCCGTCTGAAGGGCCGCCATGAGCTCGGCGGCGATCAGACGTCCGCGCAGGCGCAGCGCCTGACGTCCCGTCGCCGCGCGTGCCGCCGCCGGCGCGCCGAAGTAGCCACGACCACGCGGATGCATTCGCCGGAATGTCGTACCGGGCATCAACCGCACGTGCCAGTCCACCCACGCCGGCCGAAGCCGCCGGGCGAGCGCGCGCCGGACGAGGTCCGGTCGGACCGCCAGCATCATCGCCGTCTCCAGCTCGCCCGCGTGCCACTCGCACTCGGGTCGCGGGCTGCGCAGGAGCGCGGTGACCCGCGCATTCAGCATCGCCGGGCTCGGGATCGGTGAGAAGCCGGCGAAGAGCACCCGCACCCGACGCCGGCGTTCGGCGACGCGCTTGATGGCGGCCATGGCGGTGAGCTGGCCGGGATCGGCCTGGTAGTTCACGAGCACGAAGCGCTCGAAGCCGTGGCCGGCGAGCGCCGCGAGGATCTCGCCCACCACCCGGCGAAGCGTCGCCCCGCGCAGGGAGACGGTCCCGCTCCAGTCGGCGGCGAGGGGACTCGCACCGTACGGCAGCGAGGGCGCGAGCACGCACCGGTATCCGGCGCGCTCGAGGTGCGGCGCGACGTGGTGGGCCAGCGCCTCGGCGCCGAGCCAGTCGACGGCGAGCGGCAGGTGCGGGCCGTGCTGCTCGATGGCGCCGAGCGGCAGCAGGACGACGACGTTCGTGCGGCGGGCGAGACGCTCGACCTCTGCGGTGGTGCACTCGGCGAGCGCGAGCATGGCCACCTCCCGCGCGAGAATACTCCGCCGCGGTCGCCTTGACACGTTCTCCGGGCGAGGACTACGCTGAGTTTCGGAGATGCGGCGATCACGACGCCGAGGCTCGAACGACAGGACAAGGGGGCGTGATGAAAATCTTTCTCGACACGGCCAACGTCGACGAGATCAAGGAAGGCGTGGCGCTCGGCGTCGTCGACGGCGTCACCACGAATCCGTCCCTTGCCACGAAGGAGAAGCGGCCGTTCCGACCTCTGGCGGAAGAGATCTGCCGCATCGTTCCCGGCGACGTGAGCCTCGAGGTGATCGCCACCGATTTCGAGGGCATGAAAAAGGAAGGCGAGGAGCTGGCGCAAATCGCGCCCAACGTGGTGGTGAAGGTGCCCCTCACCCACGACGGCCTCAAGGCCGTGAAGTACTTCAAGGGGAAGGGCATCCGCGTGAACCAGACGCTCTGCTTCTCGGCGGCGCAGGCGCTGCTGTCGGCCAAGGCCGGTGCCACCTACATCAGCCCGTTCCTCGGTCGCCTGGACGACATCGGCCACGTCGGCATGGACCTGATCCGCGAGATCTGCGAGATCTATCGCGTGCAGGGCCTGCACACGCAGGTTCTCGCCGCCTCCATCCGCAACCCGCTCCACGTGATCGACGCCGCCAAGGCCGGCGCGCACGTCGCCACCATGCCCTACAGCGTGCTGCAGACGCTGATGAAGCATCCGCTCACCGACATCGGCCTCAAGAAGTTCCTCGACGACTGGCAGAAAGGCGGCGCGAAGCTCTAGCCCTCAACCACGCGGTCCCGCAACTCGCCGGCCCGGATCATCTCCGCCAGCCGCGCGCGCTGGATCTTGCCGCTCGAAGTCTTCGGGATGGTGGAGGGTTTCACGACGAGCACGCGCGAGGGCCGGTGCCCGACGGCGCGGTGCACGCGGTGAACGACGTCGCGGGTGAGCGCCGCCCAGCCGCCGTCGGGCGGTGCCGCCGGATCGCGCACCTCCGCGACGACGTAGAGGCGCTGCGAGCCGGTCCGCTCGCTGTCGATGCCGACCGCCGCCGAGTAACGGACGCTGGGGAGCTGATCCACGGTCTCCTCGACATCGGGCGGCAGCAGGTTGCGGCCGCCCAGGATGATCAAGTCTTTCAATCGCCCGGTGACGTAGAGGAACCCCTCGTCGTCGAGAAAGCCCAGATCGCCGGTGCGAAGCCAGCCGTCTGCGCTCAGCACGCGGGCGGTGGCCTCGGGGTTGTTGTAATAGCCCTTCATCACGCCCGGACTCTTGACGCAGATCTCGCCCTCGGTCTCCGCGGGCAGCACGACGGTCTCGACCGGACCGTCGTCGCGGAGCGGCTCGGCGATGCGCACGGACACGCCTGCGCACGGCTGGCCGACCGAGAGCCACCGTCCGCTCGCGTCGGTCCGCAGCGGCACGCCGCGCGGCCAGATGGCCACGGCCAGCGTCGCCTCCGCCAGCCCATAGCAGGGTGAGATGATGCGCTTGATGCCGAAGTGCGACTCGAACGCCTCGATCGTCGACGTGCGCACCGGCTCGGCGCCGGACAGCGCGGACTTCAGGCTCGACAGATCGAGGTCGGAGGTGTCGCGGACGTTGCGCACGCAGTTGCGATAGCCGAAGTCCGGCGAGACCGTGAACGTCGCCCGGATCCTGGTGATGGTCTCGAGCCACGGGCGGGGGTTGCGGAGGTCCGGCGGCAGCAGCCAGATGGGCGTGGCGGTGAGCGGCGGCGTGAAGGCGCAGCCGATCAGCCCCATGTCGTGATAGAGCGGCAGCCACGACACCACGCGGTCCTCGGCCGTGATGCCCGCCGCCTCGGACATGAACTTCGTCGTCTCCACCACGTTGGCGTGCGTCAGCATGACGCCGCGTGGATGGCCGGTCGATCCGGACGTGTACTGCAGGAAGCACAGATCGTCCGGGCGCGCGACGTGGTCGGCCGGCGGCGCGCCCTCGTGATCCAGCTCGTTCGGCTCGAGCACGAGACGCACGTTCGGCGCCAGGGCGACGCTGGCGTCGACGCCGTGCCGGAACCATCCGATGGTGGCTACCGCCACCGGCTCGGAGTCGCGGAAGATGTTCGCGGTGGCCTCGACGCCGAGCGTCGGATAGAGCGGCACCGGTACGGCGCCCAGTCGCACCGCGCCCAGGAACGTGTAGAAGAACTCCGCGCACGTCGGATAGATGAGGCAGACCTTGTCGCCGGGGTGGATGCCGGCGGCGGCCAGTCCGGCCGCGTAGCGTGCGCTCATCGCCCACAGGCGGTCGTAGGTGACGACGTCGTCGAAGAGCGAGAAGTACTGCGCGTCGGGGGTCAGCGCCGCGCGCCGGCGGATGACCTCCGTGAGCGTGGTCGCGCCCCTCGGATCGAGATTCATTCCTCGCTCCTCCCGAGCGTGGCCGACGTCGCGTGGTCGCGGCCGTCCCGCAAAAAGACGAGCCGCACGACGTCGCCGGACTGCCGAGCCAGGATCACGTTACGCAACTCGTCGAAGGTGTTCACCGGCTGCTCGGCGACGCGCACGAGGACGTCGCCGTCGCGCAGGCCCGCACGCTCGGCGCCGCTGCCGGGCACGACGTACGCCAGCCGGACGCCGTCGCCCGCCGATGTGCGGTCGTCGCCGCCGACGCCGAGCAGCGCGCCACGCGCGCCGGCTTGGCGGCCGCGCCGGGGCGGCGAGGTGACCCGGGCGAACACCGGACGGTCGCCGCCGTCGAGCTGCTGGACCACGCGCGCGCCCACCGCCGCCACTCGCGCCATGCCCGCTGCGTCGAGCTTGTCCGCCGTGTCGGTCGGACGGTGATAGTCGGCGTGCACGCCCGTGTGGAAGAACAGCACCGGTGTGCCCGCCGAGTAGAAGTGCGAGTGGTCGGACGCCGAGTGCGGCGCCCCGCGCAGGTCGGCGGTCACGCCCGGGACGCTCGCGATCGCGTCGGTCACGACGCGGCGCAGCCGGTCGCCCGTATCGGCGCCGCCGACCGTCAGCTTGCCGTCCTGCATGCGGCCCACCATGTCGAAGTTCAGCATCGCCGCCGTCCGAGCGAGCGGCCACGGCGGGTGGCGCACGTAGTGAGCGGAACCGAGGAGGCCGAGCTCCTCGCCCCCGAAGAACGCGATGACGAGCGTGCGCGCGGCGCCGCCGGCGGCGGCGAACGCGCGGGCGAGGCCGAGCACGACGGCCGTGCCGGAGGCGTTGTCGTCGGCGCCGTGATAGACGGCGCCGCCGCTCTCGCCGAGATGATCGTAGTGAGCGCCGAGCACGATCGCTTCGCCGGCCAGGGCCGGGTCCGTGCCGGGCAGCACGCCCACGACGTTCGCGGCGCGGACATCGTCGTGGCGGATGTCGACGCTCATGCGGGCGGCGGCCGCCAACCTTCGCCGCACGGGCGCGACGGCCTGCTCGATGTCGCGGGCGAGGGTCGCCATCGTGTGCGGCGCCACCAGCGTGTCCGCGGCCGCTGTCGTCAACGACCCGGAGACGAGATCGACGGGGGTGGCGGTCGCATCCAGCGTGGGCAGCGCCTCGGCGACGATCAGCAGGGCGGCGGCGCCGTGCTGGCGCGCGCGGATGACCTTGTCGAGCCGGGACGTACGGTGCGCGCCGAGACGTGGCGGCATGCCGTCGAGCACGATGACGATCTTGTCGCGCACGTCACCGGCCCAGTCGTCCCATCCCGCCTCCGGGACGCTCGCGCCATACCCGACGAAGACGAGCTCGCCGTGGGTCTTCGCGGTGCGCGAGCCGCCGTGGGGCATCCAGTCGCCGCCGAGGGCGAGCGCGCGGCCGTCGATCTCGAGCGCGCCGGCGGCGTCGAGCTTCCGGCCGCCGGCGAGCACGAACGATTGTAAGAATGACCCATCGTCGCCGCCCGGGCGTACGCCCGCGTCGGCAAGCCACCGCGCCAGCCGCGCGGCGGCGCGCTCGGCGCCTTCGGTGCCCGAGCGACGGCCGTTCATCTCCGAACGCGTGAGCGTCTCGACAGTGGCCTGGAGGTCGAGGGCGGCGGGCGTGGCAAGCGGCGCCCGGCCGGCGGCGACGCTGGAGGTGAAAATGAGCGCAACAGCGGCGATGAAGACCACGCGTCGCCGGATCACGCGCGTATTCTACCGCGAGCGCGTCCGCGCGCCGCGTCAGGCGATGGCGACGACGCGGCCCCCGGTGATCCGCACGAGCTCGGACGGCGTCAGGGGGAACACGGTGTGCGGATGCCCCGCCGCCGCCCAGATGCGCTCCCACGTCAACAAGTGCTCGTCGATCAGCGTGACCAGCGGCGCCGGATGCGCGAGCGGCGCCACACCGCCGATGACGAAGCCCGTGTGCGTGCGCACGAAATCCGCATCCGCCTTGCCGAGCGCCTCGCCGACGAGGCCCGCCACGCGCACCTCGTCGACACGATTGGCGCCGCTGGCGATGACGAGCAGCGGACCGCCGCTCGTGGCGCGACGGAACACGAGCGACTTCGCGATCTGGTCGACGCGGCAGCCGACGGCGGCCGCCGCCTCCGCCGACGTGCGCGCGGCGCGCTCGAGATAGACGATGGTGGTCTGCACGCCGCGCTCTGCGAGCGCCTCCTGAACGCGAACGGAGCTCGGGGGAAGCTCAGCCACGAGACGGTCGGCGGGCGCGGAGCTCGCGCATCTGTCCGAGATGCTCGAGATCGTGATCGACCGCATGTGTGGCGTACTGGGCGAGGGTGACCGGCCCGAAATGACGCGAGAGACCGAGGCGCTCGGCGGTGCCCGCCGCCAGGGCGTGCAGGAATTGGACGGTGTCGGCGCGCGCCTGCGTGAACGCCGCGAGGTCGGCGGCAAAATCGCGCGCACGATGGTCATGCTCCCGGGCCCAGGCATCCACGTCGAACGTCTCGAAGGCGGGGCGATCTTCGTCGGCGATGCGCCTGAGACGCGGCAGGAACAGCGTCCGCTCGAGGTCCAGCAGGTGCGCCATCACCTCGGTCAAGCACCATTCGTCTACCCGCGGGCGCCATCGCAGCGCCTCGGCGCCGAGGCCGGCGGCCACCGCGGCGATCTCGTGCGGCGTTGCCGCGAGCGCGGCCGTGAGCTCGGGGATGGCGAGGGCGAGGCGCGCCTCACAGCGCTTTGGCAGCAGCCCGAGGTTCCCGCGCACGTCCTGGATCTGCTGGAGATGCTCGGTATCGTGGGCGGCGGTGGAGGCGGCATAGGCCTCGACGCTGAGCGGCCCACGGCTCGGGCTGACGCCCTCACGGCGCCACGCCGCCTCGTCGAGACGCTCGAGCGTCCGCACGACGTCCGCGCGCGCCCGCTCGAAGACGTCGAGGAGGGTGGCGAGGTCGGCGGCGTCGGGCTCGAGCGGCCTGCGCGCCGGAAAGACGGGGCGCGCCTCGCTGAGCATCCGGCGCAGGCGCGGCAGCAACGTGTCACGATCGCCCTCCACCAGGTGCCGGACGACATCGACGATGGCCCACTCACCGGGCTTCGGTGCCGCGGTCGCCTCCGCGGCCGTGCAATCCCGCGTCATCTCGCGCAGCATCCCCGGCGTCACGCGCAGCGAGGCGACGATCAGCGCACGGTCCACGGTGGCCACGCTAGAGCGCTCGCAGCGCGCGCTTGACGTCGCGCGGATCCGGTCGCACCTGGAAGTTGTCGCTGAGCGAGACCCAGCGAACGATGCCGTCGCGATCGAGGATCACCGTCGCCGGTCGGGGGACGTCGCGGCCGCCGGGGCCGCCGCGTCGGTGAATCAAGCCATAGCGGCGGGTCACCGTGAGATCCGGATCGCCGACGAACCGATAGGCGAGGCGCAGGCCGTCGGCGAGTCGCTGGCTCTGCGTGTTCTCGTCCGGCGAGACCGCCACCACCTCGATTCCCGCGCGCTCGGCGTCGGACAACGCGGCTCCAAGACCTTGGAGCTCGGCCACACAGAACGGTCACCAGTAGCCGCGGTAGAAGACGAGCACCACCGGCTTCTTGCCGCGGTACTCCGCGAGCGACATCGGGCGGCCGGCGGCGTCGATCAGCGTGAAATCGGGCGGCGGCTCGCCGACTCGCAGTGCCGTCGGCACGTCGGGGATGCGCGCCGCCACGAAGTTCACGTACGAGCCGAGGCTCAGCAGGAGCAGGGCCACCGCCAGCGCGACCCAGCCGTACCACCGGCGCCGCAGCGCCACGCCGAAGCCCGCGATCGTGGCCGCGATGGCGAACGCCGCCACGTAGCCCTCCGGATGATTGCGGACGGCGGGTACGCCCAGCAGCATCGAGTAGGTTGCGATGGAGCCCACGCAGATCAGCAGACTCAGGACGGCCAGCCGGCCGGCCAGCATCACGGGATCACGATGCGGTCGAAGGCCTCGGCGTAGCCGTAGCCGCGGGCGGCGCCGAGCTCCTTGCTTCGCTGGCGCACGCGCGCCTCGACGGCCGCGAAGTCCTTGAACTGGCTGGCGTGGCAGGCGAGCGCCTTCAGCTTCAGGTCGATCATCTCGCTGATGTCGTTGACGACGTGCGGCTCGACCCACTGCATCACGTATGTCTCGCGCACCCGGCAAGGCTCGAACTCGGGCATGAGCTCGGGAAAGGCCAGGTGATCGCGCGCGAGCGGATAGACGCAGTCGAGCACGACGCCGCCGACGATGCGGTGGTCGCGGTGGGAGGCGCCGAGGTTGTAGGTGCGGTTGGGGTTCTGGCAGACGACGAGGTCCGGACGGAATCGCCGGATCTCGCGCGCGACGTCGCGGCGCAGCTCGCGCGTGTCCTCGACCTCGCCATCCGGATAGCCGAGGAAGCTCACGCGCTCGACGCCGAGGACCCGCGCCGCGTTGCGCTGCTCCTCGGCCCGAATGGCGGCCAGGCGCTCCGGTGTCATCGTGCGGTCGCTCGAGCCCTTGTCGCCGTTGGTCACGATGCAGTAGGCGACCTCGCGGCCTTCCTTGACGAACTTGGCCACCGTGCCCCCGGCGCCGAACTCCGAGTCATCCGGGTGGGCGGTGATCACCATCACGCGCTCGATCCTGTCGGCCATCGATCTACCATCTCCTCCGGGCTTTCCGCTTTGGACGTCGCCGCTCAGCATAACGATTCCGCGCGCCCTCGCGCTATAATCGCGCGATGTCAGCCGCCCGCTGGCGCTGGTTCGGCATGGTCGCGCTGACTCTCCTGCTGGTGCCGCTCCTGCTGCTCGCCCTCGTGCCCGGCGCCCCCGGCGCCGTCCGCATCGCCGGCGTGAGCCTGGCGTGGTGGTACGCCGGTCTCGTGGCGCCGACCATCGCCACCGCGCTGGCGACCGCGCTCCTCGTGCGATCGTCGGAATGACGGCGCTGCGCGGGCTCGCCGCGTGGACCGGCCCCGTACTGGTCGGCACCCTCACCACGCGCGTCGCCGCCGGCGCGCCCGACGCGCCGATGCTGGTGCTGGCGGCGGTGGTGGCGCCGCTCGTCGCGCTGCTGCAGCCGCGCGTCGACGACGCGCCGCACGTCGTCTCGGCGGCGGCCACGGGCGTGAGCGCCACGCTGATCCTGGCCGCGAGCTTCCTGCCGCTCGGCGATGCGGCCGTCCTCCTCGGCGGCCGACGGTGGCACGGTGTCGTGCTGGCGGCCGCCCTCGTCGTGCTGCCGGCGCTGACGCCCCGCGCTGACCGCTGGCGGCCGGCCGCGCTCATCGTGGGCGGCGCGGCGCTGGTGCTCGCGCTCGTCACGCTCGCCTCCGCCACCGCGCTGTCGCCCTGGTCCGCGTGGCGCGACGCGGCGGCGCGGCCGGCGCTCGTCTTCAGCGCGCACAGCCCCTGGGTGACGGAAGGCGGCTGGTTCGCCCGGCGCGCCACGCTCACGTTCGAGGAGGGACATCGGCTCGTGGCCGTCTCGCCGGCCACGTTCCGCGTCGTCGAGCACGACGGGACGAGCGAGGTCGTGCGGGACTGGCGACTGGCGGCGGGCGACCCGTTGAGCGTGCGTCCCGGCGATCGCGTCACCGTGGAGGCCGGCAGCCGCGTGCGGTTTCAGGCGGGCAAGCGTGTGCCGGGGGCGGCGGCGTCCGGCGCCGCGTGGGCGGACGCACGTCGGTCACCGTTCGTCGGCTCGGTGGCCGCGCTCGTCACGCTGATGCTCGGCGCCATCGGGCTCGTGCCGGCGGCCGGGCGGCGCGGATTCGCGGCGCCGGCCACCCTGCTCGTGGTGGCCCTCGCCGCCGCGTGCTGGGGCGTGTATGCGGTCGCCACCGCGCCGGACGCGATGCTGAGTGGCTCGGTGGCGGAGCCACTGCTGCGCGTGCCGAGCGCCGTGCCCGGCGCGCATGGCCTCGCGCCGCTCGTCGTCGTCGCCCTCCTGGCGCTGTTCGTCGCGGCCGCCGGCGCCCTGCGCGAGCGCCTGGCCATGCTCGCCGGCGCGCGCGGCACGGCGGCGTGGCTGACGATCGTCACGATCGCGGCGGTCGGGAGCCTGTGGCCGTTCGATCCCTGGTTCTTGCTGATGGCCGGGCTCGGCTTCGCGGCCGCGACGCTGGCCGGCCCGCGACTGGCCGGCGGCGGCACCGCGCGCATCGCGGGCTGGCCCGTGCAGGCGGTCGGCGCGCTCGCCGCCGGCCTGGTGTTCGTGGCGGTGGTGGCGCTCGGGCCACGCCTGCCGTTCGTCCTCGGCGCCGTCGCCGAGTGGCCGGTGTTGCTGGCCGCGCCCGCGGGATGGCTTGTCGTGAAATTCTTACGATGAACGCGCCGGCCTCAGTATTGGCAAGAGGCGGGGCTCGCTGACACAATAGGCGGGTATGGCCAGCGATCGCATCATCGTCCGTGGAGCGCGCGAGCACAACCTCAAGAACGTCGACGTCGAGCTCCCACGCGATCAGCTGGTCGTCATCACCGGTCTCTCGGGCTCCGGGAAGTCGTCGCTGGCCTTCGACACCATCTACGCCGAAGGCCAGCGGCGCTACGTCGAGTCGCTCTCCGCGTACGCCCGGCAGTTCCTCGAGCAGATGGAAAAGCCGGAGGTCGACTCGATCGAGGGCCTCTCGCCGGCGATCTCGATCGAGCAGAAGACGACCTCGAAGAACCCGCGCTCGACCGTCGGCACCGTCACCGAGATCTACGACTATCTCCGCGTGCTGTTCGCCCGCGTCGGCGTCCCGCACTGCCCCTCGTGCGGCAAGATCATCGCGGCCCAGACGGTCCAGCAGATGGTGGACCGGATCCTGCTGCAGCCGGCCGGCACGCGGCTGCTCGTGCTGGCGCCGGTCGTGCGCGGACGCAAGGGCGAGTACAAGAAGCTGTTCTTCGACCTGCAGCGGCAGGGCTTCTCCCGGGTGCGGGTGAACGGGATCGTCCGCGAGCTCGGCGAGGAGATCGAGCTCGACAAGAATCGCAAGCACACGCTCGAGGTCGTGGTCGATCGGCTCGTGGTGAAGGACGGCCTGTCGGCGCGGCTGGCGGACTCGCTCGAGACGGCGCTCCGTCTCGCCGACGGTCTGGTGCAGGTCGAGCCCCTGTTGACCGCGAGCGAAACCACGACCATCTCGAACAGGCCACCCGCGGTTCGAGCCGACCACGACGCGGCCGCTACAATAACCTTTTCGGAGCGGCTGGCGTGCTCGGAGTGCGGCATCTCCTTCCCCGAAGTCTCGCCGCGGATGTTCTCGTTCAACAACCCGTACGGCGCCTGCCCCGAGTGCGGCGGCATCGGAACACGCTTCGAGATCGATCCCGGGCGGGTAGTGCCGAATACGACCCGCTCGCTCAGGGCCGGTGCGCTGGCGCCGTGGGCGGGCCGGGACAGCGCCTACTTCCGGCAGACGCTGGCCGCGCTCGCGAAGCGCTACAAGATCTCGCTCGACGAGCCGTGGGCGAAGCTCAAGAAGAGCGCGCGGGATATCGTCCTGCACGGCGACCGCGAGGGCGGCTTCGAGGGCATCGTCAAGCTGCTCGAGCGCCGCTACCGGGAGACGGAATCGGAGGAAGCGCGACGCGAGATCGAGCACTTCATGGCCGAGCGGCCGTGCCCTGCCTGCGGCGGCTCGCGCCTCCGGCGGGA
The DNA here is from genome assembly GCA_044869815.1 of Candidatus Rokuibacteriota bacterium. Taxonomy (GTDB): domain Bacteria; phylum Methylomirabilota; class Methylomirabilia; order Rokubacteriales; family CSP1-6; genus AR12. The sequence goes on along the minus strand of JBIOXS010000002.1, from coordinate 29,413 downwards.
ATCGCTCGGCCTGCGGATCGCCGGCAAGTCGATCGCCGACGTCGTGCGCTTCACCATCAAGGACGCCTCGGGCTTCTTCAATGGCTTGGCACTCGCCGAGCGGGAAGCCGCCATCGCGCGGCGCGTGCTCAAGGAGATCCGCGAGCGGCTCGGTTTCCTGATCAACGTCGGACTCGACTACCTCACCCTAGACCGGCCCGCCGGCACCCTCTCCGGCGGCGAAGGCCAGCGGATCCGGCTCGCCACCCAGATCGGCTCGAGCCTGGTGGGCGTCCTTTATATACTGGATGAGCCGTCGATCGGCCTCCACCAGCGGGACAACCGCCGGCTGCTCGACACGCTCAAGCGCCTGCGGGACCTCGGCAACACCGTACTCGTGGTCGAGCACGACGAGGAGACCATCCGCGCCGCCGATTACGTCCTCGACCTCGGCCCCGGCGCCGGCGAGCTGGGCGGCCACGTGGTGGCCATGGGCACGCCCGACGAGATCGTCGCCAATCCGCGATCGCTCACCGGCCAGTTCCTGTCGGGCGCGCGCTCCATCGCGGTGCCGGCAGAGCGCCGCACGGGCAGCGGACAGTTCATCACCATCCACGACCCGCGCGAGCACAATCTGAAGGGCATGGCGGTGAAGATCCCGCTCGCCACGTTCACGTGCGTGACCGGCGTGTCGGGCTCGGGGAAATCGACGCTCGTGAACGACATCCTGTACCGCGCGCTCGCGCAGATGCTGCACCGCGCGCAGGACCGGCCGGGCGCGCACACGCGGATCGAGGGCGCGCAGCACGTCGACAAGGTGGTCGACATCGACCAGTCGCCGATCGGCCGCACGCCTCGCTCGAACCCGGCTACCTACACGGGCGTCTTCGCGTTCATCCGCGCGCTGTTCGCGCGCACGCAGGAGGCGCGGATGCGCGGCTACCAGCCCGGTCGCTTCTCCTTCAACGTCAAGGGCGGGCGCTGCGAGGCGTGCCAGGGCGATGGGCTCGTGAAGATCGAGATGCACTTCCTGCCCGACGTCTACGTCACGTGTGACGTGTGCAAGGGCAAGCGCTACAACCGCGAAACGCTGGACGTCCACTACAAAGGCAAGAACATCGCCGAAGTCCTCGAGATGACGGTTCATCAAGCGCTCGAATTCTTCGACGCCGTTCCCGTGATCAAGGCGAAGCTGCAAACCCTTCACGACGTGGGGCTCGACTACATCCGTCTCGGCCAGTCGGCGACGACGCTCTCGGGCGGCGAGGCGCAGCGGGTGAAGCTGGCGACGGAGCTGTCGCGGCGCGCCACCGGCAGCACGCTGTACATCCTCGACGAGCCGACCACGGGGTTGCACTTCGCGGACATCGAGAAGCTGCTGGAAGTGCTGAACCGGCTGGTCGACGCCGGCAACACGGTGGTGATCATCGAGCACAACCTGGACGTCATCAAGACGGCGGACTGGGTGATCGACCTCGGACCCGAGGGCGGCGACGAGGGCGGCCGCGTCGTCGCCACCGGCACTCCGGAGACGCTCGCGCACCAGGCGGACCGCTCGTACACCGGCCAGTTCCTGGCGGCGGCTCTCGACTAGACACGAGGTAGGGCATGCGGCGCACCAAGATCGTCTGCACCATCGGACCGGCCTCGTCGAGCGTGGAAGACCTCGACCGGCTCGCCGCGGCCGGCATGGACGTCGCGCGCCTCAATTTCTCCCACGGCAGCCACGCCGAGCACGCGGAGGTCCTGCGCCGGATCCGCGACGGCGAGGCGCGCTGGGGCCGTCCGGTCGCCATCCTTCAAGATCTCCAGGGCCCGAAGATCCGGCTGGGGACGTTCGGCGACGGCGGCGGGGGCCGGGTCGACCTCGAGCCGGGACGCCTCTTCACGCTCTGCCGCAACCCCTGCGTCGGCACCGCGGAGCGCGTGTTCGTGGCCCCGCCCGAGTACCTGGCCGAGGTCCGGCGCGGCGACGAGATCTGGATGGACGACGGCATGATCCAGCTGCGGGTCGAGGAGACGACGCCGAGCGAGGTGCGCTGCCGCGTCGTGGCCGGCGGCCGCATCAGCGACCACAAGGGCATCTCGCTGCCGCACGTGGATCTGCCGGCCTCCTGCCTCACGGACAAAGACCGCGAGGACCTGCGCTTCGGCATCGATCACGGCGTCGACTTCGTCGCCGTGTCGTTCGTGCGCTCGGCCGGCGACATCGCCGAGGTGCGCAAGTTCATGCAGGACCAGGGCGCCGACCTGCCGATCGTCGCCAAGCTCGAGCGTCAGGAGGTCATCGACAACCTTCCCGGTATCCTCACCAGCGTGGAGGCGGTGATGGTCGCGCGGGGCGACCTCGGCGTCGACGTGCCGCTCGAGGACGTGCCGCACATCCAGAAGGAGATCATCAGGCAGGCGCGCGCGGCCAAGGTGCCGGTGATCGTGGCCACGCAGATGCTGGAGTCGATGGTGACGCACATCCGGCCGACACGCGCCGAGGTGTCCGACGTCACCACCGCTATCTTCGACGGCGCCGACGCCATCATGCTGTCGGCGGAGACGGCCTCCGGTCGCTACCCGGCCGAGGCGGTCGAGGTGATGGCCCGCGTGGCCGAGCGCGCGGAGCACGCGACGCTCGCGCTCGAGGTCCCGCGCCGGCGCCGCGAGGACCTGGCGGCACCGGTGGGCTTTCCCGAGGCGGTCTCGGATGCCGCGGCGAGCGCGGCGCGCCGGCTGCGGGCGCGCGCCATCGTCGCCTTCACGCAGTCGGGGTTCTCCGCGCGACTGATCTCGCAGGAGCGCCCGGCCACGCCGATCATCGCGTTCACGCCCTTCGTCGCCGTGCAGCGCCGCCTGGCGCTGTCGTGGGGCGTCTCGTCACGGCTGATTCGCAAGGTGGAGACCACGGACGAGATGGTGGAGGAGATCGAGACCACGCTGCTCGGCGACGGCACCGTGCGCGTGGGCGACGTGCTCGTGATCATCTCCGGCTCGCCGATGTGGGTGACCGGCACGACGAACCTCATGAAGGTCCATCGGGTCGGGGACCACCGCTGAGCCGGCGCACCGTCGCCGTCCTCTCGGTCGTGCTGGCGGCGGTATGGATCGGCGGCGCCGCGTTGCTGCTGCACGAGACTTCCGCCCGCGGCGCTGCCCAGCTCGACGTCGAGCTCCAGCGCGCCGAGGCGCGGATGCAGAGCACGGAGGCCGTCCTGCGACGCGAGGCGGCGCTGCTGGCGCAGGACGCCGCGATCATCGAGGGCGTCCGCCTCGGTGACTGGGCCACGCTGGCACGCGGCGCGCCGCGACTCCGCACGCTGACGACCGAGCGCGTCGCCGATCTCGTGATGGTGCTCGGCCGCGGCGCCGTCGTGCTCGCCCAGGTCCCGCCGACGCCGGCGGTGACGCTGCCGCTGCTGCCGGGCGTCTCGGAGCCCACCGTGCGCCTGGCCGAGCTCGAGCGCGAGCCGTTCGTGCTCGGCGTGGCGCCCGTCGGTGGCGAGCAGGCGGCCGGTGTCGTCGTGGTGGGCCTGCGCGTATCGCAGCTCGCGCCGCCCGGCGCCGACGGTGCCTTCGCGCTCTTCGTCATCGCCGACGACACCCTCCGCCACGGCACGCTTGCCGCCGCGCCGTCGAGCGGCTGGCGTGCGGCGACGGCGGCGGCAGAACGCTCGATCGACGGCGTGCCGTGGCGTCTGCGCCCGGCGGGACGATTCGGTGCGGACGCCGTCTGGGTCGGCGCCTCGGCGGCGGCTGTGCGCGCCGAATCACGGCGGCTGGCGTCGCTGCTCGCCGGTGGCCTCGTCGTCCTCCTCGGCCTTCTCGGCGCGTGGGGCTGGCTCGCCGGACGCCACCGCCGGATGCCGCCCCGGGACCGCGCGACCCTCCGGCTCGAGACGCTCTACTCCGCGGCGGTGGCGATGGCGAGCGGGCCCGAGCTCGAGACCACTGCCGCGCGCACGCTCGGCATCGTCTGCGCGGTGGCGCGAATCGACGTCGGCCTGCTGTACCGCGCCGACCTCGCCGGCAAGCGACTCGTGCTCGTGGCCGGCCACGGCGTTCCGCCCGAGCTGCGCGCGCTGGTGGACAGTCGGCCGCTGGACGGCACCCGCGTCGGCGAGGTCATCCGCACGGGTCGGCATCAGGTCATGGATCTCACGGGTGATTACATCAAGGACGCGGCGCTCCGCGCGGCGTCGGCGCGCGCCGGCTACACGACACAGCTCGCGCTTCCCGTCGTGGTCGAGGGCGTGACGTGGGGCTTGCTGGCGCTGGTGACGCGCGACCGTCGCCGCTTCGACGGCGGCGAGCTCGTCCTGCTGCAGGCGGTGGCGCACCAGGTCGGCCTGGCCGTGACGCGCGCCGGGCTCTTCGCCGAGAGCCGGACGAAGACGCGGCGTCTCGAGATGCTGACGCAGGTAGCCCAGCGTCTGACGGCCCGGCTCGGACCCGACGAGCTCCTGCAGCGCGTGGTCGACGCCGCGCGCGACATGTTCGACGCGACGATGGCGCGCCTCTGGCTGCTGGAGGAGGATGGCGAGACGCTGGCGCTCCGCGCCGCCTCGGGCGCGACGGCCGGCGTCGATCGCCTGCGCCTCGGCGAAGGCCTCATCGGCCGCGTGGCGGCCGAGCGGAGGCCGATGGTGGTGAGGGACATCCTCACCGACGCGCGCGCGGTCAACGCCACCGTGATCCGCGCCGAGGGGCTGCGCGGGTTCGCGGGGGTGCCGCTGCTCGTCGGCGATCGACTGCTGGGCGGGCTCGCCATCGCCACCGACCACGAGCGCGATTTCGGTCGGGACGAGGTCGAGCTGCTGCTCTCGCTGGCGAACCAGGCGGCGGTGGCCCTCGACAACGCGCGGCTGCTCACCGAGGAGCAGACGCGGCGCCAGCACCTCGGCGCCCTCCTCGACATCAACACGAAGATCGGCGCCCTCGTGTCCACCGAGGCGCTGCTGACCTCGATCGCCGAGGAGGCGGCGCGGCTGCTCGGCCTCGACAACGCGGGCTTCCGTGTGGTCGAAGGCGACGAGCTCGTGGTCGCCGGCCTCGCCGGCACCGCCGGGCAGACGATGCTCCGACCCCGGATCAAGATCGGGGAGAGCATCAGCGGCAAGGTGGTGACCGCCGGTCGGACGCTCGTGGTGTCGATCGCCGAGGCCACCGACCTGATCGCCGAGCACGCCGCCGCCGACCACGCGCTCGGCTACACGACGTACCTCGGCGTGCCGCTGCGCGTGGGCGCGCGCACCATCGGCGTGCTCACGTTCCGGGCGCGACGCGCCCTCACCGCGCGCGATCAGGAGCTGGCCGAGGCGTTCGCCGCCCAGGCGGCGGTGGCCATCGAGCACGCGCGGCTCTATCGGGACGCTGCGCGCCGCGCCGAGCGCATGGCCGCGCTGGCGGAGGTGAGCCGCCTCCTGTCCGGGACGCTCGAGCCGGGGCCGCTGGCCGAGCGCATCGTGCAAAGCGTCGTGCGGCTGTTCGGCGCGCGGTCGGCGACCCTCTTCCGCCTCGACAACGCCGGCGGCGACCTCGTCTCCGTCGCCAGCGCGAGCGAGCACGGACGCATCGCGCCGATCGTCTTCCCGGCCGGCGCGGGCGCGGCGGGACGTGCCGCGCAGACGCGGCGGCCGGTGACGTCCGCCGACGTGCTGGTGGATCCGCGGATCACGCTGACGCCGGCCATACGCGAGTGGATCGCGCACGAAGGTCGCCGGGCCGCCCTGGGGGTGCCGCTCGTGCTGAACGACGTGGTGGTGGGCGCGCTCAGTGTCGGCGATGCCGCCGGCCGCGTGTTCGACGACGAGGAGGTGCAGGTGGCGCAGGCGTTCGCCGATCAGGCGAGTCTCGCGCTCGACAACTCCCGGCTGTACCAGGAAGCGCGCGCCTACGCGGAGCGGCTGCGTGCGCTCGAGCAGGTCAACCGGCTGGTCTCGTCCTCGCTCAACGTCGGCGAGGTCCTCGCCAATCTCGCGCGGGCGATCGCGCAGTTCTTCGACGCGCCCTACGTCAGCGTCTGGCGGTTCGACGGCTCCGGCGGGCGGCTGCGCCGCGCCCTGGTCCACGGCGACGCCGCCATCGCCACCGAGGTCCACGACGACCTCGCCGTCGGCGAGGGCGCGATCGGCTGGGTGGTGCAGCACCGCACGCCGATCCTCTGGACGGACACCCGGACCGACGCGCGCGCCCTCGACGCGCCGGCGCTCGAGCGCCGGGGACTCTACTGGCTCACCGCCTATCCCATCGCCATCGGCGAGCGGATGATCGGCGCCTTCGCCGTGCACCGCTCGACGGCGTGGACGGTGACGCCGGAGACCGAGTCGTTGATGGGCTCCCTGGCCGCCCAGGCGGCGGTGGCGCTCGAGAACGCGCGCATGTACTCGGAGACCACCGATCGGCTGGCCCAGACGCGGGCGCTGCTGGAGGTCGCCGAGATCCTGAACTCCACCCTGGATCCGACGCAGCTGCTCAAGCGCGTGGCCATCAAGATCGCGCAGGTGTGCGCGGTCGACCGCTGCTCGATCGAGCTCTGGCAGGGTGAGCGCGCGGTGCCGCTCATGTCGCAGTTCGCCGACGGCCGCGCCATGCCGGACATGTGGCGCGACTTCAGGGCGCTTGACGCCGATCCACTGCGCGAGATTCCCGTGAACGCGCGCGCGATCGAGACGCGACGGCCCGTGATCGTGGAGGACGCGGCCGGCACCACCATGGTGCCGCGGGAATGGGTCGAGCGGTTCGGGTTGAAGGCGTTCATGACGGTGCCCATGGTGTGGCAGGAGCAGGTCATCGGCGTGGTGACCCTCGACTATTGCGAGCGAGCGCTCACCTTCGAGCCGTGGCAGGTGGACCTCGCCACCGCGGTCGCCAACCAGCTCGCCCTGTCCCTGGAGAACAGCCGCCTCTACTCGGAGCTCGAGGAGCGACTGCGCGAGACCTCCACGCTGCTGGCCGTCGGCCGCGTGCTGTCGCAGCCCGATGCCGCGCAGGACGTCATGCGCCGCGTGGCGGCCGAGGTGGCGCGCGCGTTCGGCGCCGACATGGCGGGCGCCTACCTCCTTGACGAGCGGCGCGAGCGGCTCTTCCCCGTCGGCGGCTATCACGTCCCGAAGGAGCTCGTCGAGCCGCTGCTGCGCCGACCGATCGTGCTGGCGCGGTTTCCCTGGCTGCTGGAGGCCTGGAACAGCGGGCGCGCGACGTGGAGCGCCGACGTCCTGCACGATCCGCGCTTCGACGCCGAGTGGACGCACGAGCTGCCGGAGCACTCGGTGCTGTTCGTGCCGACGATGGCCCACGGGGCTCCGGTGGGTGGCCTCTTCCTCGTCTGGTGGCGGACCGGACGCACCTTCACGTCGGCGGAGATCCGGCTGCTGGAAGGCGTGGCGGCCCAGGTGGGCCTGGCCATGGAGAACGCGGAGCTGACGCGGCAGACACGGGTGAAGCTGGCGGAGACGGAAACGCTGCTCTCGGCCAGCCGCACGCTGTCCTCCACGCTCGATCAGCAGGGACTCCTACAGCACTTCCTGCGCTCGGTCGCCCAGACCATCGGCGCCGACTGCGTCGGCTCCTGGACGGTGCAGGAGGACGGCGAGTGGCTCGAGCCGCTCGCCGGCTACCGGATTCCTCCCGAGCGGCTGGAGGCGTTCCGGGAATTCCGAATCTCGATCCTGAAGCACGCTTTCTATGCCGAGGCCGCTCGCACGTGCCGCCCGGTCTACACGAGCGATGCCATGCACGACAGCCGCATTCCGGCCGCCATCCGCGGGCAGAGTCGGCATCGCACCCAGCTGTTCGTGCCGGTAGTGGTGAAGGACCGCATGATCGCCGGCTTCGCCGCCGTGTGGTGGGAGCAGGCGCGCGAGTTCACGGAGGGCGAGCTGGCGCTCATGGAGGCGCTGGCGAACCAGGCCGGCGTCGCGCTGGAAAATGCGCGGCTGTTCGCGGAGAACCGCCGGCGCGTCGAGGAGCTCTCCGTGCTCCACGACCTGTCGCGCGCGGTGACGGGACAGCTCGATCGCGCCGCGCTCATCGAGGCGCTGCGCAGCCACACCGCCCGCGTGCTCGCCGCCGAGAACATGGTGGTGATCCTCAAGGACGAGGAGCGCGGCGATCTCGAGGTGGCCGTCCGCATCGCCGGCGGCGTGGAGGACACGGCGCCGCCGCGCCGGTTCCCGACGCACGCCTGCGGGCTGGTCACGGTGGTGCTCCAGCAGAATGGGCCCGTGCGCACCGACGACTACGCGGCCGCCTGCGCGCAGCACGGCATGGAGCCGGTGAGCGCCTCGGCCGGGCTGCGCTACTGGCTCGGGGCGCCGATGAACGCCGGCGATCGCGCCCTCGGCGTCATCGTCGTGCGCGGCGGGGAGCGCGCGTTCACCGAGGCCGACGAGCGGCTGCTGATGAACATCGCGCACCTCGGCGCGCTGGCCCTGTCGAGCGCCCGCCTCTATGCGGAGCGCACCCGCGCGCTCGACGAGCTCAGCGCGGCGCAGGACCAGCTGGTCCGCACGGAGAAGCTGCGCGCCCTCGGCGAGATGGCCTCGGGCGTCGCGCACGACTTCAACAACCTGCTCGCCGCCATCCTCGGCCGCGCCCAGCTGCTGCTGCGCCGCGTGAAGGAGCCCCAGCCACGCCAGTGGCTGCAGGTCATCGAGCGCTCGGCCCTCGACGGCGCCCAGACGGTGAAGCGGCTCCAAGACTTCACGCGCATCCGGCGGGACGCGCCGCTGGTGCCGCTCGTGCTGAGCGACGTCGTGCGCGACGCGCTGGAGATCACCCAGTCGCGCTGGCAGGAGGAGCCGCTGAGCCGCGGCGTCACCATCGAGGTGCGCACCGCGCTGGCGGCGGTGCCGGCCATCCTCGGAGACAGCCCGGAGTTGCGCGAGGTCTTCACCAACCTCATCCTGAACGCCGTGGACGCGATGCCGGAGGGCGGGGCGCTGACGCTGAGCACGGCCGTCATCGACGGCGAGGTCGTCGCCAGCGTGACCGACACCGGCATCGGCATTCCCGAGGCGGTGCGCGACAAGGTCTTCGACCCGTTCTTCACCACCAAGGGCCCGCGGGGGACCGGGCTCGGCCTGTCCATGAGCTACGGCATCGTGTCGCGGCACGGCGGCCGCATCACCGTCGAGAGCGCGGAAGGGCAGGGGGCCACGTTCCGGCTGACGTTCCCGCCGGCCCTCGACCAGAGTCCGGCCGCGGCCGCGGCCGCCGCGACGGGCGCGCCGGTGCCGAGCATCCGGTGCCTCGTGGTCGACGACGAATCGGCCGTCCGCACCGTCCTCGCCGACATCCTGACCGCGGCGGGGCACCAGGTCGTCGAGGCCGCCGATGGGGTCGAAGCGATCGAGCGCTTGCGCGCCGAGCCGTTCGACCTCGTGCTGACGGACCTGGCCATGCCGCGCGTGTCGGGCTGGCAGGTCGCGCGTATCGCCAAGCAGCTGGCGCCCGCGGTCCCGGTATTCCTCGTCACCGGCTTCGGCGTCGAGCTGCCGGCGAAAGAGCGCCGGGCCAACGGCGTCGACGCCGTCCTCGTGAAGCCGCTGCAGACCCAGGAGATTCTCGATGCCGTGGCCGACGTCGCGCGCACGCGCCCGCCCGCCGGCCCTCCGGAGGAGCGCTGATGGCCTACCAGCACATCACGATCGCGCGCGCCGCCAACGTCGCCACCGTCACCCTGAACCGGCCGGATGCGTTCAATGCCCTGAACCTGGGACTCGGCCGCGACCTCTTTCACGCTTCCATCGAGCTTGACGAGGATCTCGAGGTCCGCTGCGTGGTGATCACGGGCAGCGGCAAGTCGTTCTGCGCGGGCGGCGACGTCAAGGACTTCGCCGACAACCTGCCGCGCGTCGGCGTGCTGATCAAGGAGCTGACGACGTACCTGCACGGCGCCATCTCGCGGTTCTGCCGCGCCGACAAGGCCGTCATCATGGCCGTCAACGGCGTGGCCGCCGGCGGCGGGCTGAGCCTGGCCCTCTCCGGCGACCTCGTGGTCGCCACCGAGTCGGCGAAGTTCACCATGGCCTATTCCAAGATCGCCGCCACCCCCGACGGTTCCTCGTCCTACTTCCTGCCGCGGCTGGTCGGCCTCCGTCGCGCCATGGATCTCTACTTCACCAACCGTGTGCTGACGGCGCGGGAAGCGCAGGAGTGGGGCCTGGTGACCCGCGTCTTCCCGGACGCGGAGTTCAAGGCCGGCGTCGACACGCTCGCCCGCGAGCTGGCGCAGGGGCCGTCGAAGGCCTTCGGCGGCGCCAAGCGTCTGTTCCACGAGTCGACCTGGCAGAGCCTCGAGACGCAGCTGGAGCTGGAGGCGCAGGCGATCGCGAGCTCCGGGCGCACGGAGGATTTCGCGGCCGGCGTCACCGCGTTCGCCAGCAAGAAGACACCGCCGCCGTTCAAAGGACGCTGACCATGAAAGCCCGCTTCTTCTATCGCCCGGGGTGATCGTCGTGCACCAAGACGAGAGAGCTTCTCTCGTCCTGGGGGATCGAGTTCGATCCCATCGACGTCCAGTCCGACACCGCCGGCCGGCTCGAGATGGAAAAGCTCGGCGTGCCGCGCCCGCCGGCGGTCGCCCTCGGCGAGCGGGTGCTGCACGGCTGGAATCCCGCGGGCTACGCCGCCCTGCTCGGCGTCCACTACCGCGCGTCCACGCGTTTCACGCCCCAGACGCTCGCGGGGCGACTGGACCGCGTGCTCGAGAGCGCCCAGCGGCTCATCGACCGCTTCGACGCCGAGCGCATGAGCCACGTGCCGCCGGAGCGCAAGCGCACCGTGCGCGACCTCGCCTTCCACGTCTACCGGGTGGCGCTGTCGTTCATCGATGCCGTCGATCGCGGGGAGCTGCCCGAGGGCTGGTTCGAGGAGCGCGCGCCCGCCGATCTCGTGACCGGCCCCGACGTGGCGCGCTACGGCGCCCTCGTCCGCGCGCGGCTCAGCGGCTGGTTCCAGGGCGCCGGCCCCGACGAGTTCACGCGCACGGTCGCCACCTACTACGGTCCGCAAGCGGCGGACGACCTGCTCGAGCGCACCGTCTGGCACGCGGGCCAGCATCTGCGGCAGCTCTACGTGCTGGCCGAGCGCCTCGGTGTCACGGCGCCGGCGCCGCTGCCGATGGACGCCCTCGACGGACTGCCGTTGCCGGAGGCGATCTGGTAGGCTGCCGGGGATGACGACCGAGGCGTGGTTCGACGGGCTGACGGCGGAGCTTCTCGCGCAGAGCCCCTTCCGGCGCTCCGATTACTTCAAGCGCTTTGCCTCCGGCACCCTCACGCGCGAGCAGGTGTGGGCGCACATCGCGCAGCACTATCTCCTCATCGCGTGGTTTCCGCGGATCTTCAGCGGCATCCACACGCGCTGCGACGACTTCGAGGTCCGCAAGGACTGCGCGCGTCATCTGCTGGTCGAGGATCTCGGCTACTTCGAGGGCAAGGTCGGCGGCACTCCGGACCACGACGAGCTGTTTCGCCGCATCGGCGACGACCTCGGCTACGGCCGTGATGAGTACGCGCGCATCGTGGCCGTGCCCGAGATGGCCGCCATCATCGATTTCTTCAGGCGCCTCGCCCACGAGGTGCCGTGGAGCGCGGCGCTCTGCGCGACGGCGCTGCTCGAGGAGGAAGTCGTCGAGATCGCGCAGACGGTGGGCAAGGCCCTCGTCCAGCACTACGGCGTCCGTCCGGCGTGGGGGGCCATGAACTACACGGTGCACGAGGCGATCGAGAAGGAAGAATCCGGCGAGACGAAGAAGACGATCCTCACGCACCTGCGCGCGCCGGAGGACCGTCGCGCGGCGGAAGCCGCCATGCGCGAGATGCACCGGCTGCTCGAGGCCTACGCCGACTCGCTCGGACGGAGGGTCCTCGCATAGGCCTCCGCGCCTGCCTGCTCCTCGTGGCCGTGGCTGCGTGCGCCTGCTCGCAGGTGGCGCTCACGGGACGCTCGCAGCTCCTGCTCGTTCCCGATGCGCAGGTGGCCGAGCTGTCCCGGCAGAGTCGCGCCAAGTTCTTCGAGCAGGCGGAGCGCGAGCGCGTGCTCGTCAAGCCCGAGGACACCGACAGCGGCAAGTTCCTGCCGATGGTCGAGCGCGTGTCCGGCCGGATCGTGCAGGCCGCCGGCCTCGGCCAGCAGGCTCAGTGGCACGTCGCGGTGGTCCGATCGAAGGAGGTGAACGCCAACGCCTCCGCCGACGGCACCATCGTCGTCTACACCGGCATCCTGCCCGTCGCCGAGAGCGAGTCGGGGCTGGCCGTCATCCTCGGCCACGAGGTTGCGCACGTGGTCGCGCGGCATTCCGGCGAGCGGCTGAGCCAGATGCTCGTCGCCCAGGGCGTCACCAACGTCGCGGCCGCGTTCGCGAGCCCGCAGTACCAGGCGCCGCTCGGCGCTGCGCTCGGGCTCGGCACCCAGTACGGCGTGCTGCTGCCGTTCAGCCGCCATCACGAGTCCGAGGCCGATCATCTCGGCATCTACTTCATGGCCAAGGCCGGCTACGATCCGGCCGAGGCGCCACGCCTCTGGGGGCGCATGAGCGCCAAGGGCAAGTCCGGCACGCCGGAGTTCATGTCGACCCACCCGAGCGACGCGACCCGGATCGCCCAGCTCCGCGCCTGGCTGCCCGACGCGCGCCGGTACTACGAGGATCCAAGCCTGCCGCTCCCGGCCGTGCTCGACCGCTGACCGTTTTCGAGGCGCTCCGCGGCTCCGCGATCAATCCTCGTCGGCCCAGGCGGCGGTGAGCCGGTGGGCCAGCGTGCGGTGGCGGCGGACGTAGTAGGCGAGCATCGCGATCGCGGCCAGGATGTTTCCGACGAAGATCGTCCAGCCGGCCACCTCGTCGAGGACCCAGGAGGCGGCGATCAGGATCAGGCCGAAGAAGAAGATCTCGAACGACGTGAAGAGGATCACCAGGGCGAAGATCAGCATCGGCTGCCGCTCGGCACCGGCGATCAGCAGCGCGCCCACGATGCCGAAGACGACGAAGGCGAAGCCATGGGCGATCGTATAGCCGATGACCGCGCCGACCGCCGTCGGCTGGCGTAGCAGCGCCCGACCGAGCAGCTCCGGTGTCCGCAGCGGGTCGCCCTGGATCGTGTCGATGGCGAAGAACCAGAGCGCGACGACCGCGGCGCCGATCACGCCGGCCACGATACCTTCGCGCAGGACGACGCCCCAGGAGCCGACGAGCGAGCGCGGAAGCGCACGGTGCGCGCGAAACAGGTACCAGAGCATCGCCAGCGACGCGAGGACGTTGCCCACCAGCACCGCCCACCAGACGAGGGCGCCGTGCATGGACTGGCCGAACGCGCCGAGCACGCCGAAGAAGAACGCCTCGAAGCACGCGAACAGCACGACGAAGCCGATGAACAGGGCCGGTTCGCGCTCGCTCATGGCCATGATGGTGGCCGCCATCACGCCGAAGGCCACGAAGGCGAGGCCATGGAGGATGGTGTAGCCGAGGATCGGCCCCGCCGACGGCACCGCGGCCAGGGGGGGGTCGGCGCCGTAGAAGACGAGGGCGCCGAGGACCCCGGGTGTGAGAAACGGACGGCCTCGCGCGAGGTCGAACACGAAGAACCACACGGCCACGGTGGCGGCGCCGATCAGGCCGGCGACGATGCCTTCCCGGAGGACCGAGCGCTCCGCGCTCTTCATGGCCGTTCCTCGCTCATGGTAACAAATCCATCCTGCGCGAGCCGGAAGCCGTAGTCGGAGTAGCGGAGAGTGGGTGGGAGCGAAGAGCGGTGGGCGACGCTGCTCCACGGGTTGGCGTGGCGCCAGGCGCCACCCCGGCTCACACGCCGTGTGCCGCTCTCAGCGCCGCGAGGGTTCGCCGCCGGCGAGCGCGCGTAGTACGCGTCGTCGTACCAGTCGGCGCACCACTCGTGACACACGCCGGAGAGATCGTAGAGACCGAGCGCGTTGGGCGGCGTGCTGCGCACGCGCGGCGGTCGATCGAAGCGCCCTGCCGGCGGTGCGCCGCTCCATGGAAGTCCCGCGTCTGCGGCGCCGGCGCGCGCGGCTTTCTCCCACTCGGCTTCGGTCGGCAGTCGCGCGCCGGCCCACGCCGCATACGCGGCCGCCTCCTCCCACGTCACACCCACCACGGGCTGGTCCGGCGCGTCGAATCCCGGCGTGTCCCAGAACGCCGGCGGCGCCGCGCGCGTCGCGCGCATGAACGCGGCGAAGTCGGCGTTCGTCACCGGGATGGTCGCGATGAGAAAGGCGTCGAGCCACACCTCGTGGACGGGACGCTCGGCGGGCGGACCCGTGGGATTGCCCATGAGGAACGCACCGGCCGGCACCGTGACGAAGTCCACGAGGATATAATGCGCCCCATGAAGACGGCGGATCGGATGGGCCGGCTCGGAACGGAATCCGCGTTCGAGGTGCTCGCGCGCGCCAAGGCCCTCGAGCGTCAGGGCAAGCAGATCGTGCACCTGGAGATCGGCGAGCCGGATTTCGACACGCCCGTACATATCAAGGAAGCGGCCAAGCACGCTCTCGACGGGGGCGCCACGCACTACGGCCCCTCGGCGGGACTGCCGGAGCTGCGCGACGCCATCGCCAAGCACGTGAGCGAGACGCGCGGCGTGCCGGTGGCGGCGGACCAGGTCGTGGTCACGCCCGGGGCCAAGCCGATCATGTTCTTCACGATCATGGCGCTGGTGGGGCCCGGGGACGAGGTCATCTATCCCAATCCCGGCTTCCCGATCTACGAGTCCGTCATCAACTTCGTGGGTGGCACGCCGGTGCCCATTCCGCTGCGCGAGTCGAGCGAGTTCGGCTTCGACCTGGAGCTGTTCGAGAAGTCCGTCTCGTCGCGGACGAAGCTGATCATCATCAACTCGCCGGAGAATCCCACCGGCGGCGTGCTCGACCGCGGCCAGATCGAGCGCATCGCCGCGCTGGCGGCGCGGCATCGCATCCCCGTGCTCGCCGACGAGATCTATCGCCAGTTCCTCTACGAGGGCGAGTTCGTCTCGATCCTCCAGGTGCCCGGCCTGCACCGGCAGACGATCCTGCTCGACGGCTTCTCGAAGTCGTACGCGATGACGGGCTGGCGCCTCGGCTACGGCGTCTTTCCGCCGGAGCTCGTGGAGCACATCACGCGGCTCATGGTGAACTCCGCCTCGTGCACGGCGTCGTTCGTGCAGCTGGCGGGCGTGGCCGCCCTTCAGGGCGAGCAGGCGCCGGTCGGGCGGATGGTCGCGGAGTTCAAGCGCCGGCGCGACATCCTGGTGGACGGCCTGAACAAGCTGCCCGGTGTCACATGCCTGCGCCCGCGCGGGGCCTTCTACGTGTTCCCGAACATCACCGGCACCCGGCGCTCCTCAGCCGAGGTCGCCGAGCGCGTGCTGAACGAGGCCGGCGTCGCCGCCCTGTCGGGCGCCGCCTTCGGCGCCCACGGCGAGGGCTATCTGCGATTCTCCTACGCCAACTCGGAGGCGAATCTGCGGACGGCGCTCGAGCGGATGGGGCCGGTCTTCGAGTCGCTCGCGCGCTGACCCGTCGGCCACCCACGTTGCGATGAGCGGCACCACCGTCGCCGGCGTGATCGCCGATGGTCTGGCGCGCGCGGGCGTCCGACGTCTCTTCGCCGGCCCCGGCGCCTCCGCCATGGTGGTGGACGCGGTGCGCGCGCACGACATCCCCGTGGTCGACGCGGCCGGCGCGACCGCCGCGTGCATCATGGCCGCCGTCACCGGGGAGCTCGCGGACGCGCCGGGCGCAGCTGCCGTCTCGCTCGCGGACGGCGTCAGCGCGGTGGTCGACGGCGCCGCCCACGCCACGCGCGATCGCGCGCCCGTCATCGTCCTCTCCGACGGCGCCGCCGACGCGCGGCTGCTGGAGCCGGTGACCAAGGCCAGCCTCGTGGCCGATGCCGCGTCGGCCGGCCACTGGATCGCTCACGCGGCGCAGCTCTCGATGGCGGTGCCCCGCGGCGCCGTGCACCTCGCCATCCGCGGCGCCGTCGCGGCGACGCCGACGCTGCCGGTGGCCACGTCGTGTCGGCGTCCGCCGCTGCCGGCGGTGCCACCGGAAACGCTCGAGGCGCTCGCGGAGGCGATCGTGGCGGCGGTGAGGCCCGTCCTCGTGGCCGGTCTGGAGATCGAGGACGACGACGCGAAGTGGGTTCGCGCGCTCGCGGAGACGCTGCCGGCGCCAGTGCTGTCGACGCCGAAGGGTAAGGGCGCGCTCGCCGATCCGCATCCGCTGGCGCTGGGGCTGCTCGCGCCCGGGCATCCGCTGATCGCCCGTGCCGATCTCCTCATCGCGCTCGGCGTCGATCCGGTGGAGATCAGCCCGGGCGCGTGGCCCGCCGGCGTCGAGACCGTTCACGTGAGCGCCGCCGCCAGGGATCGGCTCTACCGTCCGGTGGTCGACGTGGTCGGCGACATCGGCCTCGTGATCGAGGAGCTCGCCGCGCGCCTGCGCGGCCGCAGCGGCGCCGACTGGGACGTTGCCGAGCTCGACCGCATCAAGCGGGCGCTGGCGACGTCCGCGCCGCCGGCGCCCGGGCTGACGCGCCGGCGTGTCGTGACGATCGTGCGCGAGGCGACGCCGGCGGGGACGGTGGCGACGCTCGACCTGCCGATCGCGGACGCCTGGCAATCCGTCGCGCCGCGGGAGCTGCTCATTTCCAACGGCGCGGCCACGGCCGGCTTCGCGCTGCCGGCGGCGGTTGCCGCCGCGCTGGCGCGCGAGGACCGGCGCGTCGTCGCCATCGGCGCCGCCGCGGGCGTGCTGGCCATGGCCGGCGAGCTCGCGACGCTGGCGCGGCTCGCCCTGCCGATCACCGTCGTCGGGCTCGATCAGGGCGGGACGGCGGCGCCGTTGATCGAGCGGGCGCACGCAGCCGGCGTCGTCACCTCGCTCGCAGAAGACGAGGCAGCGTTCGGGCTGTCGTTCACCCGCGCCTGGACTGCTGCGCGGCCGACGCTGATCGTCGCCTCCGTGCTGGGATCGTGAACGAGCTCAGCACTCCTCGGGATCCATCTCCGACTCGTGCACGCGGCGGAGCGTCCCCGTCGGCTCGACGGTGATCTCGTGCTCGTGGCCGGGTCGCTTTTGCCAGGCCACCTCGGCTCGATCCCCGTCGGGCGTGACCGACACGATGCGGCCGAGTGGCGCGGCCGCGGACTCGAACTCGCTGAGCGTGACGAGCTCGCCGCGCTGGAATGGCTCGTCCATGGCGATAGCCTCCCGTTGTGTGGACGCGTGCATGCGGGCCGTGGGCCGCGAGCCCGCCGACGGTCGTTACGGTGTCTCGTGCTCGGCGCGCTCGTGCTCGTTGAGTCGTTGCTGGGAAACGAACTCGGCGCCGCACACGCGACAGCGGAACTGGCGTCGCGACGGGATCGTCGCCGGCAGTGGCTCCTCGGGCCGCGGGCGCTGCGGACTTCCCGTCCCCGCACTCATTCCGCTGCTCCGTGGTCTCGGGACATCAGCTCGGTCTCCAACCCATTCTCGTTCGACGTTCTACCGGCCCGCCACATCACTGCCCGTCGCTGGCGCGATGTCCGCCGCCGTGGGCGGTGGCGTCTTCGGAGCGCCGCGGCGCTCGCCTGGTGATGGCGGAGTGGCGGCTGTTGGCGCGTCTCTCCCCGTTGGTGACTCGGTACACGCGCCAACGAGGATGGTGGCGACCATCACCTCGCCGAGGCGCATCGCGAAGCGATTCATCACTCGTCCTCCTCCGGAGCGTGTGAGCAAGCTGACTGCCAGAGCATCATCTACAAGACCGAACGCGGCGACTACGCGGCGCGGCTCATCGTGGACACCGCGCCGATGCTCGGACGGGCTATCCGGATGTACTCGCTGACAGCCATGCGGATCTCCTCTTCGTGGCTTCCAGCGGGAATGACGATCTCGCCCGCGTCTGCGAGGGCGCGATCGAGGTAGACATCGATGCCGTAGAAGTGGCCGAACGGCGGCATGGCGCCCGGCTCGCAATCGGGGAAAAGATGGATGAACTCGTTCTCGGCGGCGAGCCGCAGGCCTCGGCGTTTCGTCAGGCGGGCGAGCGCAAACATGTCGAGCGTCGCGGGCGCCGGCAGCACCGCCATCCCGAACCAGTCATCGTCGCGAACCATCACCACTTTCGCGACCTGGCGGCCCGAAACGTGGGCCGTCGCGGCCCGATGCTGCGCGGTGTACGCCGCCGGATGGGCGAGCGGCTCGTAGCGCGCCCCGGCCAGGTCGAGAAATCTCCGTAGGTCAGGGCTCATCTGACAGCCGCCTGTTCCGCGCGAGAACGCCAACCTTGGAACCTCATGTTCGGTTCCACGGTGCAAGCCAATCGCCAGCGGCGCATCGCTGCGGTCGCGGCCGGGGCGCACTTTTACAACGGCGGCGGCCCGCAGCCAGACATCCGGGCCAGCCGCGCCGGAGCCTATTGCACGCTCCTTCGAGGACCGTCGTAATGTCGCTGGCAGCGCTGCTGCACCGAAAGTGCCGAGCCATCAGGCGAAAACGCCATGAAGAAGAGCAGCGCGCGAGGGCAAATCGGGGGTCTCCCCGTCGTCGACGACGAACCCGGACGACGGCTCACGCGTGCGAGCTAGCGCAGCTCGCGGCGAGGCAGTCACGGTCTTCCTGGCCGGTGACGTGATGACCGGCCGGGGAGTCGATCAGATCTTGCGGCACCCGAGCGCACCCGAGCTCCACGAGCCCCACGTTACGGACGCGCGCGTGTATGTGCAGCTCGCGGACGAGGCGAGCGGCCAGGTGCCTCGATCGGTGGACCTGTCGTATATCTGGGGCGACGCGCTCGACGAGCTCGCGAGCATCGCGCCGGACGCTCGTGTCGTGAACCTGGAAGCGAGCGTCACCGAGAGCGACGACCACTGGAAGGGCAAGGGGATCCACTACCGCATGCATCCTGCGAACGTGGGATGTCTGACCGCAGCCGGGATCGACGTCTGTGCGTTGTCCAACAACCATATCCTCGATTACGGGTACGCAGGCCTCCGGGAGACACTCGAGACGCTCGCTGCCGCACGCGTGAAGACGGCCGGAGCCGGGCGCACCCTCGCCGAGGCGGAGCAGCCCGCGATCCTCGAGCTGCCGGGGCATCGGCGCGTCATCGTCTTTTCCCTCGGGAGCGAGACGAGCGGGATCCTGCCGGCCTGGGCGGCGACGGAGGCGCGCCCGGGCGTTGACCTGCTGCCCGACCTGTCCGACGCGACGGCCGCTCGCATCGTCGCGCGCCTCCATCGCGTGAGGCGCCCGGGAGACGTCGCGATCGCCTCGATCCACTGGGGCAGCAACTGGGGGTACGAGATTCCCGAGGCGCACGTCCGCTTCGCGCATCGCCTCGTCGAGGGTGGCGTCGACGTCGTTCATGGCCATTCGTCGCACCATCCGCGGGCGATCGAGCTGTACCGCGGCCGTCTTCTGCTGTATGGCTGCGGCGACTTCATCGACGACTACGAAGGGATCGCCGGCTACGAAGAGTTCAGGGACGACTTGGTGGTGATGTACTTCGCTGCCATCGACCCGGGTCACGGAGATCCGGTCAGCCTGCGGATGAGGCCGCTGCGGATCCGGAAGATGCGGCTGCACCGAGCATCGTCGAAGGAGGCGGAATGGTTGGCAGACACGATCACCGAAGCCTCGCGCGACTTCGGATCACGGGTCGAGCTGGCGCCTGACCATACTTTCACGCTCGTGCCGGCTTCCGGCGCCGGTCGTCGAACGAGGTAGCGGTCGCGCATCCCACGCGGCCTCACTGGTCGTTCTTCCGATATATGGCGTGGCAGGCACCAGGCTGGGTCGCCGCCGGCGTCGCCCTGTTCTGGCTCGGCGCGGCGCTCGATCTGGCGACGTGGATCGTGACTTCGATCCTCGCGCTCTACGTCGCCAAGGATCTCGCGCTCTACCCGGCGATGCGCGCGGTGTTCAGGACGCCGGCGCCGACGCGCCCCATCGGACAGCGCGCAGAAGCCCTGGAGAGTCTCGCGCCCTCCGGTTACGTCCGCGTGAACGGAGAGCTGTGGAAGGCGCGGGCGCATGGCGGTGACATCCGGGCCGGCGATGCGGTGATCGTGCGCGCCGCCGAGGGGCTCACTCTCATCGTGGAGAAGGAGGAGGGGAGGATCGGCTGACGCGCGGTCCGCCTCACCCGACGGTCAGGCCGCGGGTCGCCGGCGGTGCCACGAGTCGGGGTGACGCTCCCAGTATCCGGGCCGGCGGTAGTGCCGGTGGTACTGATTCTCGTAGTCCCGGCTCATCGTCGCCGTGGGGTCGTAGGCGGGCGCGGCCCGCACGCTCGCCTTGTCGACGCTGACTTCCACCGTCGAATCGTTCCAGTGGACCGCCGTGATCCACTCGGTGGAGATGAGCACGTGCGCCCCCGGCCACCAGTTGCGGGGATCGACGATCAGGTATCGGATCGCCCACTCGTGGTCGTCCATGAGGTAGTCCTCCACGTGGCCCAGCTCACCGTCGGTGGCCTGGATTCCGTGACCGCTCACGTCGCGGGCGCTCCGCAGGCGCGAGTTCTCACCCGCCGCTTCGCGAGCCGCCAGCTCGTCGGCGACGGCAGAGCGTGCCGGTGTGCCGGCACCGCCGGGAGGATATGACGCCGCAGGGGGATAGGGGCCAGCATACGGATAGGCCACGAGCCCCCAGCGATACGGGCCCGTCCAGTAGTACGGGTAACCATAGTATCCGTAGAGGTCGGCCTCGTACTGCCGAGAGACCGGCCGTTGCGTGTCCATGCCGGGGCTGTTTTTCACCTGCTCCCTCGTCAGGTCCGTCACCACGCGCTCGGCCACGCCATCGATCCGCTGGATTGCGCCCGGTGGGATCAACACGTGACGACCGACGAGCCAGCTGCCGGCGTTGACCACGAGGTAGCGCGTCGTCCACGTGTCGTCCTCGAAGTAGACGTCGTCGACGCTCCCGATGTCACCGTCGGTGGCGCCGATCGTGTAGCTCAGGAGATCCCCGATTCGGCGAAGGGTCGGCTCGTCGCGATATCCGGTTGCCATGCGGTTCCTCTCTTCCCTGGCGTAGGTTTGACATCGGTGATCGTCCTGCGACCGTGCATCCGGAGTGCCGTCGGCTCAGGGCGTCGGGTGAGCGGAACGAAACTACTTCGCGACGATGGCGGGATCGACGCGCATCACGACATAGCCGCCCACGGCCCCGGCGCCGAAGCCGGGAGCGAAGATCCGCTTCGGCCGATCGATGACGCCCTGCTGGACGGCGTCGTAGATGGCCAGCGGAATGGACGCCGACGACGTGTTGCCGACGCGCTCGATGTTGAAGTAGAGCTGCTCGGGTTTCAGCCCCGCGGCCTTCGCGTAGTGCACCACCATGGTCTTGTTGGCCTGGTGGGGCACGATGAGGTCGATGGCCGACAATAGATTTCCGGCGCCGCCCTCCGGGTTCGGCAGCGTCGAGAGCTCGCCGATCATCTGCGTGAGGTAGCGCTTCACCAGCGCCTTCACCTCGGGACCGAACACCGTGATGTTGTTGTCGAACTCCGGATTGGGCCACACGATCGAGTCGACCTCGCTCACGGGCCCGCTCGCGTACGTCTGGAAATACTCGACGTCGGGCGCCGCCCCCGGCTCGGCGGGGCCGACGACCACGGCCGCGGCGCCGTCGCCGAAGATCATGCGGGAGGTGCGCACGGTGCCGATCTTGTCCGAGAACTTCTCGCCGCAGACGACGAGCACCGGCCGCTCGACCTCCTGCAGCAGCCGCACCGCCTCCGACAGCCCGTATGGCAGCCCGGCGCAGGCGGCCACGATGTCGCACGAGGTGTGCGTCTGGAACATGCCGAGCCGCGAGGACAGCCACGTGGCCAGCGAGGGCATCATCTTGGCGCTCGTGCACGAGCAGAAGAGCACCGCGCCGATCTCCTCCGGCTGCCGCCGCGCCTTCTGGAGCGCCGCCTGGGCGGCCAGCAGCGCGATGTGGTCGAGGTCGAGCTCGGTATAGAGCCGCTGGCGGATGCCGGTCTTTTCCTCGATCTCGGCGGCCGTCATCGGCGACCACGAGTAGGCCGCGTTGCGGATGAGATCGTCGTTCGTGCACGGACGCTCGCCAGCGTAGACGGCGAGCGCCTCGATGCGCGGCATGATGCTGAACTTGCGGCGCACGTCGATGGGCGGGAATGGCGTCACCGGCGGCCGGGCGGCGATCGCCGCCGGCTTCGGCGGCCGGCTGCGCGGCCCGCGCTTGACGCGGCGGATGAACTCGCGCACCTCGTCGTTGCGCGGGTAGTAGACGACCACGAAGTCGTCGTCGGCCAGCTTGCCGACCTCGATCGTGCGCATCTTGTTCCGGTCCCAGCGAAACTCGTTGTGCAGGATCATCATCTGTCGCAGCAGCGCTTCAAGCTCCGGCACCGCGTGGCTGCACTCGATGATGTCGTCATGGGAGTAGCCCGGGTAATCGGGATTGTGGACGAGGAGCTGGTAGGTGAGGCTGCGTGGTCTCGCCAGCATCTCGGGGACGGTGGGCTTGATCGGCGTCAGCTCGGCGCCGGCGCCCTTCTTGTGACGGAAGACGTCGATGAGCACGCGGAAGATCTTGTCCTCGGTGCCTTCGTCCCAGGTCGGCTTGAGGGCGCGATAGCCGTGCTCGATGGCGGCCGTGAGCTCGCCGCCCTCCCACGGCTTGAAGATCGGCAAGAAGATGTCGCCGCGATGCTTCGGCACGTCGCGCCAGCGCGTGGGGCGCTTCTCGTAGATCGTCATCGCGTAGCGGTTCACCCAGAACAGGTCGAGGGCGAGGTCGCGGAGAAGCTCATAGCGACCTCGATATGCACCGGATTCGAGACGAGCGACGATGTCCTGCTCGGTGGGCGCTTTCTCTTCGAAGTCCCGGTGGATCACGGCCGTGAACTGGTCGAGCGTCTCGAAGACCGAGAAGTCGAGGGCCGGGAAAAAGTTCGAGGGAAAGACCATGCGGCCGTACCGGTTGATGACGAATGGCTTCATGCGGCGCCTCCCCCTCCAGGGACGGTACGCCCGCGGCAGGGGTTGTTCAAGACGCTATACTCGAAGCATGGCCATTCTCCAGGCAAAAGACCAGACAGCCGTGCGCAAGGAGTTCGAGCGACTCAGCGGACCGGTCAAGCTCGTGATCTTCTCGCAGGAGCTGGTCGCCGCCGACCTCTGCCGCCAGAACGAGCAGCTCATGAAGGAGGTTGCGGAGCTCTCGGACAAGATCACGGTGGAGGTGCTCAATCCACAGATCGACCGCGCCCGCGCCGAGGCCTACGGCGTGAGCGACGTACCGGTCACGGTGATCGAGGGCGAACGCGACTACGGTATCCGCTTCCTGGGCATCCCCGGCGGCTACGAGTTCAGCAACCTGATCGACGCCATCATCGCGACATCGCGGGGCGAGGCGGGCCTCACCGAGGAGACGAAGGCGACCCTGGCCACGCTGCCGGGCGAGGTCGAGATCAAGGTCTTCTCCACCCCCACCTGACCGTACTGTCCCCGGGCCGTGCGCCTGGCACACCACATGGCGATCGCATCGGACAAGGTCCGCGCGGTGGCCATCGAGGCCACCGAGTTCCCGGAGCTCTCGCGCGCCTATCAGGTGATGGCGGTGCCGAAGATCGTCATGAACGACCGCGTCCAGTTCGAGGGCGCGCTGCCCGAGGCGCAGTTCGTCGAGGCGGTCGTGCGCGCTGCTTCCGGAAACGGCAAGAGCTGAGCCGCCGCGCGCTCGGCGCGCGCGAAGTAAGCCGCTCGAGCACCTGTTCGCCTACGGCACGCTGATGCGCGGCTATCGCCGTCACCGGTTCCTCGTGGCCGGGGCCACGCTGGTGGGCGAGGCCACGGCCCCCGGCCGCCTGGTCGACCTGCGCCACTATCCCGGCTTGATTCCCGGGCGCGGGCGGGTGCGGGGCCAGCTCTACCGGCTGCACCGGGCCGAACTTCTCCCCGTGCTCGATCGCGAGGAGGGGTACAATTTCGTCCGCGGTCGCACCACCGTGACGCTCGTGGGCGGCCGCCGCGCGCGCGCGTGGGTCTATCGATATCGAGGCCCTCGCGAGCGGGCGATCCCGATCCCACACGGCGACTACCGGAGGATCCGATGGCGATGACCGCCGCCGAGCTCATCAAGGCCGACCAGGACCACCTCATCCATCCGCTGCATCATCCGATCGATCACGCGGAGCCGATGATCTACGTGCGCGGGCGCGGCGCCACCATCGAGGACCACGGCGGCCAGAAGTACATCGACGGCCTCGCCGGTCTGTGGAACGTCAACGTCGGCCACGGCCGCGCCGAGCTGGCCGAGGCGGCCATGGCGCAGATGAAGGAGCTCGCCTACTTCTCGGCCTACACGGGCTCGTCCAATCTGCCGGCCATCCAGCTCGCGCAGAAGCTCATGGAGATCACCTACGACAACATGCAGGGCGTCTTCTTCACGTGCGGCGGCGCCGAATCCAACGAGTCCGCGTTCAAGACGGCGCGCTTCTACTGGAAGGCCAAGGGCAAGCCCGGCAAGTTCAAGGTCATCTCGCGTGTCAACGCCTATCACGGCGTGACGCAGCAGGCGATGAGCGCGACGGGCATGGCCGCTTACTGGAAGATGTTCGAGCCGCGCGTCCCGGGCTTCCTCCACATCCCGACCTGCTACCCGTACCGCATGCCCGACGCCAAGCCGGGCGAGACGGCCGGGCAGGCGGGGGCGCGGCTGCTGGAAGAAGCGATCCTCCGCGAAGGGCCGGACACCGTGGCGGCATTCATCGCCGAGCCGATCCACGGCGGCGGCGGCGTGCTCTATCCGACCGAGGACTATTTCCCGCTCGTCCGCGAGGTCTGTAACAAGCACGAGGTGCTCTTCATCGGCGACGAGGTCATCACGGGCTTCTGCCGCACCGGCAAGTGGTTCGCGCTGAGCCACTGGAACGTCAAGCCCGACATCATGTCCTTCGCCAAGGGCGTGACGTCCGGCTACCTGCCGCTCGGCGGCATCATGGTGAGCCGCGAGATCAAGCAGGCGATGGACACCGTGAACCCGGCCGACCGCTGGATGCACGCCTACACGTACTCCGGACATCCGACCTGCTGCGCGGTGGCGCTCAAGAACCTCGACATCATGGCGCGCGAGCGGCTCTGGGAGAACGCCGCCAAGATGGGCGACCGCCTCTACTCCGGCCTCACCACCGCCTTCGGCGATTCGCCGCACGCCGGCGACATCCGCGGCGGCAAGGGGCTGCTGGCGGCGGTGGAGCTGGTGGAGGACAAGGCCACCAAGAAGAACTTCACGCTCGACAAGAAGGTCGGCCCGCGCGTGCAGCAGGAGATGACCAAGCGCGGCGTCATCACCCGCGTGCGGCCCACGAGCGGGCCGCACCCGGCCAATGGCGACACGATCTTCTTCGCGCCGCCGCTGGTCATCAACGAGACGGAAGTCGACCGGCTCGTGTCGGTGGCGCGCGACGCCGTGAAGGTCGTGTGCGCCTGATCACGGCGCATCGCGTCCTGATCGTCTGCGGCATCGCGTTCTTCCTGTTCTACGCGCTCGTCGAGGCGCGGTTGTGGCTGCGCACCGGCTCGGGGGCGGCGCTGGCGCAGGCGATCTTCGCCCCGCTGATCGCGCTCGGGTTCGCGATCTATTACCGCTCGCTCGCGAAGCGGTGGGGCAAGTAGCGACCCTCGTCTACGACGCCGACTGCGCCATGTGCCGCGCCAGCGCCCTCTGGCTCATGCGGCGCGCCATGGCCGCCGGCCAGCTCGAGATCTTGCCCTGCCGCTCCGGTCAGCGCCGCGCGCGCTTCCCCCAGATCACCGAGGAGCGCTGTCTGCGCGCCATGCAGCTCGTGCTGCCCGACGGCCGCGTGCTCGAGGGCGCCGACGCCGTGCCCGAGCTGCTGCGTCGCATCCCGCGCTGGCGGTGGGCGGCCTCACTCCTCGCCGCGCCGGGCGCGAGCGCCGTGGCGCGCCGTGTGTACGCCTGGGTCGCGGCCAACCGCATGCGCATCTCGTGCGACCTCCACGACGGCGAGGGGCGCGTCTGACAGCCGGCCTCGTCCTGGCGCTGGCGCTCGCGCTGGCGCCGCTCACCGCTCACGCGCAGGACGTGACCGCGCTCTATCGCGCGCGCTGCGCCGTCTGTCATGGCGTCGAGGGCCGCGGCGACGGACCGGCGGCGGCGCTGCTCAATCCGCTGCCGCGCGACTTCACCAGTGGCGTCTACAAGTTCCGCTCGACCCCGTCGGGCACGCTGCCGACGGATGCCGACGTCTTTCGCACGATCACGCGCGGGCTGCCGGGCACGAGCATGCCGCCCTTCGCCGAGCTGCTGAACGAGAGCGAGCGCCGGGCGCTCGCGCGTCACGTGCTGGCGCTGGCGCCGCCGTCGCGGCCGGCGGCGCCGCCGCTCAACGTGCCGTTCTTCAACTGGCGCCCGGCGCTGGCCGCGCGCGGCGAGCACGCCTACGTGCGCGCGGGCTGCGTCAAGTGTCACGGCGAGGACGGCCGCGGCGAGGGCTGGCACCCGACGCGCGAGGGGCCGACCGGCGAGGTCCCGCCGACCAACCTCACCGAGCCGTGGAGCTTTCGCGGCGGCGCTCAGATCGACGACATCGCGCTGCGCATCCTCGGCGGCATCGACGGCTCGCCGATGCCGTCCTTCGCGGACAGCGTGAGCCGCAACGACGCCCTCGTCATCGCCGCGTACGTGCTGACGCTCGGCCGGGAGCCCATCTGGCGCGTCACCGACCCCGCGCGGATCGCCACGACCGGCGTGGCCACCGAGCCGCTCGCCCGCGGCCGCTATCTGGTCAACGCCATGGCGTGCGCGCTCTGCCACACGCCGGTGAGCGCCGAGACCGGCGAGTACGATCGGCGCTTCTTCCTCGCCGGCGGGATGCGCGTGAGCGCCTATCCGTGGGGCGTCTGGTACAGCCGCAATCTGACGCCGGATCCCGAGACGGGCCTCGGACGATGGAGCGAGGCGGAGATCGTCACCGCGATCACCCGCGGCATCGCGCGCGATGGCCGGCGGCTGCACCCGATGGCCATGCCGTGGCAATGGTTCTCGCGGCTCACTGCGGCGGACGCCCAGGCCATCGCGACCTATCTGAAGGCGCTGCCGCCGATCCGCAACGACGTGCCGAGGCCCCGCCTCATCACGCTCGGCGAGGAGACGGGCGGCAAGCTGCTGGCTCTCATGGGCGCCGAGAGCGCCATCGGCTTCTGGGGCGGCAACGCCGCGCTCGACCGCGCGCTCGTCGGCATTCCGGTCTCGCTCGCCTGGCGCGTGGTGGCCAACGCGATCGGCTGGGGCAGCGGCGTCGTCGTCTTCCTCCTCACCGCCGCCGGCATCGTGCTGACGCGCGGCGGCTGGACGCGCTGGGGCGTGCTGACGCTCGGCCTCCTGGTGCTCGGCGCCTGGCTCCTGCTCGGCATCTGGCCGCCCGTCCGCGTCGTCTCGCCCGAGCGCGCGACCGCGCGCCACTTCGCCGGCGCGCCGGCGCTGCCGCGCTGGATCACCGGCCCGGAGCGCGCGCGAGCCGAGCGCGGCGAGTATCTGGCCACGGTGGCGCCGTGCGGGATGTGCCACACGCCGGCCAGCGCCTTCACCGGCTTCGCGACGGCGAAGTGGTTTGCGGGCGGCATGGAGGCACGCTGGCGGCTCTTCGGCAGCGCGGTCTCGAGCAATCTCACACCGCACCGCGACGGCCTCGCCGCCGCGTCGGTCCCCGCGCTGAGCCGCGTCCTCCGCAGCGGCATCGGCACCGACGGCCGCGCGCTGCACTGGCAGGCCATGCCGTGGGACATCTTCTCGCACTGGTCGGAGGAGGACCGGCTCGCGATCATCGCCTACCTGCGCGCGCTGCCGCCGGTGGACGGTCGCGTGCCGCCGCCGCGGCCGGCGCGGAAGGGAGATCCGGAGGCCGACTCGTTTTACTTCGGGGACGCCGCTCGGCGTTGAGCTCGCGGATATAATGCGGCCCGCCATGCACGGAGGAGCTGATGCTCTGCGCACGATCTTGACGATCGCCGGCTGGGACGGGGAGCGCCCCCGCGGGGTCGAGATCAGCGGCGGCAGCGACCCGATCCTGCCGACGCCGTTCCGTATCGGGGAGACCAGCGCCGCAGCCCTCGCGGCGGTGGGCCTCGCCGTGTCCGAGCTGTGGGCGCTGCGCACGGGGCGTCGCCAGGAGGTCGCGGTCGATGCTCGCCAGGCCACGGCCTCGCTCCGCAGCGGGCACTACATGACGCTGGACGGCGCGCCCGTGTCGACGGAGCGCAATGCCGTGATGGGGGTCTATCCGGCCAGGAACGGCCGCTGGAGCTATCTGCACTGCAATTTCCTGAACCATCGCGCGGCCGCCCTCCGCGTGCTCGGCGTGCCGGAAGATCGCGAGGCGGTGCGTGAGGCGGTGGCGAAGTGGGACGCGCTCGAGCTGGAGGAGGCGATCATCGCCGCGAAGGGCGCCGGCGGCATGGTGCGCACCATGGACGAGTGGGCCAGGCACCCGCAGGCCGCCGCCATCGCGTCGCTGCCTTTGATGGAGATCGTCAAGATCGGCGAGAGCCCGCCGGAGAAGCTTTCCGACGGCGACCGGCCGTTGTCGGGCGTCCGCGTGCTCGACCTGACCCGCGTTCTCGCCGGCCCGACCTGCGCACGCACGCTCGCCGAGCACGGCGCCGACGTGCTGAAGATCACGGCCGCGCACCTGCCGAATCTCGGCTACCAGGAATACGACACCGGCCACGGCAAGCTCTCCGCCCATCTCGACCTGCGCGATCCGAGGGAGCTCGAGATCTTGCGCGGGCTCGTCCGCGAGGCGGACGTCTTCTCGCAGAGCTACCGGCCAGGCACCCTCGCCGATCGCGGGCTCTCACCCGAGGCGCTGGCGCGACTGCGGCCCGGCATCGTGGTCGTGTCGCTGAGCGCCTTCAGCCACGTCGGCCCGTGGGCGTCGCGCCGCGGCTTCGACACGGTCGTGCAGACGGTCAGCGGCATCACCACGCGCCAGGGCGAGCTGTTCCCCGGTGCCGCGCCGGGGCCCCAGTTCTATCCGGTATCGGCGATCGACTACTTGACCGGCTATCTGATGGCGTTCGGCGCCATGGTCGCGCTCGCCCGCCGCGCACGCGAGGGCGGCAGCTGGCTCGTGCGGATCTCGCTCGCGCAGACGGGGCGCTGGCTGGTCGGACGCGGCCAGGTCCCGGAGGCCGAGCTCGAGAACGTGCCGGCGGAATTCACGCCCGCGGAGCTGGAGCGCTGGACGATCACCAGCGACACGCCGGCGGGTCGGCTGCGCCATCTCGGGCCGGTCGTGCGCCTCTCGGAGACGCCGCCGCGCTGGGTCCGCCCCGCCGTGCCGCTCGGTTACCACGAGCCGGTGTGGCCGGCGCGGGTCCTGTAGGATTCGCGCGACGTCAGCGCTTCTTCCGTTGGCTGCGAGGGGATGGGTTGCTGCCAGCGCCGCGTCTCG
>JBIOXS010000001.1:0-4900 GCA_044869815.1 Candidatus Rokuibacteriota bacterium | reverse complement strand
GCTGCGGCTCCTGGCCGATCTCGAGGAGGGGCTCGGTCAGCCGGAGCGCGCACGACCGCTGCTCCGGCGGCTCGTCGAGGCCTCGCAGGGCGAGATCGCCAGCGAGGCCGCGTACCGGAGTGGCCGCATCCTGAGCGCGGAGGGACAGCACGAAGCCGCCGTCGAATGGTACATGACGGCGGCGTACGTCGCGGAGGACTCGAGATGGGCGCGGCAGGCCCTGCTCGACGCCGGTCGCTCGTTGACGGCGCTACACAGGCCGAGGGAAGCGCTGCTGCTCTACCAGAAGCTCATGCCTGCCGGCGCGGATCGCCCGCAAGACCGTGAGGTAGCCGGCGAAGCCGCGTACCAGAGCGCAGAGATACTTCACGGCGTGGGCGACGAAGAGCGCGCGCTCAACATGTATCTCGCGGCGGCGCAGCTCACCGCAGAGACGCCCGCCGCAGGTCGCGCGCTGCTCGGCGCCATGCGAAGCTTCGTGACGATCGGAGACCCGGCCTCGGCCGAGACGATCTACCGCCGTCTTCTGGAGTCGAGCCGCACCGATCCTGCGCTGCTGGCGGAGGCGCGCAAGACTCTCCGCGGCCGTGACGGCACCGCCCAGGACGGTGCGGCGGCTCTGCCGCGGAGCGTGCTCGAGTAACTATCCTCGCGCGACCGTGAAGGCCACGTAGAGCGACATCGGGCCGCGCTGCAGCAGGACCGTCAGCCGATCGCCCTCCTTGACGTCCTTGGTCAAACGCTCGTAGTCGGCCATCGAGCGCACCTTCTGGCGGTTGATCTCGCGGATCACGTCGCCGCGCTGCACCCCGGACTCGGCCGCGGCGGTGCCCTCCTCGACCCGGGCGACGACGACGCCCTCGGACGATCTGAGGTTGAGCTGCTTGGCGATCTCGGGCGTGATCGGGCGCACGTCGAGCCCCAGGGCCGACGGCGTCGCGCGGCTCGGGCGCTGCTGCGCCTCGCGATCGTCGGGGGCCTCGCCGATCTTGATGTCGACCGTGCGCTCGGCCTGCTCGCGCCACACTTTCATCTTCGTGTCCTGGCCGGGCTGCGCCATGGCGACCGCGCGCTGGAGGTCGGACGGGGCCTCCATCTTCTTGCCCTCGAACTCGACGAGGATGTCGCCGGGCTTGAGGCCCGCCTTGGCGGCCGGGCCCTCGGGCATGACGTCCGAGATCAGGACGCCCTTCGTGTCCTTGGCGTTGAACGAGCGCGCCAGCTCCGGCGTGAGCGGCTGGATGGAGACGCCGAGCCAGCCTCGCGTGACACGGCCCTTGGTCTGGAGCTCCGTGTAGATCTTCCGCGCCATGTTCGAGGGGATGGCGAAGCCGATGCCGGAGCCACCGGCCACGATCGCCGTGTTGATGCCGACGACCTCACCCTGCATGTTGACGAGCGGCCCGCCGGAGTTGCCGGGGTTGATGGCGGCGTCGGTCTGTAAGAAATCGTCGAAGGGGCCCTGGCCGATGTTGCGAGCCTTGGCGCTGATGATGCCGGCCGTCACCGTTGCCTGCAGCCCGAACGGCGATCCGACGGCGATGACCCAGTCGCCGACCTGCAGCTTCTCCGAGTCGCCGAGCCGCGCGTACTTGAACTGTCCCTTGCCGTCGTCGAGCTTGAGCACGGCGAGGTCGGTCTTCTTGTCGAGGCCGACGAGCTTCGCCTTGTGCTTGCTGCCGTCGAGGGTCACGACCTCGATCTCCGTGGCCTTCTCGACCACGTGGGCGTTGGTGAGCGCGATGCCCGTGGGATCGACGATGACGCCGGAGCCGAGGCTGCGCTGTGGAATGCGCTCGGGCGCGTCGCCGAAGAAGCGCTTGTAGAACTCCTCGCCGAAGAACTCCTCGAACGGCGTGCGCCCGCCGCCGAGCCCGCCCTTGGACAGGGTGTTGATGTTGATCACCGCCGGTCTGATGGCATCCGCGACCTTGGCGAAGGTGTTGGTGCCCGCGAGCGGCATCTGCACCGGCAGGATCGGCGCCTCGGGCGCCGCCGCCACCGGCGGCCGTTCGACGCGGCCCGCGGCGAAGGCGCCGAGCGTGACACCGATCACGAGGGCGACGGCGAGCGTGGCGACGAAGGTTTTTCGAGTGAGCTGCAGCATGGGGGTCTGCGCCTCCTTCAATTCGGGCTGGAAACGGGCTCGCCCGCGAGCAGGCGGCGGAGAGGCTCGCCTTCGAGCGTCTCCACGCGCTTGAGCTCCGCCGCCGCCGCGGTCAGGGCGGCCTTGCGGGTGGTGAGAAGCCCGTGAACGCGGTCATGGGTGCGGTCGAGGATCGCGCGCACTTCCTCGTCGATGGCGCGCGCGGTGGCGTCGCTGTAGTCGCGATCGCCGCCGACGCCGGCCTGCTTGAGGAACAGCGGCCCGCGCTCGCCGTAGGTGGCGAGCCCGACCCGCTCGGACATGCCGTACTTCGTGACCATGAGCCGCGCGAGCTCGGTGGCACGCTCGAGATCGTTGTGGGCGCCCGTCGAGACCTCGCCGTAGACGAGCTCCTCGGCCACCCGGCCGCCGAGCAGCACGGCCACGCGGTCCTCGATCTCGCTGCGGGTCAGCAGGAAGCGGTCCTCGGTCGGCAGCTGGTAGGTCATGCCGAGCGCGGCGATGCCGCGCGGGATGATGGTGACCTTGTGCACCGGGTCGGCGTGGCTCACGGAGGAGGCGACGAGGGCGTGGCCCATCTCGTGATGCGCGACGATGTCCCGCTCCTTCTCCGACAGCACGCGGCTGCGCTTCTCGAGGCCCGCCACCACGCGGTCGATGGCTTCCTCGAGATCGGACATCTCGACGGCGTTCTTCTCCTTGCGCGCCGCCAGCAGGGCCGCCTCGTTCACGATGTTCGCCAGATCGGCGCCGGCGAAGCCGGGGGTGCGGGCGGCGATGACCCCGAGCTCGACGTTCGGCGCCAGCACGACCGCCCGCGCGTGCAGGCGCAGGATGGCCTCGCGACCCCGGACGTCGGGCTTGTCGACGACGACCTGGCGATCGAAGCGGCCCGGCCGCAGCAGCGCCTGGTCGAGCACTTCGGGGCGGTTGGTGGCGGCCATGATGATGACGCCCTTGGAGGAGTCGAACCCGTCCATCTCGGCGAGCAGCTGGTTCAGCGTCTGCTCGCGCTCGTCGTGGCCGCCGACGAAGCCGGTGGCCCCCGCGCGCGACTTGCCGATGGCGTCGAGCTCGTCGATGAAGATGATGCAGGGGGCCTTGTCCTTGGCCTGCTCGAACAGGTCACGCACGCGGGCGGCGCCCACGCCGACGAACATCTCGACGAACTCCGAGCCCGACAGCGTGAAGAACGGCACGTCGGCCTCGCCGGCCACGGCGCGCGCCAGCAGCGTCTTGCCGGTACCGGGCGGGCCCACCAGCAGCACGCCCTTGGGGAGGCGGCCGCCGAGCCGCTGATACTTGCGCGGATTCTTCAGGAAATCGATGATCTCCTCCAGCTCGGCCTTGGCCTCGTCCACCCCCGCCACATCCGCGAACGTCGTCTTCAGCTCCTTGCGGTCGAAGATCTTGTGCTTGCTGCGCCCGAACGACAGCGCCTGCGTCGGACCGCCGCCCACCCGGCGCATGAGGAACATCCAGATGCCCACCATGACGCCCAGCGGGATGATCCACCCGAACAGCAGGTCCTTCCAGAACGTCGTCTCGATACGCCCGGCAAATTCGACGTTGTGCGCCTGCAGCTCGTTTACGAGCTGCTGGTCGTCCACGAGGGGAATCCGGGTGGTCACGAAGACGCGCGGCTCGTCCTCCGTCCCGAGCAGCTGGCGCAGGCGGTCGCCGGCGGCGCTCGGCGGCGTGGGAAGGGCGCCCTGGCGGGCGATGCCCCGGATCTCGCGCTCGGTCACGGCCACCTTCTCGATCTTGTCGCCGCGGAGGAGCTCGAGGAACTTGGACATCGGGATCTCGACCGTGCGGGGGGCGAGCAGCCAGGACTGCAGAAACGAGAGAACCACGACCGCCACGAGCAGGTAGGCGAGGGAGAACTGGATGCGCTGAGACATCCGCGGCTTCATGGGGAATCTCCGGAAGTCATGCTAGCCCGCGGGGTAGAGTGTGTCAAACTTCTACGCCCGTTTTCGCTTGACACTTCGGGGCGTTGGCCATAAAAAGAACCCGCGAACGCTCTGTGAACTCGGGAACAAGCTCGTCTCCCAAGAGGGTCTCCCAAACGTTCTCACGGGGTTCTGACCGAGTGCCGACCGCGCGACGGCGCGCCCGCCTCGTGCTCCTGCTCGCCGCCGCCATCGTGGTCCTGTCGCTGCTCCCTGCCGACGCCCAGGAGGCCGCCAGGGGCGAGGCCGCATATCGCAACTTCCCGCTGCTCGGCTCGCGGCTCGCCGTGTGGGCGGTCGCGCAGCTGCACCTCAACTTCGCCGCGTTCATCCTCGGCGTGCCGATCTTCGCCGTCATCATCGAGGCCGTGGGCTGGCGCACCGGCGACGCCCGCTACGACTGGCTCTCGCACGAGCTGGTGAAGCTGACGTTCGCCGCGTTCTCGACGACGGCCCTGCTCGGCGCCCTGCTCCTCTTCCTGTTCGTCGGCTATTACCCGCGGTTCTGGGCGTACATGAGCTCGGTCTTCTTCCCGACCTACTGGCTCTACGCGATGCTCTTCTTCGCGGAGACCTTCACCGTCTACCTCTGGTATTACGGCTGGGACTGGCTGTCCGGGTCCCGGAAATGGATTCACGTCGGCCTCGGCGTGCTCTCCAACCTGCTCGGCACCGCCATCCTCTTCGTGGCGAACTCCTGGGTCACCTTCATGATCTCCCCGGCCGGCGTCGACGAGACGGGCAAGCTCACGGGCGGCGTGTGGGCGGCCATCACCAACTTCACGTGGATGCCGATCAACGTCCACCGGCTCATCGCCAACATCGTGTTCGGCGGCAC